>DRPN01000031.1 GCA_011374625.1 Bacteroidota bacterium
CCTGGGTGTCAGGAGTCATCTCTCGTCAGGGTTAAACCGTCTGATCTTGTAATTGATCGCAGCAATAAAAATGCTCATAAACGGACTGATGAGGTTGAAAAAGGCATAAGGAAGGTAAGTTAAAGTCGGGACACCCAGAACAGTAGCCTGGGTAGCGCCTCCTGTATTCCATGGAATCAGGACAGAAGTTACTGTTCCGGCATCTTCCAGAGTACGGCTGAGCAACTCCGGCTTGTAGCCTTTTTTACGGTATGTCTTGGCAAACATCCTGCCCGGAACAACGATAGAGATATACTGGTCGGAAGCCGTAATATTAAAAAAGATACAGGTGACTACGGTTGAGGTTACCAGTGAAGTAGTGTTATTTACAAAGCTGAGGATGCTTTTTGTTATGCGGATCAGGAAGTTGCCGGATTCCATCATGCCACCGAAGATCATGGCTGAGAGAATCAGCCAGATGGTATTCAGCATGCCGGCCATGCCCCGGGTGGCTAGTAGCTTGGTAACGATAGGGCTGGGTGTGGGTATATCTACCGGACCAAACATGGATTTCATACTGGCAATCCAAGCTATCCTGGCATAATTTCCGCTTGTATCTGCTACCTGACGCACAACATGCGGCTGGAAGATCAGGGCAAAGATCACTCCCAACAAAACCCCTGACAAAAGAGCTGGTACAGCCGGAACTTTACGTACAATGATATAGATCAGTATAACAGGTACGATCAACAATACAGGAGAGATACAGAATGTATCTTTCAGGGCAGCCATAACATCGGAAACTTCTGTATGATTAACCGGATAATGCAAGGTAAACCCGATAATAAGAAAAGCAATCATGGCCAGGGTGATCGAAGGCCAGGTGGTGATGATCATATATCGTATGTGAGTAAACAGATCAGTGCCGGCCATGGCGGGTGCCAGATTGGTTGTGTCGGAGAGCGGAGACATCTTGTCTCCGAAATATGCGCCTGAGATGATCGATCCGGCCACCAAACCGTCAGGAATACCAAGTGTCCTTCCTATTCCGATTAGCGCGATGCCGATTGTAGCGATAGTAGACCATGAACTTCCCGTGGCCAGGGAGACAAGGGCAGCAACAGTAATTGAGGCAAAAAGGAAGATCTTGGGATTCAAGATCTCCAGTCCGTAATAAATCAGCGTAGGTACCACGCCACTAAGCATCCAGGTGCCTGCCAGGGCTCCGATCAGAAACAGTATCAGGATAGCGGGCATTGCCGAACTGATGCTTCGAACAATACTGGTCTCCATTTCTTTCCACCTCACCCCTGTACTGTAAGCGACAAGTCCGGCAATAGCAGCTGCCAGCATCAAAGCCATCTGGTTGGATCCGGATAATGTGTCTTTAAAGAACCTGACATTCAGATAGAGAAAAATAATAAGGAAAAGCAAAGGAAGCGATGCCTGAAAGAGAGTGGGTTCTTTTTTACTTGCTGGTTGGCTCATGCTCCTGCGTTATTTATGAAAAAGGAAATGAAAGACCTTCCGTAACAATGACTTTTGAATATCTTCCTCTTCATAATAGCCCTGGCCATATCCGTAACTGTATCCATAACCGAAGTGATAACCGTACCCATAGCCATAACCATAACCGTAGCTGTATCCGTAGTAACTGGATAGTTTGATATCGTTAACCAATATACCCAGTTTTTTCAGTTTCTGTTTTTCATACAGGTCGTCGAGATAGGGAATAACATCCTTGCTGGAATAGTTTTGTCTGACCAGAAATAGGATCGTATCGGAATATGGAATCAATAGCAGCGTATCGGTGACGATAGCCAAAGGAGGTGTATCAACAATGATATAATCAAAATCTTTTTTAGCCTGTAAGAAAAAATCTTTTGTTCGCGGATTTTCCAACAATTCAGCGGGATTCGGAGGTATTATGCCGGAAGTAGCTATAAACAGGTTTTCAATATCCGTTTCACGGATTATTTCTTCATAGCTGTGTTGGTTAGCCAGGTAGGAGCTTATGCCGATTTCATTGTTAAGCTGAAAATCACGATGTATCTTGGGTTTTCTTAGGTCGAAACTGGCGAGAAGGGTTTTCTTGCCAGACATGGCAATGATAACACCTAGGTTTTCGGCTGCAAAAGTTTTTCCTTCCCCACTGATTGTGGATGTAACCATAATGATCTTTTGGTTTTTTTCGTTCAGCTTGTACTGCAGATTGGTCCGTAAAGCCCGGAATGATTCTGCCATCGCTGACTTGGGGTGGGTAAGAACAGGGATATTATCTTCCGTTGTATTATGCCCGATGGTTCCAAGGATCGGTACCTGGGTTTTGGATTCTATGTCTTTTTTGTCAATAATCTTGTTGTTGAAATACTCAAGTAGTAACAGGATGGTCAAAGGGACGATAAAACCTAACACCAAAGCGATCATATAATTCAGTGAGGTTTTGGGTTTTACTTTGGTGGCATTTTCCGGTTGTGCAATATCCAGTATCTTGTTGTCAGACACATTGGAAGCTTTGGCAATACCGGCTTCGGCCCTTTTCTCCAACAGGTAGGTGTATATCTGATTGGCTATGTTGTAAACCCGTTCAATGCCCAGCAATTGTCGTTCTTTTATGGGAAGCTTCTTGATCTGAACCGTCAGGACATCTATATTCTTATTAATATCATTTAAACTCAACTCGGTAGAATGGATCAGGCTTTTGACATTATCCACCAAAAGTTTACGTGTTTCATATATTTTTTGATTGATCAATCTCAGTCCTGGTGAATTGGGTTGGGTCGTTAATTGTAAATTGGTTTTCTGACTGTACAGTTCAATCAACTGCTGAATCAGAGAGATCAGTACCGGATCGGTGATGCCTGCCACACTCGGTGCTACCATATCACTGACATTGACCGATTTTTCAAGGAATTTCAAGACGTATTGATAATAATTCTTCTGGATCTCCAAAACGGCTTTTTGTGATTGGAATTCACTGATTTTATCATAAATGGCCATACCTTCCTTGCTGATGTCAATGATATCGTTTTTTATCCGGAAGTTTTCCAGATTTATTTCCGCTTTTCTGAGAGAATCAACGATATTCTTCAATTGCTCATCAATAAATTTGATGGTATTGGTGGCTATCCTGTTCTTTTCTTCCAACCCCGAACGAATATAAACCTCGCCCAGTTTATTTAGGTAATCACATTCCTGCTGGGCAACCTGTCCTTGCGTAGTCAGAATCAGAATAGATCCCTTTTTATCATTCACCGTGATGTTAAGCTTTCCCTTATATTGGTTGGTTAGGGCTTTGAGGTCATTGATGACAAAATAATATTTGTTTGATAATTGTTCTTCGGGATCGAATGTTTCCGGGTTTCTGAGAAAGAGCCTAAAAGAAAAACTTTCATTAATGAATGGGTCCCCGTAATGCAAAATAGTATCAATGTTCATCCCTTCGTCAATGGTCAGTCTATACTTATCTTTGGACATCAGGAAGACATTTACACGATGTCCTCTCATTTGTACATGGGAAGTATCAATCTCAACAACGAAAGGAGAGCGGTTGTAAAGGGGTGATTCTTTTATTCCTCTTCGTCCCACCAGCACATAAGTGATTTCGAAATCCTTAAGTTCGGAAAGAGTATTATAGGTAAGGGAGAAAGACTGCAGAATTCCCATTTCATTGTAAATATTTTTTTTGCTTCGGAAGATATCCATTCCTTCGATGAGATTTTCGTATCCGGACAATTGTCCTTTTCCTGCCTTTGTATCGTCCCGGACAATAATGGTGGAAGTGACACTGTATATCGGGTCGGCATACCGGTTTACAAGGTATGCAATGGTCAGGGCAAAAAACATTGCAATTGCGAACCAATACCAGTTGTATAATATCTTAAAGAGGAATTTTTTAAGATCGATATTTTCTTCTTGTATAAAAGGATATTCTGGAGGTGTCGTTTCCATAAATTATTTAATAAAAGATAATACAAGAATCAGTGTAGAGACACTGGAGAGGAGCAGACTGAAAATAGGGATATTGATTCGGAATGGTTTACTTTTGATCGGTTCAACATAAACGATATCATTGGGTAAAAGAAAGAATGCATCGGAGGTGAGAAATTTGGAATTGGTCAGATCTATGCGGTAAACTGTAGATTTTGTCTCTCCCGGCCGTAATACCAACACCCGCTTCCTGTTTCCGTAATCGGTAATGTCGCCTGCACGGGATATGGCCTCCAATACCGTCAGTTGATTGTTGAAATTGGCATAAGTGCCGGGTTTATTTACTTCGCCCAGCACTGAGTATTTGAAACTGACCAGTTTTACATCTACAGTAGCATGTTTCAATACTTTATTGGTTTGTACCTGAATGGCATTCCTGGCCTCTTCCACAGTCAGACCGGCCACTTTTACATCCCCTATAAATGGCACGGTTACATATCCGGAGTCATTTACCGAATAACCATAAATGTAAAAACTCTGATCGTTATTAAAAAGATTCTGCTGGTTCTGACTCATATTGGGATTATAGACCTGATTAATATCAGGGTCTATGCTCATGATCCGGATATACAAAATATCGCTCTTCTGGATCTTATAGTCGGGCGTACGTTGTTTAGAGACCTCCGGAGCTTTTAAAGTATCAACATCCTGAAGATAAATAAGCTGTTTTTGCGAAGTACAGGAAGAAAAAAATATAAAGATGATTACTACTCCTCCCCAAAAATACCTGGTCATGTTATAGCTTGTTTAGGTGCAAACTTAATGATTATTTCAGATTTCTACAAAGTAAAATGCATGAAAGACGGTATAAAAATATGTTTTTGGCATGATATTGGTGACATCATGTTGGAAGGTTTTGATTAACTTTGTTATTAAAGTGAAAAAAGGTATGATTGTGCCATTTGATTTTTTTTCGGTTGAAAAAAAAGATACGATCCCGGGAAAAGGTAAGGTATTGATATCAGAACCTTTTCTGAGAGATGAGTATTTTAAAAGGTCGATCGTATTGTTGGCTGAATATGGCAACGAGGGGGCATTGGGATTTGTTTTGAACAAACCTGTAAATATGGCAGTCAGTAAGCTGGTAAAGGATTTTCCTGAAGCGGACATCCCTGTGTATTTGGGTGGTCCGGTATCCACCAATACACTTCATTACATTCATACGCTTGGGGATCTTCTTCCGGACAGTAAATCTATTTTTAGCGAAATATATTGGGGAGGGGATTTTGAAAGACTGAAGAAGCTTATCGAACAGGGAGTGGCAACCCGGAACAATTTGAGATTCTTTATCGGTTATTCCGGATGGGATGCCGGCCAGCTTGAGAGGGAATTATCTGAGAATTCCTGGGTGATCGCCAAATTGAGGGTGAATCAGATTATGATGGGGAACGATCAGGAGATATGGAAAAAAGTCTTGCGTGACCTGGGAAAGAAATATAAGCTGTGGGCTGATTTTCCGGAAAACCCCGGATTAAATTAAGCCCATCTGTGCAAAAAATAACCGGATTAGGGCGGGATTCATCAGTACAGGATAAAAGAAACCGAAAAGCGCGCCGGCAAAGTGTGCTTCGTGGTTGATGTTCTGATCGCTTTTTTTCGCCATGAACTGTGAATAGAGCAGGTACAGTATCCCGAAAACAATTGCAGGCATGGGGATGAAATAAAAATAGATCAGGCTTTTCGGTTGAAAGAAGATGCTGGTGAAAACAACTGCAGAAACTGCTCCAGATGCCCCGACCGAATTATACGAAACATTGTTTCTGTGTCTGAAAAGTGTAGGAATTGCGGAAAAAAGTATACCTCCGGCATATAAAATAAGAAAGTTGAGCAACGGATATCGGATATAACCGTGTGTGCTAAGCTCTTTTAAGTATTTTTCATTGAAAATACCGAAAGAAAACAAAACAAACATGTTTACCCCGAGATGAACCCAGTCTGCATGAATGAATCCATGCGTAAATATTCGCCAATATTCCTTGTTTCTGAAAATAAAATAAGGATTCAGGGTAAGCTTGTAAAAAAGATCAGATTTGTTGAAAGCATATACCGAAACAATGGTCGTCAAAATAATTATAGCAATGGTCATGGAATCAGTGTTAGTGCAAAATTTTAAATACCAGTTCTTTGAGGAGATCACAGCTTGTAGCCGTGATATTTCCTATCCCTTTCGACCGTGCATCTGTTTCACGTAATAAGGAAATGATCTCTATTATTTTGTAATAAGTAAAACTTTGTGCTGCTTTTTCATAATCTTTCAGAAAGAACTCCTTGGTTTTCAGGATTTCGGCAATTTTGGTACGGGGAAGTTTTTTTACACTGAGATACGCCAGCAACTTGGAAAAGAAAAAGTATAAATAGGATACCGTTAGTTGGATGGGATGGTCTTTGCTGTTTTTGCAAAAGTAAAAAACGATCCGATTGGCTTTTAGAACATCCCTGTTGATGATGGCTTTTTGCAGTTCAATATTGTTATAATCCTTGCTGAAACCTATATACTTTTCAATATGTTCGGGAGTGATCCGTTTTGTTCCTTCCGGTAGTGTAATGGCCAGCTTGTCCAACTCATTGACAATGTTGGACAACTCGTTACCAATATGTTCTGTAATAAGCAAAGCAGAATTATAATCCATGGAAAGGTTTTTCCGGGATGCATATGTTATGATCCAGTCCGGTATCTGATTATCGTATAATTTCTTTGATTCAAAATACAGGCATGTTTGGGTCTTGGAGATAGCTTGATAAAACCTGGTCCTTTTATCCAGCTTTTTATATTTGTAATTCAGTACCAGGATAGTGGTAGGAGAAGGTTGTTTTATATAATCCGTAAGAGGGTCTGTTTTGTTGATTTCCTGGGCTTCCTTAACAATGACAACCTGACAGCTGGCCATCATGGGAAATCTTCTGGCTGTCTCTATGATCGTTAAAGGGTTGCTGTCTTTCCCGTAAAATATTTGCAGGTTAAAAGCTTTCTCATCCTCTGAGAGAACGTTCTTTTCAATATAATCGGAGATTATATCAATATAATAAGGTTCCTCTCCGCAAAGAAAATAAACGGGATAGAGTTTTCCTTTTTTAATATCTTCTATGATCTGAGTGGCTGATGACATAATAGGGAAATTAATTGCTTAGAACCGCAGGTGCTTGACGGATATTCCGTTGTTTTTCAGGTCAATCAAAGCATTGTAACCTATTTTCAGATGATCGTCCAGAAACTTATCGTCAACGTATTTGTCTGTTTCTCTTGTTTTTATTCCTTCTGAGATCATCGGCTGATCGGAAACCAGCAAAAGGGCACCTGTCGGTATTTCATTAGCAAATCCTACGGTAAAGATTGTGGCAGTTTCCATGTCAATGGCCATGGCACGCGTCCTGACAAGATATTTCTTGAAATTTTCGTCATATTCCCATACCCTGCGATTGGTTGTATAGACGGTTCCTGTCCAGTAGTCCCTGCCATGCTCCAGAATAGAGCTGGAAACGGCTCTTTGGAGATTAAAAGCAGGCAGTGCCGGTATTTCCGGAAGGAGATAATCGTCAGAAGTTCCTTCACTGCGAATAGCAGCTATGGGAAGGATCAAATCACCCAGTTTATTTTTCTTTTTAAGACCGCCACATTTTCCCAGAAACAAAACCGCTTTGGGCATGATCGCCGTTAGTAAGTCCATAATAGTGGCAGCATTGGGGCTACCCATACCGAAATCAATGATAGTGACTCCGTTATGGGTGGCATTAGGCATGTTGGATGTTTGTCCGGTAACAGGTACCTGATGCCATTGCGAGAACAAATCAATATATGAATAAAAATTGGTAAGCAGGATGTATTCTCCAAAGGCTTCCAACGTGTTATCCGTATATCTTGGTAACCAGTCTTGTACTATCTCGTCTTTCGTTTTCATCATTATATGTATTAAATACCTACCATCATTTTATTTTATCATACCCCATGTTCATGGATATTAAACACTAGCTCAGAACCACTAACTCAGAACTACTAACTTTTTTTAACTTTGCTAAGATACAAAATTTCAATCGTTGATAACGAATCTTAATCTTCCGGAGTTTAGAATCCCTGTAAGATCACAGGAAGGAAAACTTTTTGTTTTTGATCCGGTGAGAAAAAAGTATGTGAGACTTACATCTGAGGAGTGGGTAAGGCAGAATTTCCTGATTTTTCTGAATAGGGTGAAAGAGTATCCTTTATCTCTGATGCAGGTGGAAAAGGAATTTGTCTGGAACAAACTTTCCATGCGGAGTGATATTCTGGTGTTTTCTAATGATGGGAAGCCCCGGATGATTGTGGAATGCAAAGCCCCTGAGGTGCCTGTGACAGATAAAGTGTTTGAGCAGGTTGCCCGATATAACCTTCGTTATCGGGTGCCTTTTCTGGTAGTTACCAACGGTCTGGTCCATTATTGCTGTGAAATGGATTATGATTTGGGCACTTACCGTTTTCTGGAGGATATCCCGGATTATAAGACCATCTCAGAAGGAGACTTTATAAGTTGAAAGATCAGCTCATCCTCCCATGTTTGTGCTTTTCTCAGCCAGTCTATCTTGCGGCCGGTTTCGATAAAACCTTTCGATTGGAATAAACGGATGCTTTGAATATTTCCGGCCGGAATATTGCAATAAACCTGGTGCAACAGTAATACGGAGAAACAGTATTCGATAATAACATCCAGGGACTGGCCTGCATAACCTTTCTTTCTTTCTTCTTCTTCTTTGATCAGAATCCCGACGCCAACCCTCATGTTCTGTGGGTCAAAATCGAAAAGATCTATGGTTCCGATGGTTTTGACAGTCGGATCGGGGGCAACAGGTTTTCGGTCTATCATAAAGCGGACCTGACCCAATTGGAATATATCGAGATGGGAATTTTCAATATATTGTTTCAGTACGAAACGGGAGATAGGGGTCAGGGTATTGCTGACCGTCCATATCTCAGGGTCATTTTCCCATTTGTAAAGCAACTCGAGATCTTCCGGTTCCAAAGCACGGAGAAGGATCTGATCGTTTTCCAATCGAAAGTTGTTTTCGTGTTTCATCCTGCAGGTTTATCTTCGGAATCATTATATACTTTCTTTACGAAAACGTCCAGGTATCCTTTTTTCAATATTCTTTTCTTGACCTTTTCCGCTTCTTTCAGGGTTTTAAACTGACCAACCGTGTACCGGTAGAAAGCGTCTTTTCCATGGAGGATAACCACTCCCTGGAGATTTTTGAAATAGGAAACATCAACAGGGTTCAGGAGAGCCATCACCTGAACGGTATAATACAAGACTTTTCGTCCTTGTTTATCAACGTAATCCGGATTCTTAATCATTACATTGGTTACAACCTTAAAGGTATCTGAGGTAGTAGTATCAGATCTTTGTACCCGTTGCTTTTCAGGTGTCCAGGAGGTGTCTTTGGCCAGATTGATGTTGCGGACTATTTTCAGAGAAGGAGCTTCTTTCGTAATTACCAAAGTATCCTGAAAAGAAAGAATGCCTTTTCCGTTACAGTCAATCCGGTAAGTACCGGCCGGAATATGGAAATAATACCAGCCGCTGTTGTAAGCAGGCACTCCGATATCTGTAGTATCCAGTGAGTTAATGTCAATGATTCGAATCCTGACATTGGAGTTAAGCAAAGGGTTGATAGAGTCATTGACACGTACGATTCCCATGACATCGAAAAGAGGACTTTCTTCAGCTTTCCCCAAAAAATCCAGACGGAAAATATTCATTTTCTTATAACCGTTCAGCAGGGAGATATAACCGGATTTTCCATTTCTGTATGGTTGGAAAAAGAAATCTTCGTCAGTGGTGCTGACGGGATAACCGATATTGTCCGGTTTTTTCCATCTGTCACCTTTGCGTTTCGAAACAAAAATATCATAGCCTCCCATATTGAAATGACCTTCGGACGAAAAGAACAACAGGGAATCATTCATGGAAATAAAAGGGCTGTTTTCGTTATATTTTGTATTTATCACCGGACCGAGGTTTTTTGCCGAACCCCAATCACCTCCTTTTTCGCGATGGGATACGTAAATGTCTAATTTCCCAAAGCCTCCTTCACGGTTGCTCGTAAAATACAATGTTGTCCCGTCTTTGCTGATAGAAGCATGGGATTCATAAAATTTCGTATTGATATTCTTATTCAGTTTTTTGATCTTTGACCACTGGTTTCCATCAAAAGTGGATATGTAAATGTTTCCGACAAAGTTGTCTATTTTGTAAAGGTAGAGTTCAGTTCCGTCGTAATTCAGGCAGGAGGTGGAACAATCTTTCTCTGAACCTATTTCTGTAGTAATATCCACAGGGACCATCCATTGCCCATGTATTCTCTTTGTATAATAGACAACCATATCTTCCCCGAAATGGGCAGTGAAAGCCAGTGTGTTTCCATCTCCTGAGATCACAGGGTTCAGGTTGACAGAAGAAATATTGATAGTATCTCCCAGATTGGTTTTCCTAATTTTCAGAGGATTTCCCATTAGTTTTTCTGCATTTTTGCAGGCAAGGATCTGCTGGTCCACAAAGTCTTCATTGACCATTTTGTTTTCAGAGGATAACTGTTTTTTGAAATATTTATATTTTTCGATGGCTTTATCCAGTTGATTGTTAATACGGTAGGCATTGCCCAGTTGAAAGAACACATCCAGTGGGGCCCTGGATTCTGAAAATTGATCTTCTTTGGCGTCATAACTGGCATTCCGGGAGGCTTTTTCGAGGTAAGGGATGGCTTTGTCTTTCTCATACGGGGTATTCAGGTAACAAACCCCGATCTTATACGCAATATTGGCATTGTCCGGCATGCTTTCATAAAGGATCAGGTATAAAGGAGTTGCCAGTTCATATTCTCCATAAAGAAAATGAGACTCTGCCTGAACAAAGAAATCTTTTAACTCCGATTTACTCTGTGCTCCAAGGGGACTTGAGGTCTCATTCATAATAAGAAGCAACATTGCAAAGAAGAAAACTCTGGATAACACATAATAATGTTTCATAAGCTTGAGATTTTAACCGGATGATATATACAAACCGTCTCCCACCATCATTTTACTTGGAATCATCGTCGGGTTTATATTCGTATAAGTAATTACCAGAATAAGAATAGTATCTGAATGTTTTTGTTCTGGGATCATATATCACTCTGATTGCAATATCTCCCGTTCCTTTATCTTTGATAAGAATCTCAAAACCTTTGTCCCAGTCGACATTCAAGCCATGCATATCTATCTTGCCTTCGAATATACTAAATTGATTTTTTTTAGACGGCAGGATTTCGATTCTGTAAATATCTTTTTTCCCATATCCTTCAGGGGTTATTCTGGAAAGATAACCAGCCAAACCGTTCCTGACGGGGAAAAAGTAATTATTGTCGCGGGTTGTATTTATAGGAAATCCTATATTGGCGGGAGTGTTCCAGCCGTTGTTCTTCTTTTCGGAATAAAATATGTCATATCCGCCCATGTTGTAATGTCCTTCCGAGACAAAATAAATTCGTTTCTTGTCATCGGAAAGATAAGGCGCATCCTCATTAAAAGGGGTATTTATGGTTTTTCCCATGTTCTCGGGAGGACCCCATTCTCCGGAAGAAGAAAGACGGGACAGGTAGATGTCGAGTTTCCCATATCCTCCCCGCCGGTTGCTGGAGAAAAACAATGTTTTGTTATCGGGAGAGAGACTGGCATGGGCTTCCGCCCTACCTGAATTTATCTGATCGCTGAGTCTGATCATTTTGGTCCACATGCCATCTTTCCATTTGCTAATGTAAATATCCCTGTCATTACCTCTCCCTTTGATCAGGTATAGTGTCTTTTTATCAGCAGAGATATCTGAAGGATAAGCATCTCCATCGGATTCTACCTGGGGTGTGATGTTGATGGGTACTGTCCATTTTCCTCCTTCACGGCGTGACATGAAAATAGCATTGTAGAATTTTAGTTCGGTCATAAAGAAAATCGTGCTTTCGTCTCTCGATAATACAGGATAATAGTTATTGGTTCCTGTGTTGATGGGCTGGCCTAGATTATGTTCCTCAATTTGTACGGGTATGTCCTGAATGATCTTGGCCTTTTCACAGGCCTTGATCTCATTATCCACAATATTTCGATTGTATTTATCATCAAAATCAGGCAGGGACTTGAATTTTTGATAGGTTTCAAGGGCTTTGTCCAGTTCGTTGTTCATCCGATAAGCATTTCCAAGATAAAACAATGCATGCTCGGGAGCTTTTGTTTCTTTTGGGGATCTTTTTTTATACTTGGGGTTTATATCTTTTATGGCCTTCTCGAGGTACGGAATTGCCTTGGTTTCCTCTCCGAGGGTGTGGATGTAACAGTATCCGATCTTGTAATACAAATTTGCATTTTCGTATTTGGTACCAATGAGTTTCAAATAATCAAACAAGGCTTCCTGGTAATCTTCTCTAAAAAAGAAATAATTTCCGTCATTGTAAAGAGTTTCCGGATCGATTTTCTCCTGAGCTTTGACAACAGAAAAAAAACCAGCAATAATAATGAATAGTAAACCTGACAGAAATTTCATGGATGGTTTATTTAGTCGAATTTAAAAAATTAATGTAAAAATACTAATAATATCTGATAAAATATTTTTCTTCCCGCGAAACAATTGGTCAAGCAAATTGTTTTTATTTTTTAATGAGCAACTCGGGAGGAATATTATATTTTACCTGAATCTGGTCTGCCGTGTTTCCTTTCATGCTAAATTCTACACGCCTGTTAAAGTGTCTGCCTGTAGGGTTGTCTGTACCGTCGGGGTTTTTATTGATGGTAACAGGCCTGCTCTCACCGTATCCGATGACAACAAGACGCGATGATGATACCCCTCTCGAAACAAGGTGATTCTTAACGGAATTGGCCCTTTTCAGCGATAGTTTCCGGTTGTATGAGCAAGAACCGATGGCATCTGTATGACCTTCAATAGAAACCTGAACATTTGGGAGTACTTTGAGAATGTCAGCCATCTTATCCAACTTTAACCTGGCTGAAGAGGTAAGTGTGAATTTATTAAAATCAAAGTATACAGGAGAAATAATATACATCTCCTTATTTACTCTTTGTTCCGGAGCTGTATATGTCAATGGGATTTCCAGATTCTTTACCCGGTCTTCTTTTTGCAGGACTATCATCCTGGAATAAGGAGTGATTCCTTTTCCGTTCACGGTGATCCGGTAGGTACCGGCAGGGAGTTTTGTGTAAAATGTTCCGTCCTTGGAAATATAAGGTGTCAAAGTAGTAACTTTCCCGGTGATATCTTTAATATTTATTTTAATATCAGCGGGAAGAATCTGGTTGGGAGGCAGAATGAGGTTGCCGGAGAGAGCAACCGGCCGGGGGTGTTCAGGTGAGAAAAATTCGACAGAAGCTATGTAGGATTTTATTTCTTTTTCAATGAACCGGCGAGTAATATATCCTTTGAATCCATGGTCCAGCGGACTAAAATAAAGATCGTCATCTGTAGTATTGAGAGGATAACCAAGGTTGACAGGTTCCTGCCAGGCTCCGTTTTCATATTTGCTGACAAAAACGTCAAAACCACCCATGCCGGGGTGGCCGTTAGAGCTGAAAAACAATTTTTTTCCGTCGGGAGTAAGAATCGCTGATTGTTCATCATAAGGCGTATTAATGGGACCGGGCAAAGGTTCGATGTTGTCCCATTTCCTTTCGGAAGATAGGGTAGCCGTGAAGATATCCAGAGATCCCGGACCACCACTGCGATCGCTGACAAAATAAAGGATGTGACCATCAGGAGACAAGGATGCAAAAACCTCATTATGCAAAGAATTGACTTTTCCTTCAAGGGGTACGGCTTTTCCCCATCTGTTACCTTCATGCCTGCTGATGAAAATATCCTTTTGACTTTTTCGGGGGACTGTCAGAAAAAGAATTGTCCCGTCATAATTCAGTGAAGATACCTCATAGAAACCATCAGATTCAATGTCCATGGTGATATTTTTCGGATTGGTCCATGCTCCGTTTTCATATTTTGTAAAATAAACGGCATGGTAATATTTGGTATCCACCATGAATACCATTTTCCCTCCGTTACCTGATATGGCCGGGTGATATACCATACGTCCCATTTTAAAAAGTTCGGGAAAAACAAACTCGACATCTCCCGGGTTATTCATCATTTTCCTGGCCGTTTCACAGCTCCTGATCCATCGTTCTACCAGGTTCTTGCTTTGTTTTTTTCGAAGCATCTTTTTATAACTGGTATAAGCTGCCAATGCCTTATTCAATTCGTTGTTTATCTGGTAAGCCCTGCCAAGAAACAATATGGCTTCCAAAGGAGCACGGGTTTCCTGGAATAATTCTTTCTTGTATTTTCTGGATACATTCTGTGATGCTTTCTCCAGATATGGGATGGCTTTTATCTTTTCTCCCGGAATGTGAAGATAGGATATTCCCGTCAGATATTGAATATTACTGTTATCCGGATACTTTTCTGCCAGCTTGAGGTATAAGGACAATGCTTTTTCATGCTTGTGATAAAGGCTCAGCAGATTGGCATTGTAAAAAATCTTTTCATCATCAATGATTTCCTGTGCATAAAGCGAGTTTCCTATTAATAATAAACTCCATATGATCTTGGTGAAAACCCCATTTTTTACCATGACACACAATTAAAATCCCGGATTCGTTTCGTAAGTGAAAGAATTACTTTTATTTAATCTTCAATTGATCCGGAACATTAATAGGTGCAGGTTTTATGGTATTTACCGGAGACTTGACAACAGTTATTTCAACCCTCCTGTTAAGGGCACGTCCTTCGGGACAATCCCTGCCGTCCGGATAATGGTTGATAGCAATAAAATTTGTTTCTCCGGCACCTTTCAGGTTGTATCTGGCAGATGAAATCCCCGCTTTTTTCAGAACATTTGCCACAGCACGTGCCCTTCTCATGGACAGTCTGCGGTTGTAACCTGCAGTTCCTTTAGAATCAGCGTAACCGGTAATATTAATCACAAGTTCCGGATAATCTTTCATAATATTAGCGAGCCGGTTGACTTTACCCCTTTCCTTGTCAGAAAGACTGGCTTTGTCAAAATTAAAAAATATTACCGGGAGGTATTCGGCTTTTACAATTGGCACTGGTTCAAGCGTTACATCTTCACTGATACAGGAGACTGAATAATCTTCAGGTATAGAAATTTCCTTTCGGTTTTGTTGATAACTATTGGCTTGCAATGTTAAAACATAATTTCCTTTCGGAAGCCTTGCCGAAATATTATATTTTTCTGAAGGCGCAATGGAAGTTTCTTTTATAATCTCACCTGTTTTTTTGTTCCTGAGTACAATAAGAATAGGATTATTATAGGTTTCGGGTTTGTTTTTCAGATGAACGGTTCCTGTGAGTTGTATGGGCCTGGGGTTAATATCAGAGTAAAATTCAACACGGAAAATATCTTTGTTTCCAATGCTTTTAACCGGGTCAAACATCGAGTAATACCCATAAACTTCGGCAATTATGGGTACAAAGAAGAGATCATCGTCAGTTGAATTAATCGGATAACCAACATTTCGGGGTTTGGACCATGTTCCGTTCTTTTGCAACTCAGAGTAGAAAATATCAAAGTTCCCCATGCTGTTATGCCCCTGCGAGCTGAAATAAAGAGTTTTTCCGTCTTTTGACAAAAACGGAGTTTCTTCATTGAACTCTGTATTTATGGTAGATCCCAGATTGTTGGCAGGTCCCCATTCTCCGACTTTCTCATCAAAATGTGAGGTGTAAATGTCCAGTCCCCCATAACCTCCTTTACGGTTACTTGTGAAATAGAGAGTCTTGCCGTCAGGAGATAGAGTAGCACTCGATTCCCAGTATTTGGTATTAATATTTTTTCCGAGTTTCTCGGCTTTGGTCCATTGACCGTCTTTCAAATGGCTCACCCAGATATCACTGTTGAAACGGTCATTTCTGGACATGAAAAGGGTTTTCCCATCAAAAGAGATACCGGCAGGATACAGATCTCCGTCCGATTGAATTTCAGGGGTTATATTTCTGGGAGTGCTCCATCCAGTATTGGACTTTCGTGTATAAAATACGGCATCATAGAATTTAAGCCTGGTAACATATACCAACGTTGATTCATCTCCTGAAACGACAGGGTCAAAATTGGCACCGGTGTTATTGATATTCTTTCCGACATTTTCCAAACTGACAGCTACAGGATGAGCCATAAAATTACGAGCCCTTTCAATGGCAGCAATCTCTTGTTTAACAAAATCATAGTCCAGAGTATCTGTAGGATCCACATATTTCAAATATTTTTCAAAATAAGTTTTGGCATCTTCAAAGCGGTATTGAAGTAAATATGCTGTACCCAGAAAGAAGAAAGCGTCCTGGGGAGCTTTGTTTTCTTTTACATTTCCTTCTTTATACTTATCCGTCGTTTTCTTAACCGCTTTTTCCAGATATGGGATTGCCTTTTCTTTCTGTCCTGGGATATTCAGGTAACAGATACCCATTCGGTAGTTAATATTGGCGTTTTCAGGGTCAACCTTGTAAACTTTTTTGTATCCCTCCAGGGCATCCGGATAGGATTCCAGAGCCAGGAAATATTCCCCATCCATGAAAGCTCTCTTAACCTCCTTGGAATATTGGGAATATGCCGAAAGCAATGAAAACAGAAAAAGGGTAAGTACGATAACTCTTTTCATTGTATATGAAATTTTCTCATTTTAACAAATTTAGAAATAAAATTGTAAAAAAGATATAAATGATTAAAAATCTTTTGAAAAATCCTGTATCAGTCTCAACTTTTCTTTTTACATTTTCTTTTTCTTCACGAGCAGGTATCCTGTAACAACTCCTGCCAATACCAGAGGTATGATCCAGTAAAGATAATTGGGTTTTCCCCCCGTGAGTATATCTCCGTGGCTCATTAATTCTCTTACTTTGTCTTCGTCAATATTGGAAGAAATAATAATACGGGTAAGCGTTTTCAAAATATCGTTTTCCGTGTAATGGTATTGTGAGGCATGATTTATCAAATAATCCAAAAGATCTTTGATCTTATTGATCTTGTTGAATTTTAAATCTATGTTGATTAAAAGATCATGCAAGGTTCCGGTAGATTTATCAATGAGTTTCCTGAGGAAATTATTTACATCAGGATCTCCGTTGGAGGCAATCCGGGCAAACAGATAGATAAGATTTATCGTGGAATAGCCCAGTAATTCGGATTTGTCAATCAGAAAGTTGGTCAGTTCCCAGGCAGAGTATATCTCATTTTTTTCAGGATTTGCCTGATTTACGGCCTTCTTAATGTTTCCACTTGAGAGATCAAGTAAATGCTGATACATATACCAGAGGTTCTTGTCTTTTTCTGTAGCCATAGACACGACCAAATGTTTGAGTTCAGTACTATCAATAATGCCCGAATCAGCTGTTTCCTTGAGGTATTTCATAAGTTGTTCCGGAGTATAAATATTGGATTTGGCCAGGTCAAGGCCTGTAAGGAATGCTTTTAGTGAACCGGCGGCGTTTGTGACAAGACTGTGGTAAATGTCTTCAAGTTTTTCCGGATTGCGTGTGGCTGCGATTAAGAGTAATTGATCCACATCCTCAGGAGTGTAACTTGAAACGATTGCTTTTTTCTTCAAATAATCAATGATCTCGAACTGATCTATAAAATTCATGGCTTCCGGATCTATCCCCTGTATCTCGACCAGTAAACTCCCTGTGGCATAATGTTTCAGGATGTCCAGAAAGTTATTCATTTCCTGAAGCCGGGCAGGCGTTATATTAAGCTTGGGTAACTCATGTACAGGTTTCTTTTCTGCCGTAGTAACTTCCGGTGGTGTGGGAACAGGAACATTCAGATAAATCTCTTTTTGTGCAGTATTTCCAAAATGGTCGGTTAGGTTTAATACCACGGTGCTTCTTCCGGCAGGAGGAAGAATAGGAAATATGAGGGAATCGTTCATAACAAAGTATCCTATGGAGTCAACCAGCACGGAATCCTGATAGAGTCGCATGGTTAACCAGGATCCCTTTTCCGTGCTTAGAATAAGGTTCAGTGTGTCCCCGGCATTTATAGTAAAAGAAGGGTTTAGAATATCAAGGTTGGCTGTCTGATCTTCAAGTTGAAGAATGGCCGGTGGCATGCATACCACTTCCTTGTTAAGACTTATCGGCATGGAGAGCTGAGAGACCTGCGTCTTTATTCCTTCTCCGCTGATGGCCAAGTTATATTTCCCTGCAACGGTCTCAAATTGGTAATGTAAAGTTGTATCCGGATTGATACTCTTAAGTGTATCCATCATATTCTCACTTAACAGCCTGACAAATAGTTTATTATTATCCGGTTTAATGGGGATGTTTTTTGTACTTATTGTTCCTTGAATCAAGAACTTACGTGGGTGCTCCGCCGAAAAGATTTCAATCTTGAATATATCCATGTTTCCCATCCCTTTGGTTGAGAATTTTGAAATGTATGCATAATATCCTTTTCCTACAGGGTGATAAAACAGATCGTCATCGGTGGTATTGATGGGGTAACCCATGTTTAGCGGGACCGACCATTCTCCGTTGTCAAGAAGATTGGAATAAAAGATATCGTATCCTCCCATATTGTAATGCCCGTATGAACTGAAGAATAAAGTTTTTCCATCAGCAGTAATGAAGGGTGTTTCCTCGTTGTATTTAGTGTTGATAATTGGTCCGAGATTAACTGCAGAACCCCACTCTCCCGTACTGTCGAGCTTGGAAATATATATATCCAGCCCGCCGTAACCGCCTTTCCTGTTACTGGTAAAATACAAAGTCTTGCCATCTTTGGTTACGCAGGCATGTGATTCCCAGTATTTGGTATTGATGTGATCGTTCAGCCGTATTACGCGCGACCATTGTCCTTCTTTATATTTGCTGATGTATATATTCCCGTCATATTGGTCGTTTTTGTAGAGATAGAGTGTCTTTCCGTCAAATGAAAGGGAAGAAGAATAAAAATCCTGATCAATGCCAAGCTCCGGAGTCAGATTGATGGGGGGTGACCAGGTGCCGTTTTCCTTATGTGTGTAAAAAACCGCATCATAAAAAGGAAGTTTCCGGGTGAAAACCAGCGTTTTCTGATCTCCTGAAATAACAGGCCTGTAATCCGAAAAACGACTGTTAATCGGTTTCCCAATATCCTTTTCAGAAAGGTACAATGGGGTGCTTTCAAGTTTCTTGGCAACATTGCATGTTTTGATCTGGTCATCTACAAGTTGTACGTCATAAATTTTGGGATTCAAATGATCTTTAAAATACTGATACATCTCCAGTGCCTTATCCAGTTTGTTATTTACCCGGTAAGCATTGCCAAGATAAAAATAGGCATCCAATGGAGCATGCGTTTCACGTATTGAGTTCTCTCTGTATTTGGGAGTTATGTCGGTTATAGCTTTCTCAAGGTAGTTAATGGCCTTGTCCTTTTGGCCAGGAATGTTCAGGTAGCAGATCCCTATGCGATAATTCAGGTTATTGTTGTCAGGAAATAAATCATGTAATTCCAAATAATAAGGTAGCGCATCACTGTATTCTTCAAAAAGGAAAAAAGAGTTTCCTTCGATAAATTTCTTTTTGATATCCGCTTTGCTAAGTTTTTGCGAATAGCCTGGAAAAACCAAGAAAAAATATAATAATAGCACTAAAACCTGATTCCTTCGCATCTTAAGGAGTTTATGACGAAAGTAGTATATAAAATTTAAATTTTTTGTAATTATATAAAAAAAATCTTATTTTTTTTAAAAAAAAAAGGGAGTTATTTATTATGAACCCCCTTTTTTGAAATCATTGAAAACGGTTTTATTCGCTTTCTACCTCATGGGACAAATCCTCATCAATAAGTATTCTGCCACAATATTCACAGACAATGATTTTTTTTCGTGTTTTGATATCTAATTGTCTCTGGGGTGGAATTTTATTGAAGCATCCGCCACATGCATCACGTTGTATCGTTACGATAGCCAGACCGTTGCGTGCATTGGCACGGATTCTCTTATAAGCGGTTAGCAAACGGGGATCGATTTTTTTCTGAAGCTCTTTTGATTTTTCAGCCAGAAGCTCTTCTTCTTTTTGTGTGTCGGCAATAATGGCATTTAGTTCCTCTTTTTTACCTGCCAAATCTTTTTCCCGTTCCTGTAATTGTTTCCTGGATTTTTCGATGGTTTCTTTTTTTTCTTCGATCTGTTGGGTGAATTCGCCGATGTGTTTTTTACATAACTCAATTTCCAGATTTTGGTATTCAATTTCCTTGGAAAGAGAATCAAACTCTCTGTTGTTACGAACATTCATTTGCTGAGCCTCGTATTTTTTGATCAGGGCTTCAGCATCCTTAATTTCATTATTCTTACCGGAAATATTGTTTTCCAGCTCTTTGATTTCTTTTTCATAGTTTTGAATACGTGTATTCAAACCGGCAATTTCATCTTCCAGATCCTGAACTTCCAAAGGTAATTCTCCCCGAAGAGTTTTGATCTTGTCAATCTTTGAGTCGGTTATCTGAAGAGAATACAAAAGTTTCAGCTTTTCTTCTATCGTCATTTCCTTTGGCTCAGTGGTTGTTTTACTTTTGGTAACCATTGTTAATAGTAATTTATTGGATTTGTTTTTACTTTTGAAAAATGAAGTGCAAAGTTAGGGAATTTTTTCAAAAGTAAGTCATAAAATAATTCTGTTGTAAATTGCTCACTTTCAAAATGCCCGATGTCGGCAATTACAATGTTTCTGTTCGCATTAAAAAATTCGTGATATTTAAAGTCAGCACTGACATAAAAATCTGCCCCGCTGCGGATGGCCGTCTCGAGAAGAAAACTTCCGGTGCCTCCGCACAATGCCACTTTATTAACAGGTTTATTTAACAGTGGTGTATGCCTGATGCAAGAGGTGTTAAACACTTTTTTCAGTTTGTCCAAAAACTCTTTTTCATTGAGTGGTGCGGGAAGATTTCCGATTACGCCCAGGCCGGCCAAGGGAAATTCATTTTCCAAAGGATAGATGTCATAAGCTTGTTCCTCGTATGGATGTGCTTCTGTCAAAGCCCGGAGTATCTGTGATTGCAAATGAGCGGGAAAAATGGTTTCTGTCCTCACTTCCTTTTCCGAATGAGGCACACCGGGTTCCCCGACGAAAGGATGAGTATTTTCTGATCCCCGGAAGGTGCCTTCGCCGACAACATTAAAACTGCATTCGTTATAGTTGCCTATTGTTCCGGCGCCGGCTTCAAAAATGGCTCTTCTGACTTCTTCGACATATTCAACAGGAATAAAAGTGACAAGCTTTTTTAAAGCTCCCTTTTTGGGGGATAATATGTTGATGTTTTCCAGTCCCAGTTTTTCTGCCATTCGTGTGCTTACTCCTCCGGCTATCGAGTCAAAATTGGTATGCCCGGCAAAAATGGCAATATTGTTCAGAATGGCTGTGATTACAGTACGTTCTACAGGATTGTCACCGGTTAGTTTTTTTAATCCCTTGAAAATAATAGGATGGTGGGCAATGATGAGGTTTAACCCCAACAGGACAGCTTCTTCTACTACCTCTTCTGTAACATCTATTGTCAACAACGCGCCGTTAACATCCATTTCAACATCCCCCGTCAATAAACCGGAATTGTCATACGATTCTTGATAAGATAGCGGAGCGATTCCGTTCAGATAAGTCACTATATCTTTCAGCTTTGTCATATTGATTTTAATGATTTTGAAAAAGATTACTTCATCGCATCCTGGTCTGTGGGATATATTTTTTTTGCATCGCCTCTTCGTATTTCAATTTCTCCTTTCACAAATTATCCCTGATTTCCAGTAACATTTTGCGGATTTCCTGGAGGGTTTTAACAATCTCAAAGTTTTCAACCGTTTCTTCCTTGTTTTCACGCAGTTTCTTTTTAGCTCCTTTCAGTGTCATACCTCTTTCCTTGACAAGATGGTAGATAATGTGAAAATTATCTATATCTTTTTGAGTAAAAAGGCGGTTTCCTTTCTTGTTTTTTTTTGGCTTGATAATATCAAATTCTCTTTCCCAGTAACGGATCAGAGAGGTGTTTACATGGAACATCTCCGCCACCTCTCCGATGGAGTAATACAAACGTTCGACTTTTTTTTCTTTGTAGGGCACGTTTTAATAATTGAAAATGGAAGACTAAATTAAAAAAAATACTTTATATAACAATAAGTTTTTCATTGTTTCCCAAATCAGTATAAAAAACCGTTTCTTGAAACAGGGTACAATCTCCTGTTCCAAATGATCGGTGTTGCTTTGAAAGGAGAAATGGAATGATCAAGGAATTTTAGATTTATTTTGTTTTGATTGTTTTCAATAAGATAAAGTCCGGAGGTGATAAATATCGATTTATTCAGGTGGCTTTTCTGAAAAATGATATATTTTTCTTTGCTGTTGGGGATATTCGGGTTGTACCAGATCGCGTCGGCACCTTTGACTATATCATATAAAGTGTATAGCAGCTAGGCAATTTTTCTGTTCAGCGAATCAATTTTTTTTAGGTTATAATCATAAGATTCTCGGATCAGGTATAACCGGCCGTTTTTCCCGAGGAGAAGCGGTTGTCCTGTCCATCGGGCCACCACCCAGATCCGTTTCCCAAGATTTTTCAAGATCACGAAATCCGAAATAGAAGTTGTTGCAGGATGACCGGTACTACTGCTTTCTCCTTCCGGAAAAAGCAGGATTAGAAATACAAAGGCATATGTTTTCATTGTTTTTCAAAAAAACTGTTCGCAGTGAACAGTTTGTCATGCCTGGAAAATAATTATTATCAATCAATCGAGAGATTGTTTGACATTGTTAGTCAATTCGATTATTTTTTCATATTCTTCGGCGGTCAGGTCATTGAAAAAATAGTTGATAGGGTTCACATATTTTCCTCTTAACATTACGCCGTAATGCAGGTGTGGACCGGTGGACAGCCCTGTATTCCCCACATAGCCGATCACATCGCCACGTTTAACATGCTGGCCTCTTTTTACTCTGAAACCGCTCAGGTGGGCATACAGTGATACGTACCCGAAACCATGATCAATAAGTATTTCGTTCCCATATCCCCTGCGGGAACGGACAATTTTTTTGACGACTCCGTCACCGGTGGCATATACAGGTGTTCCCTTTGGTGCTGTGAAGTCAATGCCATAATGGAATTTCCGGATTTTGTAGATCGGGTGGATCCTCCAGCCCCAACCGGCAGCAATACGACGTAGGTTTTTGTTAGAAATAGGTTGGATAGCAGGGACGCAGGAAAGCATTTTTTCCTTATTTCTGGCCAGTTTGATCAGCTCATCGTAAGACTTGCTTTGAACATAGGCTTCCCGCGTTATAATATCTAACTTTTTAGCGGTTTCAATTATTATATCCGAGTTATCATAACCTTCCAGATCGGAGTATTTGTTGATACCACCATAACCGGCTTTCCTGACCGAGGAGGGAATAGGTTCTGCTTCAAAAATGGTACGGTACAGATTGTCATCCCGCTGTTGCAGATCAGCAAGGACAGCACTTACCTGTTCCAGCCGCTTGTTCATGATCTCATATTGCGTCCTAATAGCGACGATTTCCCGTTTTAGTTTCTTTTCCTTGGGAGAATCAATAAAATAGGAAAGAATCCCAAAGTAAATACCTGCCAGCAGAATACTTGCAAAGAAATATATAAGAAACCGAAAGATTTTTTGCTTAAAAGTATGTTCTATCCGGTCATATTGCAGAGTATCCGGATTAAAACGATATTTTGCTTTGGCCATTCAGCAAATATTTTTGACAGAATTTGAGTG
This sequence comes from Bacteroidota bacterium, assembly GCA_011374625.1. Taxonomy (GTDB): domain Bacteria; phylum Bacteroidota; class Bacteroidia; order Bacteroidales; family VadinHA17; genus DRPN01. The sequence continues at coordinate 23,747 of DRPN01000031.1, forward strand.
CAAAACTAAAGAATTAAACTAATTTTACAAACTTTTGAACGATAAATTTAATAAAAAGGTTACATAATTTGTCTGAAGTAATTGTAATTTAGAAATATATGACAAGCAAAGAGGTTAGGAAACAATTTTTGGATTATTTCCGTTCAAATGGACATGAGATTGTGCCGTCAGCTCCGATAGTGGTTAAAAATGATCCGACTCTGATGTTTACTAACGCCGGGATGAATCAATTTAAGGATATTTTCCTGGGAAACCGGAGACCTGAATATGCCCGTGTTGCCAATACCCAAAAATGTTTGCGTGTTTCGGGGAAACACAATGATCTGGAAGAGGTGGGTTATGATACCTATCATCATACCATGTTCGAAATGTTGGGAAACTGGTCTTTTGGCGATTATTTCAAGAAAGAGGCTATTCAGATGGCCTGGGAATTTCTGACAAAGAGGATGGAAATCGACCCCGGAAGATTGTATGCAACGGTATTTGGCGGGGATACTTCAGAAGGATTGCACCGGGATGATGAATCTGCGACTTTTTGGGCAGAAAAACTTCCTGTAAGTCATATACTGGATGGGACAAAAAGGGATAATTTCTGGGAAATGGGCAATACCGGACCGTGTGGTCCTTGTACTGAGATACATATTGATATCCGGGACGACCGGGAGAGGGATAATGTACCCGGGGAAGAACTGGTAAACAAAGATCATCCCGAGGTTATTGAAATTTGGAATCTGGTATTTATTCAGTATAACCGGAAGGAGAACGGCGAACTTGTGCCTTTGCCGGTGAATCATGTGGATACGGGTATGGGTTTTGAACGACTCTGCATGATCAAGCAGGGAAAAAAATCCAATTATGATACTGATATCTTTATGCCGATAATCCGGGAGATTGGTGCTGTCTCAGGTCTGAATTACGGAGAAAATGAACATTTGGATATTGCCATGCGTGTTGTGGCCGACCATTTGCGGGCGGTGGCTTTTTCTATTGCCGACGGCCAGTTACCCTCCAATAATAAGGCAGGCTATGTGATCCGCCGGATCCTGCGGCGGGCAGTGCGTTATGGTTATACGTACCTGAAACAAAACGAACCTTTCATCTATCGCCTGGTCCCTGTGCTGGGACAGGTGATGGGTCATGCCTATCCCGAGATAATGCAGCAGGAAGAGCTGATCACCCGTGTGATCCGCGAAGAGGAACGTACTTTTCTGCGTACCCTGGAAACAGGAATAAACAGATTGGAAACGGTAATATCCCGAAGTAAGGAGAAAAAAGAACGAACACTGGACGGAAAAATCGCTTTTGAATTGTACGATACTTTTGGCTTTCCCCTCGACCTGACGGCCCTGATCGCCAGGGAAAACAACATGGACGTGGATACGGCAGGCTTCGATAGGGAGATGCAGAAACAAAAAAACCGTTCGCGTAATGCAGCTGCCCAGGATGCCTCCGATTGGGTGGAGCTGCGGCAGGATAACGAAGTGACATTTATCGGATATGACCAGCTGGAAACAGAAGTGCGGATCGTTAAGTACCGGAAAGTTAATCAGAAAAAAAAGGAATATTATCATCTGGTGTTTGATATAACCCCTTTCTATGCCGAATCGGGGGGCCAGGTGGGAGATACCGGCTTCCTGGAGAATGGTGGTGAAAAGATACGTATCCTGAATACAATCAGGGAAAATGAGCTGATCATTCACATTGCCGTCAGGCTGCCGGAAAATCCGGAGGCTGTTTTTACGGCGGTCGTAGACCGGGAGAAGCGGCAATCCACAGCCAATAATCATACTGCTACCCACTTGTTGCACTGGGCTTTGCGAAAGGTGTTAGGGACACATGTCGAACAGAAAGGATCACTGGTACACCCGGATTATCTCCGGTTTGATTTTTCTCATTTCCGGAAAGTGACTGAGGAAGAACAGGTGAAGGTTGCTTCTCTGGTCAATGAAAAAATACGGGAAAATATCCCGCTGAAGGAGTTGCGAGACATCCCCCTGGAGGAAGCACGTGCTATGGGAGCCATGTCGTTGTTTGGAGAAAAATATGGCGAAAAAGTACGGGTGATCCGTTTCGGAGAGTCGGTAGAATTGTGCGGAGGTACACATGTGGAATCCACCGGCCGGATCGGGTTATTCCTGATTGTATCGGAGAGTGCGGTGGCCGCTGGCATACGAAGGATTGAAGCAGTGACCGGCAGAAAAGCCGAAGAACTGGTTTATGAAAGAAGCCGCCTGCTGGAAGAGCTGAAAAGTTTACTGAAAGTAAATAAGGATATCCCGGCAAGGGTGAAAGAGTTGCTGGAAGAGAACAAAAAGGCGGCGGCCGACCTGGAAGAATGTAACCGGGAACGACTGGTTCAGGTAAAGAATAAATTGCTGGCTGCCGGTGAAACAATGGGTGATGTTCACCTGGTGCATGGGATCGTGGAACTCCCTTCTTCAAAAATGATGAGAGATTTGGCTTTCCGCATGAAAAATGAGGTGCCCGGATTGGTGATGGTGGCCGGTGCTGTCTTTGACGGGAAACCAATACTGGCAGTAATGATTGCCGATGAGATCGTCCGGGAAAAAGAACTTGACGCCCGCGAGATCATACAGATCGTCGCAAGCGAGATCCATGGCGGCGGCGGAGGCCAGCCGTTTTATGCTACCGCTGGCGGAAAAAATCCGCAGGGCCTGGAAAAAGCAATAAACACTGCAATAAACCTGATAAAAGTTAAACTGGGGAAAGAAACAACACCATAGCCGTGCTTCGTCACTTATGGATCATCGTTCCTTATCTTTTATGCTCAAAGCCTTTCATATCGTCTTCTGTCCCATATTGGTAAATATCCCGGATGAGATGTTCGTATTTTTTGTATAGATTACGGCGTTTGAGTTTCAGGGTGGGAGAGAGCTCGCCACTGGCGGGGCTCCACTCATCGCATACCAGCCGGAAACGCTTGATTTGCTCATGAAATGCCAGATTTTTGTTGATCTCATTCACTTCCCGCTGGTACCGGGCTGTCACTTCGGGGATATTTATCAGCTCTTTGTTGTCATGGAACTTTATCCCATGGAGGTGGCACCAACTGTGCAGATATTCAAAGTTCGGGGAAATCAGGGCACTGGCAAATTTTTTACTTTCTCCGACAACCATGATCTGTTCAATAAACAGTGATTCCTTGAATTTATTCTCGATCACCTGGGGAGCTATATACTTCCCGCTGGACAACTTGAAAATTTCCTTTTTACGGTCCGTGATCTTCAGGTAGATCTTGTCTACCATCACACCGATGTCTCCCGTGGCAAACCAGCCGTTTTCGTCAATGACCTCGCGGGTGATTTCAGGTTTTTTATAGTAGCCCATCATGACATTCGGGCCTTTCACCAGAATCTCACCGTCGTCAGCGATCTCCACTTCTACCCCTTCAATCACCGGACCGACAGTGCCTATCATTACCTGGTCGGTGATCATGTTGTTTACGGCAATGACGGGAGAGGTCTCCGTCAGGCCGTACCCTTCCAATACTTTAATGTTGGCTGCCCAGAAAACCGTAGCGATACGGGGTTGTAACGCGGCTCCCCCCGAGACAATCACCTTGGTATTGCCTCCCAGAGCTTCACGCCACTTCGAGTAGACCAGCTTATCGGCAATACCGTGTTTCATGTTGTAAAACCAGGAGTTTTTGTTATGCAGTTTATATTTCAATGCAAGATTGACAGCCCAGAAAAAGATTTGTTTCTTGGCCCCCTTCAAATCTTTTCCTTTGGCCAGGATCCCGTCATATACCCGTTCAAGCAAACGCGGTACCGTGGTGAAAAGATCCGGCTTAACCTCTTTGATGTCATTAATAATAGTTCCCATGCTCTGGGCATAATAGATGCTGATGCCTTTATATTGATAATGATAATTGAGCATCCTTTCATAGATATGACTGATGGGCAGAAAGCTCAGAGCTTTTGCCTCAATGCCGAAAGGATGAACCTTGACTGTGGATTTTACATTGGATATCAGATTGTTGTGGCTAAGCATAACCCCTTTGGGAAAACCTGTTGTTCCCGATGTGTAGATCATTGTCAGCCAGTCTTCAGGTGTGATACCTTGTTTAATGTTCTGCAGCTTAGCTTTCATTTCATCGGCATGTGCTTTTCCTGTTTCCAGCAACTCTTTCCAGTTTTTTTCCCCTTCGATCTCATTAAAAGTATAGAGTTGTTCTATGCTTTTGATTTTTTTGACCAGCGGTTTGATCTTCTTTACCAAACCCCGGTCGGCCAGGAAAATAAGGCGGGGCTCGGCATCTTTCAGGATGTATTCATATTCATCCGCGCCGATGGTGGGATAAATGGGTACGGTTACGATCCCGGCCTGGCTGGCGCCCATGTCTATAAAATTCCATTCGGGCCGATTGTTGGTGACGACAGCAATGCGGTCTCCTTTTTTTAGCCCGTGATGCATCAATGCATAACTAACCATGGTGGCCTTGTCACGGTATTCTACCGAGTTGATTTTTATCCATTTTTCATCTCTTTTAGCAGCCAAGGCATCATCCTTTTTGTGTTGTTTTACTTGCAACTCAAGGATGTCAAATGTCCGGGTGATATTCATGGTAGATTGAGGTTTTTGCTGAGTAATGGTTGTAAAAAGGTTTATAAGGCAAACGTATGGAATTATTTTATATCAGCCAAACCCTTTTAGTTCCTCCCTGCAGATAAAGACTATTTCCGTGGTTTCACAAAAGGATACGGAAACCTTCGAACCGGAGAACAAAGGACTGGCAGATTATATCATTGTTGTGCCGGAGAATATGACGAAGGCCTATTAGTTCCGGGTTCATGGTTCTTGGTTTTGAGTTATGCTAATTATTATTTGAAGGTTGTGCTAATTGCTGCTAAACTGTTTGTTGTTTGTTGCTCAAGGTCTTATATATGACGGTAATTGCGGGATTCACAGGTGGCGAAATAATTCCTGTCGTTCTTGCAAGAACCTAAATAAAAGAAAAACCAGTTTTATTTTACCCATCGAACTTCCTTATTTTTCCTTTGTCACTTTAAAAACCGGTACTCTCATATAGCTTTTTTCCAGCCATGGCGAGTGGTTGTAGATAAAACCCAGTTGCTGATAACGGTTCCTGGCAAAGGCCGGGTCTGATTTTTTCTTTTCTTCAAACCTTTTTTTCAGGTCGGGGTTTTTCTCCAGCACATCCAGCGCCTTTTCTTCGAAGGTGGAGGGTGAAAAATATTCCCGGCGGTCAAGAACCGGATCAAAAAAATTCCAGCTAAAGTAGGAGTCGGGTGCATCAGGCTCTAACACCTGGATGATATAACGGTTGCCGGGCTGGTCTGTGGGGATAATATAATCCCCCCTGTAAAACTTCACCATCTGTTTTTCTTCCCGGTATCGGATATTCCGGTGTTGGAAGTGTCCGTTATAGGGGCGTTGTGTATATTTTACTGAAGTAATGTACATGGAGGTAACCTGAATCAGGGTGTCTCTCTCCAGACGAACCATCCGGATGCCGTTGATACGCAACCTTTCAACGGCTTCTTCCCAAGCCTGTGGAATGATATAATAATCCGGTTTTTCAACGGTCTTCACCGGATTGAAGTTTTCATAAAAAGGAATTTTCTTTACAAAGGGTCTGGTATGATCATACCAGCGATAAGGCAGACCGGTAACCTCGCCGGTACGTTTGGAAAGGGAATATCCTCTGAACGGGATCATTTTTCTTACGGTAGTATCTAGTTCCCACGACAATACAAATTTTTCCTGATGGGCGACAGAAAGATCGGCATTCTTCTTCAATGTCATCATCTCGGAGGCATGTTCATGTGTGAATCCGATTAACCCTTTCATGAAAAAATATACGGATTTAACCCGGTCCCGGAACAATTTGTACACATGATTTTCGGTCATGAAAGCAAAGGTGTTGAACAACGAAGCATAGCCTGTGGAATATCTTGGCAGGTCATTGTATGCGGAAATTCCTTTGTCCGGTGACCCGTGAATGAGGTTAACATAGGGGATCATCTCATAGGGAGTTTTTTTCATAGTTTCAAACAAAGCCGGCACCATAGTGTTATGAAAATACTTGCCCATGGCCGGTTCCATGTTCTGGCAGAGGGTAGAAATCAAAGTGATAGTGTACTGATGATCCGATCCGTCGGTGGTGTGGGTATCCAGAAAAACAAGGGGATTTGTCTCCCGGAAAATCTTCTCAAGAGAGCGGGTATTCTTTGAGTCTGCTTTGACAAAATCGCGATTCAGATCAAGGTGTTTTCCGTTACCCCGGAAGCCGCTCTCGGGGGGAGTGTCCTGATTGGCCCGGTGATAATGACTGCGGTTGAGCATGCCTCCCACATTGTAAACAGGAATGATACAGATAATGACTTTGTCCAGGTATTTTCCCATGTGGTCTTTATCTGTAAGAATGTCTTTGGCCAGTTGCAAACTTGCTTCGATGCCTGCTGGTTCTCCGGGATGAATGCCGTTGTTGATGAAAACAACCGGCCTGCCGCTTTGGCCGATCTTCACCGGATCGAAAATTTTGTCTCCGGAAAGAATAAAAAGATGCAGAGGCTTGCCGATATCCGTCTCTCCTGCTTCAAGAAGCGATGCTTCGGGATACTCCTGCGCCAGATGCCTGTATGCGCTGATCAGTTGTTCGTAACTTTGCGTTTTGTTATCTTCATAGAGCGGCTTTTTACTGGCCGGCAGTGAAAGAGTTCCTGTCATCAACAGAAAAATAAAAAATGTTATCTGTTTCATTTCCTGTAATTATTTAATAAACTAATAAACTACACTCGATATCATAAGGATTTATTTGTTTCCGATCCAACGGGGAATTAAACCATTTCTTTTAGTATGTACGCTGTCGATGCGGCCTAAGCCAAAGGCTGCGGCCGGCGGTGGAAGCTTTAGTACCTTGCTTCGCCGAAGAGACTTCGCGAAGGCGGATTAAAAAATTAGGTATAACCATTTTCTTTCTTTTCCTGTGTTTTTTCTATCTCAATATCACCTTATCTATATGCCCGGTGTCTTTCTCCAACGAAGACAATTCTTTTTGCATGCCTGTAAAAAAATTTGAAACATAGGTTGTTTTTTTGTGTTTCAGAATCTCGGGGATGATCCGTTCCGGGTTTTCCCGGGGGATACGGATGTGTTGTTCAAAGACTTCGATGACTTCCTTGGCGCCGGGGTCTTTCTCCTGCAGATTCACAAAAAAGTTATGGGTGATCAGGTATCTCTTTTTCTGCTTACGGAGGATGTCAGGCCAGGGGGCCAGACGTGTTTCCATAGTCCGGAATCTGTGATCTAGGTTGGGAAGTACCCGCTCAGGCAGTTGGCTGGCAGTTATATTTCGTAAGATATATATCTCGTAGTATCTGAAAACCCCGATGAATCCGAAAGCATCCATATCATCAGCCAGGGAAAGAAGGGAGAGTATTATTCCTTCATCTGATGCCAATGAGGGTGGGGAAGAATAGTTTTTGTCATCATGCTTTTCTATAGCTTTCAGGATAGTATGGGTTAGTGCTGGAGGGTAAGAGGTCCGGCTGAAAAACATTTCAGCCAGCCGTCGGCTGGCATGGCCATGTGTAAAATCAATCGTCTCTGACATGCCTGTGTCGTGTAGCATGACAGCCAGCAGGATGCCCTCAACCTGGTCACGGCTGAGCGGTTGGATAATCTTGTGGTAACCGGGAATCAGCCCTCTCGCAAAATGCCAGGCACGCAAATGATGGGTCTCATCATGTGACGGCAAATAAACAGTTGAAAAACATTTACGGCAAAAACCAAAAACCTCCCCGAGCCGCTTGTGTTCAGCTGCATCAATGGTTTTCCGGATATTCATAATGTTGGTTGCAAAAAAACCAGGTTTTTTTGCAGATAGGTATATGAACAGATTAAATACTGGCTATCTCCCTGGCTATTTCCAGTATGGTGGTGTCATCCAGAGTTACAAGTCCTCCGTCCGGACCTGGTTCCGTATGTATTCCAATACTTTCTCCGTCGTTGTAATTGGTGCCGCCAAAATAATTGCGTACTGTTTCAACATTCAGGTCCAGTCTTTCTGCAATCATGCGCATAGCTCCATCCGGAAGACTATCCTTTATTCTTCGTAACTCATTGAATGTGATTATAGTAGACATAGTGAATAAAAGTTTATATGTGTTAAAGGTTCAACCCTTAAAGATAAGAAAGATATTTTTTTCAGACAAATTTCGGATTATATTTAAGGATAACATGCACATCTAAGGATAACATACACATCATAATTCCCCAAATATTTAAATCCCCGGCGGTATTCCCGGCAAATGATATCTTTATCTGTCATATCTCAACAAGAGTCTTATGAAAAATTCATGATTTTTCTTCTTCCGGCAGCACATAAATCTGTCCGGTGATGTGTCTGGTGACTTTTACGGAGGTTCCTTTTTCAATAAAACCTATCTCGGAAATGGCATCGTAGATCTCTCCGTCTATCTCTACCTTGCCGGCAGGACGCAGTACCGTGTGTGTAACCCCTGTCTTCCCGGTAAGTAGTTGCTGCTGTTTTTGATTCACTCCCACAAATCCCTCGCCGCTTTCCAGGGTGGTGTGCAGGGCAAACTTGAATTTGCGGGATTCTGTTGCTTTCTTGGTGAGGAAAATAGAAAGAATCACAGCCGTAAGAGCGGAGACAAGAACGATGAATAGGGATTTTATCAACATACGCATAGCCAGCGCGGTGTCGAATTTAAAAACAAAATTATCTATAAGGCTGAGCGTGAGTCCGGTGACGATCAGCGTGATACCGGAGATACCGGCCACCCCGAATCCGGGGATGGCAAAAATTTCCACCGCAACGAGGATCAGGCCTACGATGAAAAGAAGGATTTCCCAGTGAGCTGCCAGTCCTTCCAGGTATAAGGGGGCAAAATAAAGAATGGCTGCCAGGATGGCTGCTGCCAACGGGAAGCCCACCCCCGGGGTGCGTAGCTCAAAATAGATACCGCCGACAATGATCATAATCAGAAAACCGGATACGCCCGGACTGGCCAGGAAACCAATGATTTTTTCGACAGGCGTTAAGATAAATTCATGTATTTCGTAGTCTTTTATGCCTGCTTGTTGCATGACCTCTTCAATATTTTCGGCTTTTCCTTCACAGTAACCCAGCCGGATGGCTTCTTCCGTGGTCAGGGTAAGCACTTTCCCCGAATCACAGATCCCGGGGACGACCACCCGGGGATCAACCATAGCTTCCGCAATGCGCGGATCCCGGTGCCACCGGATGATCGTGTCTCCGTTTTGCAGGATCGTGTCTTTTCCGTGGGCTTCGGCGGTGGCCCTCATCATTCCCCGCATGTATGACTGGTATTTGTCCGGTACCTGCTGTCCCGTCTGATTAACCACGGTGGCTGCTCCGATGGTGCTGCCCGAGTGCATATATATGCTGTCGCAGGCAATGGAAATCAAGGCCCCGGCCGAGGCTGCATTGTTGTTAATGTAAACCATGGTGGGGATGGTGCATTTTAATAAAGTAGTACGGATACTGTCGGCATCGTTCAACAAACCACCATATGTATTCATCCTGATCAGAATATAATCGGCATGCAAAGCACGGGCTTCTTCCAGACTTTTTTGGGTGATTCTCCATACCGGTTTGGCAATCTCCTTCTGAATGGGAAAAATATAGATTATGGTTTTCTTACGAATCGTGTCCGGCACCGGGACAATTGCTGTTTTACTATTGTGCAGATCACTATTAATAAGTGTATCTATAGCCGGATTCGTCGCTCCCGTGAAAAAAAAGGCCAGCAGTATTAACAATCCGGGAAACGTTATCTGTCTTTTCATAATCTTTATGATAAACGAGTTCCCTACAAATATATCAATAACTCTTAACTTATAACTTATAACTTTTAACTTTTGATCTTTTCTCCAGCATTCCACTATTCTATTATTATTCTATTATTCCATTATTCCACTATTATTTCCTATTTTTGCCGAAGAACTGAAAGAAAATATTATGAAAGATTTTTCCATCCTTGCCATCTCTCCTGTTGACGGAAGGTATCGTGATAAAATTAAGGGACTTGAGAATTATTTTTCCGAGTTTGCACTTATTCGGTACAGGCTGAAAGTGGAAATTGAATATTTCATAGCTTTGTGTAATATCCCTCTTCCTCCCCTGGAGTCTTTTCCGGAAGAAAAATATTCCGTTCTACGGGGGTGGGCAGAGTCTTTCAGTCCCGAAGAGGCACAAAGAGTGAAGGAGATAGAAGCAAAAACCAATCATGACGTCAAGTCGGTGGAATATTATTTAAAGGAAAAGTTTAATCAGGAGGAACTGGGAGATTACGGAGAGTTTATACATTTCGGGCTTACCTCGCAGGATATCAACAATACGGCTTTTCCGATGATGATCAGGGATGCTTTCAAGGAAATTTATGAGCCATTTCTTATTTCCCTGATGGCAAAGTTGTCGGATATGGCGGACGACTGGGCAGATATCCCCATGCTGGCGCACACACACGGACAGGCGGCGTCCCCAACACGCGTGGGGAAAGAAGTGTTGGTGTTTGTCCGGCGTCTGGAAGATCAGTATGGCTCGCTGGTTAAGATTCCCTGGGCTGCCAAATTTGGAGGGGCTACGGGCAATCTGAATGCTCATGTGGTAGCTTTCCCTGAGATTGACTGGACGGCTTTTGCCAATCATTTTGTGGAGCAGACCCTGGGCCTGCACCGGACACGCGTAACAACCCAGATCGAACCGTATGACCACCTGGCAGCCTTACTGGATAACCTGAAAAGGATCAATACCATCTTTCTCGATCTGGCACGGGATTTCTGGATGTATATCTCCATGGAATATTTCCGCCAGGAAATCAAAGCCGATGAGGTGGGATCTTCTACCATGCCACACAAAGTGAATCCGATAGACTTTGAAAATGCGGAAGGAAATCTGGGGATGGCCAATGCCATGTATGAACATATATCGGGGAAACTCCCCGTGTCCCGGCTGCAACGGGATCTTACCGACAGTACGGTATTGAGAAACATCGGTATGCCGGTGGCTTATACCCTGATTGCATTCCGTTCACTGAAACGAGGTCTGAATAAACTGATCCTTAACGAAGATAAGATCCGTGACGACCTGGAGAATAACTGGAGTGTTGTGGCAGAGGCCATCCAGACCATCCTGCGCAGGGAAGGCTATCCCAAACCTTACGAAAAACTTAAGGAACTTACCCGTACCCATAAACGGATCAAAAAAGAGGTATTGCATAATTTTATTGATACTTTAGACGTTTCCAATGAGGTAAAAGAGGAAATGAAGAAGATAACCCCTTTTAATTATACCGGCATTTGAGATGAAGCAGTTTTTTCAGATTTTTGCACTGATAAAACCTTATTGGGTACGGGCAACCTGGAATGTGGTATTTAACATTTTATCGGCTTTTGCCGCTCTGTTTTCCTATACGTTGGTGGCTCCGTTTCTCGGGATACTTTTCGGAACCCAGCCTGAGGTAACCGAACCGGCACCTTTGCGGTTCAGTGCCAGTGCCATAATCCATAATGTGAATTTTTTTCTCAGCAGGGTGGTCACCGAACATGGCAGGGTGGAAGCCCTGCTGGCGGTGGCCATACTGGTGGTGATCATGGCCTTACTGAAAAACGGTTTTGCGTTCCTGTCTAACTGGCATATGGCTCCCATACGTGCCGGAATAGAAACCGACCTGAGAAAAAAACTCTACAGAAAATTGTTGCGTTTACCGCTTTCCTATTATTCAGAGGCCCGTAAAGGTGATGTGATGTCGCGGATATCCGCGGATGTGAAAGAGATAGAAAATTCCATTGTCAGCTCGCTGGAGATGCTGTTCCGCTCTCCGATTGTGGTGATCATCTACTTGGTCACCCTGTTTATTATGAGTTACAAACTGACCCTGTTTGTGTTGGTGCTCCTGCCTGTCAGCGGCTGGGCCATAGGCAAGGTGGCCAGGAACCTTCGGGGGATATCTTTCGGAGGACAAAGACGACTGGGATCGATCATGTCTATCATTGAGGAAACCCTCTCCGGATTCAGGATCATCAAAGCTTTTAATGCCGAAGAGAATTTTACAGAAAAGTTCGATCAGGTAAATGCCAGGTATTTCTCTACCATGAAAAAAGTTCATCGTCGCCGGTATCTATCCAGCCCATTGAGCGAATTTCTTGCTACCGTGGTAATGATGATCCTGATGTATTACGGGGGTAGAATGGTGTTGAACCATTCCTCCAACCTCTCTTCCCAGGATTTTATCGCTTACATTGTTATTTTTTCACAGGTGATACCTCCTGCCAAAACTTTCTCACTGGCTTATTTCAATATTCAAAAAGGCTTGGCCTCTTTTGACCGTATCAATACAATCCTGAACGAAGATGAGCCGATCAAGGACAAACCCGGAGCCCTCCCCATCCGGGAATTTAAAGACGCTATTGAATACAGGAAGGTGTATTTCAAATATGAACATGATTATGTGCTAAGAAATATTAACCTTAAGATTAACAAAGGGAGTACGATAGCGCTGGTAGGTGAATCCGGCGGTGGAAAATCCACTATGGCTGATCTGTTGCCCCGGTTTATTGAAGCGACAAAAGGCCAGGTATTGTTGGACGGTCGTTTGGTGCAGGATTATAAGATCAGTAACCTTCGTAACCTGATGGGCATTGTAAACCAGCAACCTATTCTTTTCAATGATACCTTTTATAATAATATTACCATGGGCGTGGATGTCAGCAGGGAAGAAGTGATTAAAGCAGCTAAAATTGCCAATGCCCACGATTTTATCATGGCTACACCGGATGGTTACGATACCTCTATCGGTGAAGGAGGAAGCAAGCTTTCAGGCGGACAGAAACAACGAATCAGTATTGCTCGGGCCCTATTGAAAAACCCTCCCATTCTGATTCTGGATGAAGCCACATCTTCACTGGATACCGAGTCGGAAAAACTGGTGCAGGATGCTATTCTCCACCTGATGAAAAACCGTACCTCTCTGGTTATTGCCCATCGTCTGTCCACCATCAAAAATGCAGACGAAATTTGTGTCCTGCACCAGGGTGAGATTGTTGAACGGGGCACACATACTCATCTTATGCGGAAGAAAGGATACTACCATAAGCTGCAGCAAATGCAGTCGGTAGAGTGAGAAGAAGAATGATTGACGAGAATAATGATCCTTGTAGTGGTTTACTCGGCCCGATAGAGGATGCAGGATTCCCCGTTTTGGTATTGTTCCACAGATGGGTAGTGATGTTCAATCCGGTACACCAGAAAATGAGATATCCGGGAGCAATCCTTCTGTCCCGGAGAACAGAAAAGGCATTCTCTGCCGTAATGTCAGCCTCTTTATTCTGGCATACGATTTGATTCTCCCCCGGCGTAAATTATGAGAATAAGTTAAACTAAAAATAAAAAGATATGCATAAATCTCAGATCAATGTTACTACGGAGAACATTTTCCCGATCATCAAAAAATTCCTTTATTCGGATCATGAGATCTTTTTACGGGAACTGATTTCCAATGCAGTGGATGCCACACTGAAGCTGAAGACCCTGGCAGCCGTGGGGGATTTCAAGGAGGAGCTCGGTGACCTGACCATCCGGGTGAAACTGGACAAAAAGAAAAAGACCCTGACGGTCTCTGACAATGGTGTGGGTATGACCGCTGAAGAGATTGATAAATTTATCAACCAGATCGCTTTGTCAGGCGCCGAAGAGTTCCTGGAAAAATATAAAAAGGATGCCAATGCCATTATCGGACATTTCGGGCTTGGGTTTTACTCTACGTTTATGGTATCCAAAAAGGTTGAGATCATTACAAAATCGTGGCAGCCGGATACCACAGCCGTAAAATGGTCGTGTGAAGGAAATCCTGAAGTGACTATTGATGAAGTGGATAAAAAAGACCGGGGTACGGATGTGGTCTTATATATTGATAATGAGTCAAAAGAGTTTCTGGAAGAAAGCCGGATTGAAGAGATCCTGAAAAAATATTGCCGTTATCTGCCTGTGGAAATTGCCTTTGGCAAGGAAAAGGAATGGAAAGACGGCAAGATGGTGGAAACCGGAAAAGACAAGATCATCAACAATACACGACCGATATGGATCAGAAAACCATCGGAACTGAAGCATGAGGATTATATCAATTTTTATAAAGAGCTTTATCCCATGCAGGAAGATCCGCTTTTTTACATACATCTAAATGTGGATTATCCGTTTACGCTCACGGGAATACTTTATTTTCCAAAGATCAAGAGCCAGTTCGAGATCCAAAAAAATAAAATACAGCTTTATTGCAATCAGGTCTTTGTGACCGACTCGGTAGAAGGGATCGTTCCTGAATTTCTGACATTGTTGCACGGGGTACTGGATTCGCCTGACATTCCATTAAACGTTTCCCGGAGTTATCTGCAGAGCGATTCGAATGTGAAGAAAATATCCGGTCACATCACTAAGAAAGTGGCTGACCGCCTACAAGAGATCTTTAAAAATGACCGAAAAGAGTTTGAAAAGAAATGGGACGATCTCAAGCTGTTCATCGAATATGGGATGATGACAGAGGATAAATTCTATGAAAGGGCAGAGAAGTTTGCGTTGTTGAAGAATACGGAAGGTAAATATTTTACTTTTGAAGAGTACAAAAACCTGATCAGGGAAAACCAGACGGATAAGCACAAGAATCTGATCTATTTGTATGCTACGGATAAGGAAGAGCAATATACGTTCATTGATGCTGCCCGCTCGAAAGGGTATGATGTGCTGCTGATGGACGGCCAGTTGGATGTACATTTCCTGAACCATCTGGAGACCAAGTTTAAGGACAGCCGGTTTGTCAGGGTGGACTCGGATGTGATAGATAAGTTGATCGAGAAGGAAGATCTGGGCGAATCGAAACTAACTGAAGAAGAGAAAGAAGATCTCCGTGAAGTATTCCTGAGCGCAATCCCCGAGAGGGATAAGTTTATGGTGATTTTCGAGAACCTGAGCGAAACGGACAGTCCCGTGATGATTACACAATCAGAGTTTATGCGGAGGATGAAGGATATGTCGGCCCTGGGTGGAGAAGCCGGTATATACGGGAATTTCCCGGATAGCTTCAACCTGGTGATCAATGCCAACCATCCGCTGGTGAAAAAAGTAATAGAGGAGAAAGAAAAGAAAACGGGAGCCCGCATCTCTAAGATCAAAGAGAAGATAGAGCCTTTGAAGAAAACCAAAGAGAAACTGGAGAAAGCCAACAAGGATAAGAAACAAGAGGAGATTCCGCAGGCAGATAAGGACAGGATCAGCGAACTGGAGAAGAAGATCGGTGAGTACGATGAAAAGCGCAAGGAGATCCTGCGCAACTATGCTACCAAAAGCAAACGGGTACGTCAGATGATCGATCTGGCCCTGCTGGCCAATAACATGTTGCGTGGAGAAAAACTCAATGCGTTTGTGAAACGCAGTATTGAGTTACTGTAGTTAAGGATATTCCGGAATCAACCGGTGACGAAAGTCACCGGCTTTTTTTTAAAAGATCCGGTTCACTTCTGCTTTCAGAAATTCGATGGCTGCCTGGGTAGGCTGTTTCTCCATCTCCATCAACTCTTCCATCAGGCTTTTGCTGTACTCCAGAGCCGGAGCATCCGGCTTGAATTTCTCATACATGGTGTTAATGATCTTTAGCATATTGGCACGTGCATTCTTGATCACTTCCCAGGCATTGGGAGAGATATACAACTGCTGTGACAGGTTGTGTTCATATTCCGAGCGGATGGCCTGAAGCATCTCCCGGTGCAGTTGTTGGGTGGTCATGCCCGGCCGGTTGACCCGCATGATCAGAGACTCGAGAGAGATACGCTCCAGAAAGAGGATCAGGCGTTCATAAGCCTGGAGTTTTACCGGGGTGATGAGACGTTGGTTTTCCAATATGATCTCCATTTTATGTTCTTTATCCTGCGACCTGACCATTTCCCTTAAAACAAAATAAACCGCAAGAAAGACGATCAGGGCAGGAAGTGTATACTTCAATATTTCCAGTAAGGTATCCATGGTATAAATTTTATGCTAAGATAATAAGATTTCATGCAGATTTCGCAGATTTCCGCAGATATATTAACCGAATATAGGGAATACGAACACGCATAGAGTAGGTGTTCCCTTAAAACAATCATGGCGGATAGATCAATTAACAGAGAAGTGTGATATTTTGTGTCCCGGTGAATATTGTATCCCTAATAATGGTATTATCAAAAAAAAGATTAATAAAAAGCAATGATAAAAAATTATTATAATTTTACCGCTTCTATATAAAATCAGTGTGTATATTGAAAAAGTATCTGTATATCATTGGAACTGCCCTTTTTTTTCTGGCTTTTGCATTATTTTATGTAATTACATGGATGCCCAATGCCAACATCCCGAAGGGAGAAGATAAGGTTGTAGTACTTCCTTCCGGCGTTGATTATGAAAGGGTCTTTGATATTCTGAAGAAGGATACGATCCTGAGATACCCGTTCACCTTTGATTTTCTGGCCCGTCGGAAACATTATCCCAAATTTATCCATCCAGGCAGATATCTTTTCCGAGGCGGAATGAGCAACAACGAGATGGTGAATATGTTACGGGGTGGGTTTCAGCAACCGGTGAGGGTTACTATTCACAATATCCGGACAAGAGAACAACTGGCAGGGGTGGTGGCTCATAAACTGGAGCTGGACTCGGCCGACCTGGTTCGGTTATTGTCCGATTCTGCTTTTGTGGCCGCTTTGGGCATGGATACTTCCGCGGTGATCAGTCTTTTTATACCGGATACCTATGAGTTTTACTGGAACATCTCTGCCGAACGGTTTGTGAAGAAAATGTATCGGGAATATAAAAAGTTCTGGAATAAGAAACGACTGGAGAAAGCGGAACAACTCGGCTTGACGCCGGTGGAGGTAATTACGCTGGCTTCCATTGTGCAGGAAGAAGCGCTCCATAAAGACGAAATGTCCAGAATCGCAGGGGTGTATCTGAACCGCCTGAAAAAGGGAATTCATCTGCAGGCTGACCCTACGATCAAGTATGCCCTGCGAGATTTTGACAGACGGAGAATTATTACCAAAGACCTGCAGTATGATTCTCCTTATAATACATACAAATATGCCGGACTTCCTCCCGGGCCAATCAGGATTCCCTCGAAGGAAGCCATAGATGCTGTCCTCCATGCAGAGAAACATCCGTATCTATACTTCTGTGCAAAGGATGACTTTTCAGGATATCATTATTTTTCCAGAACATTGTCGGAGCACAACCGTTATGCCTGGAAATATCGCAGGGCGTTGAATAAGAAACGGATATACAGGTGAGGAATGAGGAATGAGAGATGAGAGATGAGGAATGAGAGACTGAGAGAAGGAGAGGAGGAATGTTTACGAAAAAGTGGTGAAGAGAGTGGCAGGGGTGTAGTGATTTGCGCTCGGGTGAAACATTAATTAAAATAAAAAACTGTATGTATATTTAAATCGGATTCAATAAAAAAAAAATGGCAGATATAAAATTTGGCACGGATGGTTGGAGAGCGGTTATCGCCGAGAGTTTTACCGTGGATAATGTGGCCCGGGTAGCTTGGGCGGTAGCCCGCTGGGTGTGCAGCAAAGATGGTGAAGCCAGTGTGGTGGTGGGATATGACACCCGGTTTGGGGGAAAAATGTTTGCCGAGACCGTAGCTAAAGTGCTGACGCTAAAAGGAATCAGGGTGTATCTGTCTCCCGATTTTGTGACGGTTCCCATGGTTTCCTATGGTGTTGTGGCCCTTAAAGCCCGGGCGGGCATCGTGATTACTGCCAGTCATAATCCTTCACAGTATAATGGGATCAAACTGAAAGGACCTCACGGAGGCCCCTTGGATAATCAGGAAACCAGAATTATTGAGAGCCTTATCCCGGATGAAAACGAGCTTAGCCTTGAAACCATACGATGGGACAGCAGCCTGCAGAAAGATAAGATCATTTACACCGACCTTGAACAGATCTATCTGGAAAATATCCAAACAAATTTTGATTTGGAGACACTCCGGAAAAACGGACTGAAGCTGGCTTTTGATGCTATGTATGGCGCATCTCAAAATATTATTCAGCGTTTGTTTCCGGATGCCCGTTTTTTTCATTGCGTGGTGAACCCGACTTTTTTCAATATTCCTCCGGAACCCGACCGGTCTTATTTGATGGAGTTCAGCGAAGCAATAAATAAGAGCGGAAAGATTGACCTGGGTATTGCCATAGACGGTGACGGCGACAGGATTGCCCTGATCGACCCTGAAGGTAATTACATTGACTCGCATCATATTATACTGTTGCTGATCCTGTATCTGGCCGGATATAAGAAATTGAAAGGGAAGGTGGTGACCGGTTTTTCTTCCACCATTAAAGTGGAGAAACTGGCCGGACGCTACGGCTTGGAAACGGTACGTGTTCCTATCGGTTTTAAGGAAGTCTCGGCGATCATGCGTAAAGAAACAGTGCTGGTTGGTGGAGAGGAGTCTGGAGGCTTCTCGGTGGTTTCACATATCCCCGAAAGGGATGGCGTCTGGGTGGCTCTGACCATCATGCAGTTTATGGAAGAGACGGGAAAAGGGATCGGAGAGTTGTTGAAAGAGGTAGAGGCATTCACCGGCCCGTTTGTTTTCGGACGGGCCGATTTCAAGATGGCCCAGGACCAGATCCAGCGTATCCTGAAAAGATGCAGGACGGGAAGCTTTGACAGATTTGGTGACTTTCGGGTATCTCATGAGGTGGCTTTTGACGGCTTCAAATATTTTTTCAATGATCATGAATGGCTGATGATCCGGTCTTCCGGCACCGAGCATATGCTGCGCTTGTATGCTGAGGCGGATACGCAGGAACGAATGGAGACTATCCTCAAAGCAGGCTACAATACGCTAATGGCGGATTCTGAAAGCGAGAAATCCTGACTTACTCCAAACAGGTTCAAAGAATCAGGACTTCCGGCTCCAAAAATACGGCAAACCGTTCATACACACTTTTTTGTATGGCTCGTGAGAAGTCTAGTATCTCTTTGCCGGTAGCATGTCCAAGGTTGACGATCACCAAAGGCTGGCGATGCCATGTGGCACAAGGGCCGGTTTGTTTTCCTTTCCAGCCGCATTGTTCTATCAGCCAGGCTGCCGGAATTTTGAAACGATCACCGGGAAGTGCATGCCATGGCATGTCAGGATAATCTGCCAGTAGGGTTTCCCACTTTTCTTTGCTGACCAAGGGGTTCTTGAAAAAACTGCCGGCATTACCTGTCTGTTCGGGATCGGGTAATTTGCTCCGGCGGACCCGCATCACGGCCTCACGGACATCAAGGATGTCAGGGTGGGAGACATGTTCTGTTTCCCGGACCAGTTGCGGATAGGAGAGATTCAGCCGGGGTTGCAGTGATAAACGGAAACGAACGGAAGTGATAAAAAAAGACCGTAAAGCAGGGGTCTTGAAGAGGCTGTGCCGGTATCCAAACCGGCAGGCCTTGTTGGTAAATGATTTCTTTTCGCCCGTGTGTAGATCAATGCCCGTTACGGACAGAATAATATCTGCCGCTTCGACGCCATAAGCACCGATATTTTGCACGGCTGCCGCGCCGGCTGTCCCCGGGATCAGGGAGAGGTTTTCGGTGCCGTAATATCGATGTTCCACGCAATAACCGACAAAACTGTCCCATTCCACCCCTGAACCAGTTTCCAGGATCACTTCATCCCCGGTTTTTTCTATCATGCGGATTCCTTCGATACGGTTATGCAATACCAGCCCATGGAAGTCTTCGGTAAAGAGGATGTTGCTGCCTTTTCCGATGATCAGTAAAGCGTGTTCAGCAGTTGCTCCAGTCTCTTTAAGTGCATACAGGTCATCGGATGTATGTATGGTAGCAAAATATTCTGCTGTCACAACTACCCCAAAGGTATTGTACCGCAGCAAAGAGATATTTTTCCGGATAAGAGGTTGTTCCAAAACAGATATTAATGGGTGATGAACAAAAAATTAGTAACCAGCTGCCTGTCCGTCTTTTCGTGATTCCGATGCACCGTAATAAACATGGTTTTTTGCATCCCACATGATCGCCTGGTATCCTCCGTATCCTCCGATGGTCCATTGGATACGGTGACCCCGGCGCATAAGATCACGGATGGTCTCATAAGAAAATCCGCTTTCAAGGTAAACGGTCCCTCCGTCATGCATGAATTCCCCGGTGGGTTGAGAAGATCCTCCATGACGGATACGGGGTGCGTCGCCTGCTTCCTGCAGGTTCATGCCGAAATCGATCAGGTTGATAACGATCTGTACATGTCCCTGAGGTTGCATGGAACCGCCCATTACACCGAAGCTGACCCATGGTTGCCCGTTTTTGGTGATGAACGCCGGTATGATGGTGTGAAAAGGCCTTTTTCCGGGAGCATAGGTATTCATTTCCCCTTTTTTCAGATTGAATAGTTCGCCACGGTCCTGCAGGACAAAGCCCAGACTGTCAGGGGTCATACCTGATCCCATGCCGCGGTAATTGCTCTGGATAAGGGATACCATATTTCCCCACTGATCGGCCACGGTCATATAGACTGTTTCGCCATGTTCCAGCTCACCTGCATCCACACTGCGGGCAGCACGCTGCGGGTTGATCAGTTGCCTGCGCCGGGCTGCATATTCTTTGGAGATGAGCTCCTGTACGGGAATCCTGTTAAAAGCAGGATCAGCATAGAATTTGGCCCTGTCGGCAAAAGCCAGTTTCTTGGCTTCGACAAAATAGTGAATATAGTCGGCGCTGCCAAAACCCATGGCACCTATATCATAGCCTTCCAATATATTGAGCATCTGCAGGGCGGCGATCCCCTGGCCGTTGGGAGGGAGTTCCCATACATCATATCCCCGGTAACTGGTGGATACGGGCTCCACCCATTCGGAATGGTGGGAAGCCAGATCTTCATAGGATAAGAAACCTCCGTTTCTTTTCATATAAGCAGCAATGGTGCGTGCAATATCTCCTTTGTAAAAAGCATCCCTGCCTCCTAAAGCAACTTTTTCAAGGGTATTGGCCAGGTATGGGTTCTTGAAGATCTCTCCTTTGCGGGGGGCGTGGCCTCCGGGCATGAAGATCTCTTTAAAATTTTCGTATTTCTGCAGTATGCGTGCATTGCCCTGCCAGTAGTAAGCGATGAGTTCGGTCACCGGAAACCCTTCCCGGGCATAGTTGATGGCCGGTTGCAGGATCTCTTTCATAGGCAGATTGCCGAACTTATCGTGAAGGGCAAACCATCCGTCCACACATCCGGGTACCGTCACCGGCAAGGGCCCGTGAGCAGGGATATGGGTGTATCCATGTTGTATGAAATAATCCAGGGTGAGTGATTTTGGGGAGCGTCCACTGCCGTTGAGACCGTAGAGTTTTTTTGTTTTGGTGTCCCATACAATGGCAAAAAGATCCCCGCCTATGCCGCTGCCGGTAGGTTCGACCAGGCCCAGCAGGGCATCGGCAGCAATAGCCGCATCTACTGCTGTGCCTCCTTTTTTTAAGATGTCGAGGGCTGTCTGGGTGACCAGCGGGTGACTGGTGCAAGCCATCCCGTGACGGGCAATTACTTCAGAGCGGGTGGCGAAGACCCGCCCTGTGATCCGGTCCTGAGCAGGCGATACTCCCTGCAGGAGTGCTACCCCTGCCGCAATGAGAAAAACCTTTTTCATTTTTTTTGTTCTTTGGTTAGCATTGTTAACGGCCAATGGCAAAGGAAACCGCTTCGGGTTATTGCAGGATGAACTTGTAGGTGATGGTTCCTTTCTGGAACGCCGGAGCGTCGGGTTTACGATCAAATTTGGAGGCCAGGGCCGCTTTTTTTGCTGCGTTCAGGAGATCCTGGTTGAGGGTGGTGGACCCTTTCACTCCGGGGGTTGCCTTGGTGACATTGCCGTTGCGGTCAACCGTCACTTCCACCACCACGATTCCGGCAACCTGATAATTGTATTGGGGCAGAGGCAGTTTCTGAGGGGTCCTGCCGCCCAGACTGTAAGACACCCCGCCGTTACCGGTACCGGGGGTGCCTGAGTGCGTGCCCGCCTGCACCGAGCCCTCAGGGTTTCCCTGGTTGCCTTTCCCTCCTGTTTCTCCCTCAGAGGCCGTATTGGCGGTACCCTGGGCATTGGCGAAAGCGTTCTTTGTGCGTCGCAGAATCTCTTGTTTTTTCCGTTCTTCTGCCTCACGGCGTTTACGCTCCTCTTCTTCCTTGCGTTTTCTTTCCAGTTCTTCCTGCCTTTTCTTTTGGAGTGCTTCTTCCTGTTTTCTCCGGGCTTCTTCAGCCTGTTTTTTTTTACGCAATTCTTCCGCTGTGGGTTTTTTGGGTTTTGTTTCTTTTCCCGATTCCACCGCGGCAGCTTCTTCAATATCCTGAGTCAGGATCTTTTCTTTTGAAGTCTCCGTAGTTTTTGGGGGTGTTTTTGATGGTGGAGGAAGGCTGGCAGGAAGGGCAGGTGCTGGTTCGAGAAGACCCCCTCCGGTATTATCCGTGCCGAAGTTGATCAGTAAAGCTTCTTCCTGAGGAGGAGGAAAAGGAGCATGCAACCCGAAAAAAACCAGCAAAAGAATAAGTGTGCCATGAAAAATAATCGTGGCTACTATTCCTCTTGTATGTTTATTGCTGCCGGGCATAATTATCGCGCTGTGGTAGCCAGCACCAGTTTGTAACCGTTCCGTTTGGCAATGTTCATTACATCTACCACATACTGCACGGGGATGGTCCTGTCAACATGCAGGGAGATATAAATGTCCTTGTTGTTGCCTATTTTTTGTTGCAGAGCCCTCTCCAGGTCATTGATGGCTACCGGTTTGTCTTCAATGTAATATTTCAGATCCTTGGTGATAGAGACGGTGGTGAACGGCTTTGCGGAGGTCTGGTTGGCACTTCTCGGCAACAGCAGTTTCAGGGCGGTAGGACTGATTAGGGTGGAAGAGATCATGAAAAAGATCAGCAACAGGAAGATGATATCGGTCATCCCTGACATGCTGAACGAAGGGCTTATTTTATTTCTTGATTGTATGGCCATATTAGATAGGTAAAATGCTGAATTTACTATACTTACTCAACCGGTTCATTCAGGATATCCATAAATTCCGAGGTACGGGCTTCCAGCTGGAACACCACTTTTTCGACACGTGCTACTAAAATGTTATAGGCAAAATACGCAATAATACCAACGATCAATCCTGCCACGGTGGTGACCAGTGCGGTATAGATGCCGTTAGACAGTGTGGTAATATCTACGTTGTTACCGGCATTTGCCATATCATAGAAAGCCATGATCATGCCAATAACGGTGCCCAGGAATCCCAGCATGGGAGCACCGCCGGCAACGGTAGCCAGGGCGGGAAGGCCTTTTTCCAGATTGTATATTTCCAGGCGTCCTGCATTTTCAATGGCTGCATGCACATCCTGAATAGGGCGGCCGATGAGGCGTATCCCTTTTTCCAACATGCGGGCTACCGGATGATCCTGGGATTGACACAATGCCATGGCTGATTCGATTTTCCCTTCATGGATATAGTCCTTGATACGGTTCATCAGGTTGTTGTCTTCCATGGAAGCTTTCCTGATCACAAAATAACGGTCGAAGAAAATATAAATCGCAATCAGCGAGAGCAGGAAGATAACAAGATTTACCCAACCTCCTTTCATGGCCAGATCCCAGTAAGACATGGTTACTTGTCCGGCACCTTGTGCCGCCGTGTCAGCCACGGAAATTTGTGCAAAGATCATTGTCAGGTTCATAGGTTTTACATTTTTTACGAAATTATAAAAAAAACGAGATATAACAGGAAATATTATATCTCGTAATGATTCATACTTTTAGTCTTATTTATTTAATCAGATAATATATCAGTGATCCACCCAAAAAACCTGAAAGGGCAAGCAGGCTCATACGCTTAAGATACCAGATAAAGTCTATCTTTTCCAGTCCCATAGCAGCCACACCGGCAGCCGATCCGATGATCAGGATGCTTCCACCCGTCCCGGCGGTATAGGCCAGAAACTCCCAAAACAATCCGTCCTGTACAAAATTCTGAGCCCAGGCCAGGGTGGTCGGGTCGGTTATGGTCTGAAGCATATGCGGTTCCTGAATAGGATACATGCCCATTCCCCCGGCGGTCAGGGGCACATTGTCAACGATGGCGGAGAGCAGTCCTATGGCCATATCAATGAAATAAATATTATGTAGTTTTTCATCCAGATACGTGGAAAGCAAATGCAGATGTCCGGCTGACTGAAGGGCTGCCACTGCACTCAATATACCCAGGAAAAAGAAGATAGTAGGAGCATCGATCTTTTTCAGCACGGAAGTGATCATGCACTGTTTTTTCTTATCGGGATTGGCTTTCCGGTGAATCAGGTCGGTGATGATCCAGAGGATAGACAGCCCCCCCAACATGCCCATGTATGGCGGCAGGTGCGTGACGGTTTTGAATACCGGCACGGACAGCAAGGCTCCTACGCCCAGAAAGAAGATAAGGTTTCGTTCGCCTTTGTGTGATGCAGTGTTGGGATCATCCTCCGGGACTTTCGGAGGTTCATAATGCCCTTTCTCAAAGAAAGAAACGATAATCAACGGAATCAGCATGTTTACCAGACTGACCAGGAATATTCCTTTGATAATACCCCAGGCCGTGATCTGCCCGCCGATCCAAAGCATAATGGTGGTCACATCACCAATAGGTGACCAGGCCCCCCCGGCATTGGCAGCAATAACGATCATACTGGCAAAAAACCAACGGTCTTTCTTTTCTTTGATCAGCTTATTCAGGAGTGTCACCATCACAATGGTAGAAGTCAGGTTGTCAAGGGCGGCAGACATAAAGAACGTGAGGAAGGAAAGTATCCATAAAAGCTTGACCTTATTGGTGGTACTGATCTTGTCCGTAATGATCTTGAAGCCGTTATGGGAATCAACGGTTTCCACAATAGTCATGGCACCCCACAGAAAAAACAGAATCTCTGAAATCTCTCCCAGATGATGTATGATCTCGTGGTCTACAATGAACTTTAGAAATTGTTTGTGTTCGGGTAGACGGGCCAGGTCGGGATTCTTGCCCAAAAATTCCTGGAAAAAGGTCTTTCCTGGTCCGGTTAGAATCTCATGAGATCCGATCATAAACAAGACCCAGAGCACAACGCTGGTGATAAGTGCAGAAGCTGCTTTATCAACTTTTATGGGATGTTCCAGGGCTATTGCGGTATAACCCAGTAC
>DRPN01000030.1 GCA_011374625.1 Bacteroidota bacterium
CAATACAGGCACCTCATCTCCCTCCTGGTAAAAAATATCCAGCAAAATTCCGGAGGTTTTGGCTTCTTCATCAAAAGCAGCCTTATCAGTTTCATAGGAAAACAGGAGATCTCCTTCTTCCACTTTATCCCCTTTTTCTTTAAACCATTTGGTGATCAAACAGGTTTCAACGCTTTGCCCTTGCCTGGGCATGATGACAGGTTCAGCCATTTTTTACATTGTTTATTTAAAGAACGAGACAAATGTATGACATTTTACTTGTAAATACAAGTTAATAATAAAAATTTTCAAGAAAAGTTATTATAATCTAATATACAGTCTTTTACAAAATATAATAAAATATATATATTTACATGTCCGGCGATATATCATAACATGATTTCTTTTTCCCAAAAAAATAAATTATCTTTGATCTTTAAATCCGGTTGTTCCGGTCTAATAAACAGGTCATGAAGGAACACACATCCATGCCTCAATACCGCAGGTTATATGAGATCCTGCGTAAGCATATTGTGGAAGGGGTATATAAGGAGGGAGATCTTTTACCTTCCGAGAATGAACTTTGTGCCACCTATGGATTAACACGTCCTACTGTCCGTCATGCATTGGACGAATTGGTAAAGGACGGATTTATCAAGAAACAAAAAGGAAAAGGCAGTATTGTTCATCCGTTGCCGAAAGGTATTGGTATTTTATCTATAGCCGGGACTACTTCGGCATTGGGCAACCGCGATCTGAAAACACGTATCTTGGTAAAACCGGAGATCCGGCCCTGGGATGAGTCATTTTTCTTTCCTCTTCCGGAGCATGTGCGGGAATCGGGATGTATCTATATGGAAAGATTACGTCTGATAGACGGAAAACCTTTGTTTTTTGATATTACCTATTTGCCTAATATCAACCTGCCCCGTTTTACTTCACGGTCTTTTGAAAACAGGTCGTTGTTTGACACCCTGCGCAGCAATTATCAAATCGAGGTGACCGGTGGTGAACAACGATTATGGGCCATTGAAGCCGATGAACAGATCGCCGCGTTTTTGCAGATGCAGCCCGGAGAGCCGGTATTACACCTCGAACGCAAAATAGACACAAACCGGGTAGGGTTCAGCTTTTTCTCCAGTCTTTATTGCAACACATCCGAACAAGCTTTGTTCGGAGTGTTTTGATCCGGGGATATGTTTTTTGCAGTGTTCCGGCTCTTGTTTTGCGAAAAGAGCTGGACAAATGACTTGAGAAAGCCGGGCTTAATCTGAAGTGGAACGATATCAAATAAAATCTCAAGAGTTTACAGAAAGTAACAATTGAAAAAGATGTTCAGATAGTGATTCTCATGGCAGAAGCACAGGGAATCTGTTCATCTGTATTTCAGAATGTTGGGATGGTGCTATCTCCTATAATCCGAAAATTGAAACCCACAACCATGTAGTGCCAAAGATTTGTTTGACCGCGGTATATTTCTGATATATGTATTTTCCAGTTGTAAAAGATAAGTCACAGCTTCCACCGGCGGCCAAAGCCTTTGGAGGAGATCTCGGCAACAAAGCACGGCAGGGTTATTCAATCAATAAAAAGTAAAAACTTTTTCTTCTCCTTTTTTTAAATCTATTAAATGATCTCTTTGTTTATAACGTAAAATACATTTTTCTCCAAGTAAAGATTTAACAACTATTTTCCCGGCCTCATTATTATCCCATTGAATGGATAAAATAAATCCATTAGCAGCACGCAATCCTTTTATGTATCCTTTTTTCCAACTATCCGGTAATGCAGGTAAAATTTCCACAACAGGATAACTTTGCCCATCCTTTTCAATAGATTCATGGTCCTGCATCAACATTTCAATAATAGCGTCAGCCCCTCCAAAATTCGCATCAATATTGAAGGGTGGACAAGAAGATAACAAATTGGGCAAAAGTCCTGCTTTTTTGCTATTTCCCTCTACAAACAAGTTATTTATTAATTTATAAGCATGATTACCATCTTTCAATCTTGCCCAACAAGCAGATTTCCATGCCAAAGACCATCCTGTTCCGCCATCTCCCCTTATTTCCAGTGCCCGTCTGGCTGCTTCAAAAAGCTTAGGGGTGGAACTTTTCGTAATTTCATTTCCTGGCATCAAAGCATATAAATGGGAGATGTGTCTGTGATGTGGATTTACCTCTTTATACTCTTTATCAAACTCCAATAATTGTCCTTTAGATCCAATTTTATATGGTCTTAACTGACTTTTCTGGCGTGCTAATCTCCGAGCAAAATCTTCATCAACATTCAAAATTTTCGAAGCTTTTATACAATGATCAAACAATTCCTTAATAATCATTATATCCATTGTTGGGCCCTCGCAAAAAGGAGTTGTATAGTCAGCCTTGTCAGGATAATAGGCATTTTCAGGTGACATTCCGATTGGTGTTGTCAAAAAACCATCAGTTGTTTTCACAAGCCATTCGCTTAAGAATTGAGCAGCTCCTTTCATTACAGGCCAGTTCTCTGCCAGAAAATCTTTATCTTTGGTATATCTGTAATGTGTCCACAATTGCTGACATAGCCAACCCGCACCAAGAGGCCAGAAAGAACAACAAACATTATCCACGGGCTGGGCACTACGCCATATAGTTGTATTGTGATGAGCTACCCATCCATTGCGATGATACATGTTTCTGGCTACCTCACTACCACTTACAGACAACTCACGGATAAAACGATGGATAGGTTCAGTACATTCACTCAGATTTGCTGCTTCGGTTGGCCAATAAAACATTTCCGTATTTATATTCAATGTATAACCACTGGCCCAGGGGGGAATAATTTTATCATTCCACATCCCCTGAAGATTTATAGGCTGAGATCCCGGTCGGGAAATTGCAATGGTCAAATAACGGGCATATTGCAAAAACAATCCACATAAAGCAGGATCTTTCCCATTATTAAAGAGTTGAATTCTTTTATCAGTAGGCATTTTACTCTGTTCACTGACAGTCCCAATGGAAATGGACATTCTGTCAAAAAGTCTTTTATAATCCGTTATATGATTTTTTTTGAGTTCCTCATAGGATGTATTTGCAACATTTTTTAAATCAGTAATTGTCTTAATTGAAGGATCAACGCCTTCATGGCTTGGACTTTTATCAAATCCGTTAAACCCCGTATGTCCTGTAAAAACCAATAATGCCTTATCTGCTTTGCTAACAACAAGTTTATCCTGTTTTTTAACAATTTGTCCTCGCACAGGTATAACTATAAGGCGACCCTCATAAGGCATTCCTCTTCCATTTAGTTTATCGCCGTACATTACCACACTTGTGTTGGGCTTAGGATTTCCTTTTTTGTCAAACAATTCGGGATATTTCCATTGATCTCCCCATTTTTGTATTCGCTTTATTGTACGACGTACCGCCAATGCAGGAGCCTGACCTTTCATAATTATTGTGTTACTATCTATATAAGAAAATGCCGTAGGATGAGCTCCTTCAAGTCTGACTGAAAAATTAATCGACTTTTTTTGCTTGGCAGTTATAAACATTACAACTACATGATCAGGGAATGAGGCAAATACCTCTCGGGAATAGGACACGCCCCCAATCTGATAACTGGTTTTGCATATAGCATTAGATAAATCAAGTTCTCGCCGGTAATTTTCAGCCTTTTCTCCAGGATCAAAATCAAAATCAATATAAATATCCCCAAAAGGTTGATAACAAGGTTGACACCTGCCAATCCATTCGTGAGCCACTATTTTGTTAACCTTGTCAAAATGTCCTTCCTTCATGAGCTGTCTGACTTCGTCAAATCTTTTTGTAATATCAATCTTAACATCCCTTTGTCCGGGTTCGTCAGAATAAAGAGTACTTTCATTTAACTGTAACCGTTCGTGTTTTATTCCGCCAAACACCATAGCCCCCAAACGTCCATTTCCAATAGGTAAGGCCTCATCCCAATTCGAAGCAGGATGATCATACCATAATAATAAACGATCATTAGCTTTTTTATTGGTAGAACAAGAAATAACAAGAACAATAGCGAATAGTGTAACAAGAAATTTTTTCATTTTCAACTGTTGTTTAAAAATTTTTACTTTATCAATAATAATGAAGAAAAAAAAATTTTCTTCATCCATGTAACCGGAACCGGCTATTCACCGTAAAACTGTTCGCAAGCTCGTTGTGTTCGTTTCATTTACTTATTACATCGGTTTATCGTACATTATATACAAACTTTTTGACTGCAATTTATCTTTTTTTTACATTTCCGGCCCTGTTTATTCTCTATTTATCAACACACTAAACTGATTATCAACAATCAGGTTACTTTATCAATACATCCCAAATGTGCATGCTTTACACATATGTATTTCCAATTTAGACTAAGAAGAGACCAATAGAAGCACTAAAAATAGGTAAAATTTTATTTTAGCTCTAATTTATTTTCTTTCAGTACCTGTTCTGCCTCCTGAATTATCCTTAAGTGTGCCCATTCTTTCGACTCCCGGCGCAGCATATTTAAATTTTTTCTATGCTTTATCATTTCGTTAACATCATATGGCGCCTCCGGATAATCCCATTTATCTGTTCGGAATAATGGCAACGGGATGATTCTTTCATGCATAGTATTATTAACAACATTTCCGATGGGATTTCTTGCCCAGGCATACCTGACTTCTTTTGGCTCAGGGACAAGCTTATTGAATATCTCTAATTTCTTTTTGTCATAAATAATCTCTCCTTTATTATTTTTTCCTAACGCTACATATTTTGCTTCTGCCGGATAAAAATGCCGATCAATTCCCGCTATGGCAAAACCCTCAAAAGGTCTATCATCAGAAGTTTTTATTTCTTTGCTAAAAGTTATAATAATTTTATCCTTCAGTTTTTCAACATTAGTATATTCAGCAGGTTCCCATCCCAGGTCAAAACCATACTGAGTTGACATTGCCCAGCGGGCAATTCTTTCTCCTATCTCAACCTTTTTCTGAGGATGATACCAATTTACCTGCTGATCATAGGCACACACATAACCGACATTATCCATATCTTTATATGCCTTAAACTGACCTTCTCTTATGAAGGGTGCAGCATCAATCATACTCTCCTCAAAATTATCTAATGTCTGTGGAGTTCCTCCCGCACTAAATTCAACAATACAAAATGGCATTTTATCATTATTAAAAGCCTTTCGCCAGTCTTTTATCAATAATTTAAAATTTAAGGCATATAATTTGGGTCGTGCATCAGATAAAGCGTTATTATAACCTTGATGGAATATAACTCCCTTAACAGTTAGGCCGGCGAAAACACTCAACATGCCATTATAACAGGATCCCGGACGGTTTTGATTCAAAGCCGGGCCGGGATCTGGTTTTACAGGTTTTGGATTTGGTTTTTGGCCCAATTTTTTTCTGCTTGCAGTACGTTTCTCCCAATTTCTAATCTTTTTTTTAAGATTCTCTTCAGGGTCATAGGCAGCTATCTTATCTTCCCATAACTTTAGGAGTTTCTTGTTTTCTAAAGTCTCAGATAACGTTTTTGTTGACATCCATGCTTCAACAGTAGTCCCCCCCCTTGATACATCAATTAAACCAATCGGTATTTTAGAAGCCATTTGAATACGCCTTCCAAAAATATAACCAAGTCCTGAAAAAGTCTTCACTGTTTCAGGTGAACAAATGAACCAATAACCTTTTTTTTCATAACGGTTATTCCAGCTATCATACTCATTTAATGGTTTAAAATCTTTAAGTGGTATATGACTTACTGCTCTTGGTATTGTCATAAGACGAATAAGGGGAAAATTTGCAGATACAACTTCAGCATCACCATTATATATGCGGGCAAGATCAAACTCCATATTGCTTTGCCCTCCGAGTATCCATACATCACCAACCAGCACATTATTAAAAGTCACCGAGCTGTTATCTCCAACGACTACAAAATCCTGAGGAACTGCATTTGCAGACATTGGATCAAGGTATATAACCCATTCGCCTTCATCTGAAGTAATCGACGATTTTACTTGTCCGGCAAATTTAATCGTTACATTTTCTCCCGGGGCAGCCCATCCCCATATTTTCACCGGTTTATCACGCTGCAAAACCATATTATTACCAAATATATGGTTAAGACTAATTTGGGAATGAACAGCCATACTCAGCAAGGCTAATCCCAGGATAATAAAAAATTTCTTAGTTTTATTCTTTATCATTGTATTTATTTTTTTAGGTTCATCTGCAAGATGAGTATTTTTCTTCTGAAAAAAAAAAATTAATTTTTAATGGCCAGAAGTACCAAAGGCCTACTTACTGGAAGGCAGGGATCTCTTTATGAGAACCTGTTTATAAGTTTTTCATGTGTTTTTAAAAATTTTTATTTTCAATGAAGAAAATAAAAATTTTCTTCCCCCGTATAACTGGTTACTCACAGTAAAACTTTTCGTAAACTCGCTGTGCCCGGTTCACTCTTAAAAAATTCATGTTCTTTTCATATAAATATACACTATCTGCATGAAAAAATTTATGTAGG
This sequence comes from Bacteroidota bacterium, assembly GCA_011374625.1. Taxonomy (GTDB): domain Bacteria; phylum Bacteroidota; class Bacteroidia; order Bacteroidales; family VadinHA17; genus DRPN01. The sequence continues at coordinate 6,513 of DRPN01000030.1, forward strand.
TTTGTAATAATCATTCTTGAATTTTTCATTGTACCCTTTTATGAAAACCGGATTGTTTATCGTTCTACTTCTTTGTTTTAACATTTGTTTAGGATTTTCCTTAAGAGGTCAACACTCTCCTCCTCATGATACACCAAAGGTTGGTCTGGTATTAAGCGGTGGCGGAGCCAAAGGATTTGCCCATCTGGGAGCTATGAAAGTGTTACAAAAAGAAGGTATTCCTTTTGATATTATCGGAGGTACCAGCATGGGAGCAATTGTAGGAGGATTGGTTGCATCCGGAATACCTGTGGACACCCTAATAAATCTTATCAGGAGGCAGGATTGGGGATATTTACTTTCTGATTTCATCAAAAGAGAGTACTTGTCCATTACAGAAAAGAAAGACCGGGACCGTTTTATGTTATCCTTTCCGGTTAGTAAAAAGGGAATTACTCTCCCCGCCGGTATTATACGGGGACAACATATTGAGAATCTATTGCACACATTGACAGCACCGGTATACGAAATACGTGATTTTAACAAATTACCCATACAGTTTTTGTGTGTGGCTTTGGATATTGATAATAATAAAGAGATTGTTTTTCACCATGGTGATCTTGCCGATGCTATGCGTGCCAGTATGTCCATACCCTCTGTTTTTGAACCTATTGTAATAAATGGAAACAGAATGGTTGACGGAGGAGTGGTAGATAATTTTCCTGTTAGAAATGTGCTGGATGCGGGAGCTGATATCATCATTGGCATAGATGTCGGTCATCAGAAAAAAAATCCTGAATATAAACCCAATTTGGTGTCGGTAATGGAAGATGCCGTGTTTTACTATGCCAGTATGGTACGGCAGGAAAGTCTTAAAAAGGTTGATCTTTATATTCATCCCGATCTGAAAGGACTGGGCATTTCGAATTTTACCGATTTTGATTCGTTGATCGCATATGGAGAAGAAGCCGCTCGGGCAAAATTGCCGGAAATACGTCGCCTGGCAGATTCATTATACCGTCTTGGCAGACATGTTCAAAAAAGACATTCTGACAGGCCTGATTCTATTTATGTGAAATCCATTAAAATGGATGGCCTTAAGCAACTCTCCAAGCGACTGGTTAATTCTTCTTTGAATTTTCATGCCATGCAATGGGTAAAGCCGTCGGATTTGCAAAAGGGTGCAGAAAATTTTTATGCTTCCAACTATTTCGAAAAAGTCACCTTTTCCCTTGTACCGGAAGGTGACGGGGCACAGGTAATTTTTCACTTTAGAGAAAAAGAAGGTAACCGGTTCAATGTAGGTTTTTATTATGATTCTGATTATAAAACCGTTTTTTCGCTCAACACTACGTTCTTGAATATCCCAATAAAAGGGTCAAAATTGTCAATGACGGGAGAACTTGGGAAAAACCCCGGCCTTGATATAAATTATTTTCTGGATAAAGGAGCAGTGATGGCACCGGGATTTGAAATTTCAGGTAATTTTCTTGAAGCGTATAATTATGATGTGGCCAGAAATCGCACAGCCAGCTATACTTATTTTATATCTTACCTTCGTATGTTTCTCCAGTCCAGATTCAACAATTTGGTTTTATTCAGACTTGGAGGTGAAATGAATCATACCGCTATTCAGCCAAGGATATCAGAGATTAATTTTGGCACAGTCAGAGATAATTTCTGGGGTATTTTTGCCGACATCAACATGGATACTCGCAATCGCCCTGTTTTTCCTACTACCGGAGTCAGGCTTAGAGGTGTGGGAAAAGTATCCAGCAATCGCTATTTTCATCCTGTAAATTATTTGAACCTTGAGTTTCAGAAACCATTATCATTTTCCAATCATTTTTCGATGGTTAATGAGATATTTGGAGGTATTACTTCCGGTGATTCCATTCCTTTCCAATATTTATACTGGATTGGCGGACAGACTGATTTTACGAATTACGGAAATGTTCCTTTTCCGGGATATAAACTTCTTGAAATCAGTAGTAAAAGTTTATTTTTTTACCGGATGGACCTGCAATATAAACTCATAAAGAATTTATTTATTGGACTAAACGGGAACATAGGCACCACGGCTACCAATATCCCGGATGTGTTGAATAATCGTTATATGATAACGGGAGTTGAAATATCTTTGGGTTACTTAACGCCCATTGGGCCAATAAAAGTCTCTTTGTCAAAAGCAGGAGAAATTAGTGGTGCAGTCGGTTATTTTCAGATTGGTTTTGCCTTTTAATAAGAATCCGGAAATATGTTTGTCAGCACGTTTTACCGGCTATATATTTATTATACAATTACATAAACTGATTTACAGGTAAAAAAAATATAACTACTAGTAATCAATACACTGAAACGTATTTTTTCTAATTTTGTCACCTTAAATTAGAAAAATTGTATATAAATAATCAATACTGAATCAAATAAGAATGAATAAAATTATTGCAAAGGAATTTTTTTCCGAAAATATCTGCAAATTTGTTATTGAAGCACCAGAAATAGCCAAAAACAGAAAGCCCGGGAATTTCGTCATTATCCGGTTGGATGAAAAAGGGGAACGTATTCCTTTAACCATTGCTTCTTCAGATAAAGATAGGGGTACAATCACGTTGGTTGTTCAGCGTGTGGGAGTTACTACGGCAAAGTTGCTGGCTATGGATTCCGGTCAGGCCATTCATGATGTGGTTGGACCGCTGGGTAAAGCCACTCATATTGAATATGTAGGTACTGTGCTTTGTGCAGGTGGCGGTGTCGGAATTGCTCCTTTGTTACCTATTGTGGAAGGTTTTAAAAAGACCGGGAATAAGGTAGTGACAGTCCTTGCCGCACGTACCAAGAATCTGGTGATCCTTGAAGAACAGATGCGTAAGTTTTCCGACGAAGTGATCGTTATGACCGATGATGGATCATATGGAAAAAAAGGTCTCGTAACGGCTGGTATGGAAGAAGTCATACAAAGGGAGAAAGTGAATCTTTCAGTAGTCATTGGACCTGCCATCATGATGAAATTTGCAGCCCTGACAACCAAAAAGTATAATATTCCCACAATTGCCAGTCTGAACACTATCATGGTTGATGGGACAGGTATGTGTGGTGCCTGCCGGGTTACTGTCGGAGGCAAGACTCGCTTTGTATGCGTCGACGGACCTGAATTTGATGCCCACCAGGTGAATTTTGATGAAATGCTCCAGCGCTTGGGATCATATAAAAAAGAAGAAGCTGAAGCATATGAACGGTATTTAAAAACAGTACAATAAAATGGAAAATATTGTTGAATATCTGAAAGAAGAAAGAAACCAACCCTGGCGGGACGAACTGCGTAAGTCGATGAAAGCCAAAGAAAGAACTTCTCTTGAGCGGGTTCATATGCCTGAACAAGATCCCGAGGAGCGAAGTCATAATTATCTGGAAGTCAACCTGGGACTCACAGAAGAACAAGCTCTTGTCGAATCTCGCCGCTGTCTGGACTGTCCCGATCCTACGTGTATCACAGGGTGTCCCGTCGGGATCAATATCCCTAAATTCATTAAGAAAATAGAAGCAAAGGATTATTTGGGAGCTGCAGTTGTCCTGAAAGAGACCAATGCTCTGCCCGCAGTATGCGGACGGGTCTGTCCACAGGAAGTCCAATGTGAAGCCAGTTGTTTCTATACGGTAAAACTGAAAAAGTCCCCCGTTGCCATAGGTAACCTTGAAAGATTTGCAGCTGACTATGAACGCAACAGTGGGAAAATATCCGTACCGGAGATTTCAAAGTGTAACGGAGTAAAAGTTGCAGTGTTCGGTTCAGGACCTGCCGGCCTGGCCGCTTCCGGCGATCTTGTAAAATTCGGTTATGATGTTACGGTTTTTGAGGCGCTTCACGAAATCGGTGGCGTACTGAAGTATGGGATCCCTGAATATAGACTGCCTAATGAAGTTATTGACGTAGAGATAGAAAGTCTGCGTAAAATGGGTGTTAAATTCCGGACTAATTTTGTAGTAGGGAAAACGGCTTCTATCGATGACCTGAGAAATGAAGGTTTTAAAGCTTTCTTTATTGGCAGTGGCGCCGGTCTTCCTCGCTTTATGGGTATACCGGGAGAAAATCATATTGGGGTTTATTCTGCCAATGAATATCTTACCCGTATCAACCTGATGCATGCGGCAGATGCTAATTATGATACACCTATTTTGCGTGGAAAAGTGGTTGCCGTCATCGGAGGTGGAAATACGGCCATGGACTCTGTCCGGACAGCCAAGCGTATGGGAGCAGACAGAGCCATTCTCGTTTACCGTCGTTCGGAGAAAGAAATGCCTGCGCGTATCGAAGAAATAAAACATGCGAAAGAAGAAGGTATTGAATTTCTTGTCCTACACAATCCTCTTGAATACTTTGCCGATGGGCAAGGTCGCGTAAACAGAATGAAGTTACAAAAAATGGAACTGGGCGAACCTGATGCTTCAGGGAGAAGACGTCCCATACCCATCAAAGATTCGGAATTCAGCATTGATGTGGACTTGGTTATTGTTGCTGTCGGAGTGTCTCCCAACCCATTAATTCCTAATGCTCTGCCAGATCTGAAAATGTCAAAATGGGGAACTATTGTCGTCGATAAAGATACCATGCAATCTTCCATACCAGATCTGTTCGCAGGTGGAGATATTGTACGTGGCGGAGCTACTGTAATCCTTGCCATGGGGGACGGAAGAAAAGCTGCCGCCGGAATGCATAAATACATACAGGGAAAAGTTAAATCCATATAAATTTATATCTTGCAAAAAACATTTATGAGTCCAGTTTAACATATTAAATGCAAACAGATTTGCTTTAAGCAATCACCTGGCTTTCCATTTTCCGTTTCGTTTATATTCCTTCGTATCAGATGATAAAATCACTTTTTTTTGAACCGTTCAATACCTAACGTGACTTTTTGCTAAGCTCGTCCTCAAAAATAAATAAATGACATTTTTCACAAAACTACGCAACCTTTTCCAGTCATGCTACATCTAAATTTAAAGGTTTGACACTTTATTAGCATTAGTACACGTCCAATTACTCTTGATGTTACCAATGTTTGCCGGCTGATTATTAATGGTTGTATGGTTTATATTGAACCGGCAGAATTTTAAGACAGTGTATTAGGGTTAGTGGAAAAGATGCCCCTTCAAAGGGGCATCTTAGTATCTAAGAGAAACCCCCAATTCCCGTAAACAAAAACTCTATCTGTGATGTTTATTTTGGGTGGAATCATTTAAAAGTTTTTCATCTGATTAAAAATTTTCTTCACCCGTGTAACCGGTTACTCACAGTAAAACTGTTCGTGAGCTCGCTTTGCCCGGTTCACTCTCCCATGAATTTTTTTAATCATTTTCCTTTGTGAATTTTTGAATGAATCTCCCCGCTGTAAGCAGACAGGATATCATCATGGGATTGTTAATAATATTTTCGGCGCCGGCGACGAGAAATTTATTTTCTTGTCCGCCTTTTGGCGGATTAAAAAAATTCATGTTCGTTTCATCTGTTTATTTTTATTTTTTAAAGGTCAGATGGAACTTACCATGATAAAATAATTATGCACGTGTGTGTTAAAATCATAATTATTTTATCATGGACGTTTCATAAGTTTGTTTTTTCCATCATTTCCCTGAATCGGTTCATCCCTTTCTTCAATTTCTTTTTTATCATAGGTTTCATCCATGGGAGCATTAACCGGGCAACAGGATCATTTCCTGACAGTGTATACGTCACAAGGATCTCAGAATAATTGTCCATTTGAAAAAAGTACATGTCCATATAAATATCGCACTTAGACATTTTAACATCTATCACCAATCGTTTTTTCCAGTCTACTTTTACGATTTCTTCAACAGCTGACAGCTTAGAATTTCCAACAGTATACGTGAAACGGTATTTACTTCCTTCGGAAAATGGCAGTCCGTAAATATGTTCTATTTTTTCAAGCCCATCCATCCATTCCGAAAGCCTGACAGGATTGCCCAAAATGACAAAGACCTTGGTAAGTGATTGTTTGATACGTGTATTCGTTTTAATTTTGATCTTTGGAGTAACCAATCCGGGAAGGATGAATATCAATGGAAGTAAAACAATTGTGCCAGTAAATATTTTCCATTTTCTTTTCATCCGGGTCGAATTATTCCAAAACATATTGGTTAAAAATAGCATATTTTATTGAAACAATTGCGACACGGTTTCCTCCTAATGTTTTTTTGATTATTTCCCGGGGTTGGTTGTCTCTTTTGAAGTATACTTTGGGAAAGGTTTATAGACAAACATCTCCTGCAATTGTTAAAGGTGGTTCTCAAATTGCTGCAAATGTTCCTCTTTCTGTGCTAACTTCTGTTGTAGTTGCTGTTCATCTTCCATTAGGAGATCTTTTTGTTCATCTCCCATTCACCCAACATATAATTCAGGCTGTCAAGTCAAGCAATTTTTTCCGGGTAGACAGATCAATCCCTGTTATTTTTGTTCAGCCAATTGTTCTGGGATATCCATTCCGAATTTTTTTTCTTCCATAAGTTTTTCTCTTGAAAGCTCAATAGCCACCTTCAGGGCGATCATATTTCCATTTTGCTGTGCATCCCGGAAATAATAACTGGCTTCTTTTTCAAAAACGGAAATTTCATCGGTAAAAAGCTTGATCCCGGCTTTTTGTATCGTATCCAGTTCATATACAAAGAATGCATCCCTTTTCGTTGAAAGCAGTTATTGTTTGATCTCCTCTATTTGCTATTGTTTATGTCCTTTCTAAGTTGCTGTTGCTATCTGACCGGTCCGTGTATATTCTCCTCATACAAGGGATACTTTTTTTTCTGGGATTACTATTAATGAAAATAATAGTTATTCCGGAAAAACGGACTATAAGAAGTACTTTTTGTTATACTGCCGATGACGTATGTTTCAACTTTTTACATATATTCATTACGGGAGGTGTTTTGACCCCGGGGATAAAAAGTTCCGTGTGGGTTAACAAACACCCCCTCGGATGGAAAATAATCATTTTTAGGATTACATCAAATTTGGAAGGCATAAAAGACAGATCAGGATGGGTTATATTCCTGCAAATCTATTTCTCCTTTCAAATAAAGATATGCGTAATAAGCCAATCCTTCCAGTTCGTCATCTCCGGGATACACATGAACCTCCGAGACTTTTGGCAGTCTTTCCATCAGATACCGCATGAGTGTCCTACTGTTGGCCATTGGTCCCGTGACCAGGATTGAATCGACAGGTTCGGTAATGGTCATATACATAGCTCCTACTTCTTTGGCCACCTGATAAGCCATGGCTTCGAAGATAAACCTGGCATTCTCATTCCCTTCTTCAATCATTTTTTCTGCATTGTAACCGCTGTCGGTATTAAGATAAGCCACCATTCCACCTTTGCCACGAACCATTTCAAGCATCTCTTCCATGGTATATTTCCCGCTAAAGCAAGCTCTGATTACATCTCCAACAGGCAGGGAACCACTTCCTATAACCGAGAATGGACCATCCCCGTCATATCCGTAAGTTGCATCAATAACTTTTCCGTGATTATGCATGCCGACGGTAATACCTCCACCCAAGTTCACCACAATCAGATTCAAGTCTTCATATTTCTTCCCTATTGACTTGGCATACATCCTGGCCACATATTTCTGATTCAGGGCATGGAAAATGGATTTTCTTTCAAACAAAGGATGGCCGGATACGCGGGCGAGTTCATCAAATTCATCGACAACAACAGGATCGGCAATATAGGCTTTGGCGTTGGGAAAATATTTCGCCAAGGTATCTGCTATCAGACCTCCCAAGTTTACCACATCTTCCACCTGTTCATTGAACGTTTTCAGGTCTTTTTTCATCTTTTCATTCACCTCATAGATACCCGATTTAACAGGATGGATAAGACCTCCCCTGCCCATAACCATCTTGATATCATTGAAGTTGATTTCGTTTTCTTTCAATGCCTGCAATACTGTATCTGTTCTGAATTGTTTCTGATCGATAATGCTGTTAAAGTGGTCCAGTTCATCCTTTGTATGGCGGATCATTTTGAGAAAGATTGTTTTTTCCAACCTGTAGACAGCGATCTTTGTATAATCCACCCGAGGGTTTACCGTTATCACCAATATTTTGGAAAGATCAATATCTTTTCTGTTCATAACTTGTTGTTTTTAACCGTAAAGTTACCAAAAAAGCTTTTCCCGTTTATATCCTGTCCGGGAAAAGCCTTTATATTTTGCGGATATTTTTCTACAACTCAGGAGGTGTAGGAAATTGCATGATTTCTGCTGTATATTTTTCCAGTTCTTCTTCACTAAGGGCATAATCATGCAAACGGCCGTGGATATAATTGTCATATCCCGTCAGATCCATCAGGCCGTGTCCGCTGAAGTTGAAAACAATAACTTTTTCTTTCCCTTCTTCTTTAGCTTTCTTGGCTTCTCTGATGCAAGCTGCAATGGCATGACTGGTTTCCGGGGCTGGAATAATTCCTTCCGTCCTTGCAAACAGCATAGCAGCTTCATAGCATTCAAGTTGATGTAAGGCCATAGGTTTGGCCAGTCCCAGATTGACGGAATGACTGATCAGCGGTGCAACACCGTGATAGCGCAGCCCCCCGGCGTGTATGGGTGGAGGGATGAAGCCATGTCCCAGGGTATGCATGGCCAGTAAAGGTGTCAGGCCTGCGTTATCGCCAAAATCATAATGATAGGGAGCCCGGGTCAGGGTCGGACAGGATGTCGGTTCAACAGGGATGATATCTATTTCTGCTCCGTTAATCTTATCCAGCATAAACGGGAAAGAAAGTCCGGCAAAATTACTACCACCGCCAACACATCCGATAACCGTATCCACTTTCTTTTCGTTAGCTATCTCAAGTTGTTTTTTTGTTTCCAAGCCTATGATGGTTTGATGCATGAGAACATGGTTCAGTACGCTTCCCAAGGAATATTTTGTCTGACCTGACTTGTCTGATACAGCTTCTTCCACAGCTTCACTGATAGCTATTCCCAGGCTGCCAGGAGTATCGGGATCTTTTTCCAGTACTGCCCTTCCCGCTGCTGTTTCATTGCTGGGGCTGGCTACACAGTTAGCTCCCCAGGTCTGCATCATCATTTTCCGTAAAGGTTTCTGGTCAAAACTGATCCTCACCATAAAGACTTTTGCTTCCAAGCCTAGCAGTGAGCAGGCAAAAGCCAAAGCACTACCCCACTGGCCAGCTCCGGTTTCAGTTGTCAGTTTCTTTACGCCGAATTCCTTGTTATACCAAGCCTGTGCTACAGCCGTATTGGGTTTATGACTCCCGGCCGGCGATACGCTCTCATTTTTAAAATAGATGCGTGCCGGTGTGCCCAGGACTTTTTCCAACGCTCTTGCCCGTTGTAGCGGAGATGGTCTCCAACGTACCAGTATCTCCAGTATTCCTTCAGGAATATCAATCCAACGCTGTGTAGAAACTTCCTGTTCAATCAGGTTCATCGGGAAAATAGCTCCCAACATTTCCGGATTGACAGGCTTTCCGTCAGGTCCTAGTGGTGGCGGAGGCATCTTGGGCAGATCAGCTGCCAGATTGTACCACTGCCTCGGCATCTCTTTTTCATCCAAAAAAATCTTTACTTGCTTTGCCATCTTTTTAAGTTTAAGTTTATATTAAAAAAAAGGCATGTTGTAACCAACATGCCCCGGTTCGATTTTATTCAATTTATTACCAGACATACGGGTTACAGCAAGTAAATTTCATATGCCAGCAACACCAATATGTCCGATTCTTTGTTTTCATCTTTTAAGTTGCTAAAATATAAAAAATTTTAATTCCAAAAAATATATCGGAAAAAAAGATAAAATTTGATAAGTGATTTTTTTCAAGCAGATATTTTTTGAGAAAATTCTGAATATTAGAAATGTGATTCATCTGAAGAAGAGTTAGATGCAGTATCATTCTCTGTATAAACATGCAATTACCGGTCTGTTCCGATTTACCCCTGACGAAATCCGTTTCACAGCTATTAACCAAACTTTCATGAAAATTCCGGATTATCAAAATACCACTTGCGTATATATACGGTTTTGGATCTTATGTCAATCCTTTTTTCAAAACCTTCCCGGTTATTCAATGGATAAATAAAAGAGAACAAATCCACGGGTATTCTGAGTCGGGAATGACACCTGAAAGCATCTGCAAAGAACTGTAGAGTACGATACACAAGGAAAAATATGGAAGGGAGCCCCACATACATCATGAACCGGTCAATAAAAAAGAGCATGTGGAATTCGTTCTATATTTTCAGAAAAAACTGAAAAACAAAAAACGACTCACATATATGTTATTTAATCGATAGTTTAATAAACATTTCCGTAAAATTTACCCAAAGATATCTGAAGATGGCGCGTAAGATTTTAGTTGTCAAAATAAAAGACACAGGCAACGGCATTCGACCCGACAAGAAAAGGTTTTGATAAGTTCAGACAGATAGAGAAAATACTGATCTGCAAATATGAAGATACTGGTGTAGAGTTGACCATCGCGAAGTATCTTAAAATACCTGTTATTGCTATCACAACTAAAGCGTACAGAAATATGAAGACAGGGTTTTCAAAACCCGGTTGTGATAAATTTCTTACGAAATCTGTAGATAGAAATAAGCTTTATGAGACCATCGGAAAATTTCTACCAAATTGTTAAGGATTATTGGCGTATTTTTCAGAAAACATCCAAGACCTTGACCTGTTGTCCGTTGAATTCGTAAGTATCCCCTTTTCTTAACCCCTGAATAACATTAAACAAAGGAACCTTGGGGGAAATAGCGTAATAAGTTTCATTGCAACAGGTAAATTTCCCCAAGCCTATTGATACAAACATTTTCTGTTTATCGGTTATCACAACAGATCCCACGTCAACATAAGGACGGGATTTCATTGAAGTTAGTTTTTCCAGAATCTGTTTGTCCTGCAATGCTTTTTCATATTGAGAAGCCAACAGGTCTCTCTTACTCAACAACTGGGTTCGATACGGATCATAAAGATCCCTGGTCTGGTCATCTTCATTGGCACTCTCCTGTATGTCCAAGATGGCCTGCTTGGCTGTCTGAATGACTTTCTCTTGTTTTTCAAGACAAATACGTATGATTTCCTCTTTCAGCTTAAGTTTATCCATCTCCTTACTTATATTATAAACAAAAATCCCTTACATCCTTTTTTATTACACTCTAAAAACTTCCTTCGGAAATTTACTGTTTGAATTAAATAATTTCCGGATACTTTTAATCCGCTTGGAAAATATTATTATTTTTCCAAATGCTTATAAAAATAAAAAAAATTAATTAAATAGCACAAATAAAATTAAAAATTTATACAAAAATTTTTTTGAACGTATTTTTGTGATAATCCGAAATATTTGAAATATATAATATGAGAAGATACAGAGGCTTTGCCAGCGACAACAATGCGCCCGTCCATCCGGATATTTTCAGGGCTATGGAAGAAGCAAACAAAGGTCACGTTATCGGATATGGAGAAGACCCTTATACTGCACGTGCTACAGAGAAGCTGAGTTTGCTATTCGGTGGGAAGGCACGGGTATATTTTGCATTCACGGGAACAGCAACCAATGTACTGGGACTTAGCACTGCCATTCATTCATGGGAGTCGGTCATATGTGCTGAAACTTCACATATTTATGAAGATGAATGCGGGGCTCCGGAAAAATTCACCGGAGGAAAACTGATTCCTGTCGAATCTATTCATGGAAAACTTACAACCGAAAGAATATCGGAGTATTTGTATGGATTCGGGTTCGAACATCACTCCCAACCCCGGGTCATCTCCATTACACAGCCTACGGAAATGGGAACGGTTTATACCCTTGAGGAGATCAGGGAAATTACCGGCCTTGCCCATAAATATGGCCTGGTTGTACATATGGACGGAGCACGCATTGCCAATGCGGCTGTTTCCCTTAATTGCACCTTTAGTGAAATGGTTACTGATACCGGTGTGGATATCCTTTCTTTCGGAGGTACCAAAAACGGAATGATGTACGGAGAAGCCGTCGTGATTCTTAATCCGGCTCTTGATAAAGGTTTCAAATATATCAGAAAACAAGGAATGCAACTGGCTTCAAAAATGAGATATATCGCTGCACAGTTTGAAGCATATTTGAATGATGACCTGTGGCTCAAAAATGCCCGTCATGCAAACAATATGGCTCAATTCCTGGCAAAAAAAACAAGTTCCATTAAAGGAGTTACCATCGTTGAACCAGTACAGGCAAACGGAATATTTGCCAGAATTCCTGATAAAATAATAAAACCTTTGAAGGAGGAATTTTTCTTTTATGTGTTGGAAGGAAAAAATCCATTGGTGCGCTGGATGACATCCTGGGATACTACAAAGGAGGATATCCTGGAATTTTCTGCACTAATAAAGAAAATGTTGAGATGATATAATGCATTATATAACTGTTGTTTAAAAGTGTTATTGAGATTTGCCTTGAAAAAATTCAGAAACAATATAATTTTTTCCGGAGCTTCCTGTAATAATCCTTAAAACAATTTTGAAAGTTGAGTTTTAGTTAATTTTCTTCTTTGAGAGATTAAAAAAGTATTAAAAAGATTACGTGAAAGCTTTGAAAATTAATACCTTCAAGGCATAATCGTAAAACAAATTTTTCATTCTTCACAATATTAAATCTCTGAAGCGATTCTAAGGACAAGTTGGATGTTACCCAAAAACTTCCAGAGGTATGCACGATACAATGCTGCTTTCTATGCTGGTTCTCTTTTTTCTGGTATGGTATTTTTCACAAAATGCCCCGGATAATCGCAATCTTTGACTGGCACTGGCTATTTTTATGATCAGTCTGAAGTAACAATGACTATATTTGCAAAAAATATTTCTAAAGATTCATTAATATCCGTATAATCATGCCTATCACCAAAGATATCGAGATTGAAGAGTTGATAGAGAAAGTTCCGGCTTCCGTTTCGTATCTCAGCAAAAAAGGGATTCGCTGTATCATGTGCGGAGAACCCATTTGGGGGACCCTCGAAGAAGCGGCCAGGGAAAAAGAGTTCTCGGACGAAGAAATAGATATCTTCGTCAGCGAGATCAACGAACTTGAAAAAAAAGTAGAATCTCCCACTCCGGCTGATTTGTCAAAGAAGATAAAGACTTTGGATATTTCCGAATAATGCATTTACCAAAAAAATACATCATGATTTACCTTACCCGCCGGGAACGTTTCAATGCAGACCATCACATGTACCGGGAAGAATGGGGTTACAAAAAGGATTATGAAATTTTCGGAAAATGCTCTAACTCCAACTGGCATGGGCACAATTATGAGTTCGTTGTAAACGTCAGGGAGGAACAGGGCCCTCATACCGGATTGTTTATCAACCTGAAAGGGATCAGCCAGATCATCCGTGAATACGTTATTGACCGGCTGGATCATAAAAATATCAACCTGGAATTGGATTTTATGCAGGGGAAGATTGCTTCCACCGATAATCTGGCCACAGCTATTTGGGACGTATTTGATCCTCATTTCAAATCGTTGGGGATTACCCTGCATCCCATACATATCAAAGAGTCTGAAAACAATATCGTATAATATCAAAAAGATAAATAAAATGGATATATTCAACAACGGAAACACCATAGATCCTGAAAAAGGATATATACGTGTTGATCATTGGAATGATGAGCAAACGGAAAAACTGACCTTTCACTACGAGCAGATCCTGAAACTTATCGGGGAAAATACCGTCAGGAAAGGATTACAGAACACTCCTATGCGGGTGGCCAAGGCTATTCAGTTCCTTACACAGGGATACAATACAGATCCTTCTTCCATTCTCAGGTCGGCCATGTTTGAGGAAGATTATAAGGAAATGGTTATTGTGAAGGATATTGAGGTCTATTCCCTGTGTGAACACCATATGATACCATTTTTAGGGAAAGCACATGTGGCTTATATCCCCGACCGATATATTACGGGATTGAGCAAAATCGCACGGGTGGTAGAAGCTTATGCACGAAGGTTGCAGGTACAGGAAAGACTCACAATGCAAATCAGGGATTGCATCCAGGACACCCTGAAACCGCTGGGAGTAGCAGTAGTCATTGAAGCTCAACATCTTTGTATGATGATGAGAGGGGTGCAGAAACAAAATTCTGTCACAACCACTTCTGCTTTCACCGGCGAATTTCTGCATAAACAGACCACCCGGGATGAATTTGTACATCTGATCGGCTCCACGTTGCACTAATTCCTGCCGCTTATTTCTTCGGCTAAGACGAGGTTATTACGTTTATTACGGAACTTTATTACTTTTGCTGTCCGATACGAAAACGAAAACAACAAAAACTCTGAATTTATGACTGCATACGTATTTCCCGGTCAGGGGGCACAGTATCCGGGTATGGGCAAGGACCTGTACGAAAAATATCCGGCCGCCAGAGAACTTTTTGAAAAAGCTAATGATATTCTTGGTTTCAGGATCACGGATATCATATTCAACGGCAGCGAGGAAGACCTGCGACAAACACGGGTAACCCAACCGGCTATTTTCCTCCATTCCGTTGTGCTGGTTCATCTGCTGGGAGATCATTTTTCTCCGAGTGCTGTGGCGGGTCATTCTCTGGGCGAATTCTCAGCGCTGGTGGCCAACAGCGCTTTGGCTTTCGAAGACGGTCTGAAACTGGTTCACATGCGGGCTCTTTCCATGCAGAAAGCTTGTGAACTGATTCCTTCAACCATGGCTGCTATTCTGGGGCTGGATGATAAGATAGTAGAAGAAGTATGCAATCAGATCGATGATATTGTGGTTCCGGCCAACTACAATTGTCCCGGGCAAGTGGTTATCTCGGGTACCGAAACCGGTGTTTACCGCGCTATGGAAGAGCTGGCGGAAAAAGGAGCCAAAAGGACGGTAAAACTTTCAGTGGGCGGAGCTTTTCATTCTCCTTTGATGGAACCGGCACGTAAGGAACTGTTCGAGGCCATTGCCAACACATCATTTAATAAGCCATCCTGCCCCATCTACCAGAATGTTACGGCACTGCCTACCACCGACCCAGAAACAATCAGGAATAACCTGATCGAACAGCTCACCTCTCCCGTACGCTGGACTCAGACGGTACAGAACATGATCAATGATGGGATCACCCGTTTCGTAGAAACAGGCCCGGGAAAAGTGTTGCAGGGGTTGATACGAAAAATAGACCGTACTGTCGAAACAAGCAGTTTTATCCTGCCTGAGCATTAGGTTTTCGTAAGAATCTGCTCCACTCCCGGTTTTAGCACCACCCCTGTATTTTTCCGGCCGTCTATCTTAATCAGCACAGGATTTTTGAACCGAATATGCCGGATATATTTTGTTTCAAAAACCGCGGGCTGCTTGTCCAGATATTCCAAAT
Source organism: Bacteroidota bacterium (assembly GCA_011374625.1). GTDB lineage: Bacteria > Bacteroidota > Bacteroidia > Bacteroidales > VadinHA17 > DRPN01. The sequence goes on from DRPN01000030.1 coordinate 21,904, forward strand.
CCAGGTATCCTCTGTTTTCATATGGGTTCACGGTAAAGTATCCCACCCTGAAAGAGGTCAGGTTCTGGAAAAAGTGTGTTCCCTGGCTCGGATCCACCCGGTAATTTTCCTGGCCGGCTTCCACGATCAGACGGGCCTGTGCGATCTGTGGCCATTTGACGGGAATTCCCAGCCAGGGATCAGAAGAGCCCCAGCGTCCCGGTCCGATCAAGATGTAGTTTTTTTCTTCCCTGGTCAACATCCGGTTTCTTTCATCTATCTCTTCTGCGATCTCTTTGCTACGGGCAGAATCAAAAACTTCCGGTTTCACATACACAATATCTTGTACATCACGGATCACTCCATTACCCAATGCCGAATCAGAAAATAAAATAAGCTCCTTCTCTTTTATCTTTCCTATTTCTATTTTCAACTCTTGATCATCAGACACAATGGGTCGTATCTGCAGGAAGTAAAACATTTTGGGTTGTCCGGGAGGCGTTTCCATATCTACGGCAAATTCAATCTCTATGGGGGTCCCCATCTCGCGTTGTCCAATAGAAAGCAGCTCGCGAAGGATTTCAGCCAAAGGAAACTGTCCGTGATTCAGGATATTGGAAAAGGTAATCACTTTTTTCCCTTTTTCAAACACACCATCCCTAATCATATGGTTCTCAAAATCATATGTACTCGCTACATATTCAAGGGCGGCATCATCCGGAGCTTCCCAGATATTTAATTTTTTCAGGTTCACAGCATCATCCGTTGAAGGCACAAAACTACCGATATCCATGTCCAAAGCATAAAAACGGCTTTGGGTTTCTTTCAGAGCAGTATCCGTAGAGGAAAGCTGTAGGATTCTTTTTGGATATTTAGGTGAAAGACGCAACGATTTTTCACCATCCACAACCAGTTTTCCGAGGCCGAAAGCCACATTGGCGATTCCATCTTTCGCTTTCTCGGGTGATATTGGATAAAAATTAATGGAACGAGCCACCCCGGAAAATGTTGGATAAAACAGATTTCCGTGCGGACGTCCACATACTTCCTGCAAGATGATTCCCATTTTTTCTTCATCGATCAAATTGGAGGTAGCATTCATGTATGCCTTGCTGTTCCTAAAATATACGGAGGCATATACCTGTTTTATTGCCATACTCATAGCTTCCAGCACCTTTTCCTTATCTCCCGTAATAGGAATCATATAGGTTGAATATATCCCTGCAAATGGCTGATATTGTGAATCTTCCAGTTTACTTGACGAACGGACGGCTATAGGGTTCCGAGCAATTGCAAGAAAAGCTTTCAGATCCTTCTGTATATAATCCGGCAGGCGGGCATCAATAAACTTCTTCAGGATCACCTCATCCTCTGCATCGGAAAGCGCGATTTCATAAAGACCGTTGGATTCCATAAACTCATCAAAAATATCCGTCGCAATCACCACTGTCCGTGGAATTGTGATCTGAACCCCATCGAATTTACTAAACAACCGATTATTTTTTATTATGGTATTTACAAATGCAAGTCCACGGGCCTTTCCCCCTATAGAACCTTCTCCTTTGCGTGAAAAGATTACATACTCATCATAGGTTTCCGGGTTGAATTTGGCAATAACTCCCCTCCCCTTTCCACGGCGATAACTGGAGATTGCCACATAAAGGAACTTCCGCAGATCATCCATTGTATCGAAATCCTCAGGACGAAGGTATTTGAACAATTGGGCCAGCGGGAACAACGCACGTGCATTTAACCATTTGGAAAAATGATTCTTCCCGGTATGATATTTCATGGATTTGTCGGGGATGGTCATCAATTTCTGCTGAAACCTCTGCAGATCGACAGCCCTGTCAATTTCTTCCCCTGTATCAGGATCACGAAAGATAAAAGGACCGAATGCAAAATTATCCATAATGAACTGTTTCAGCTCACCAGGCAAGGTCTTGGAATATTTGTGGATAAAACCGGCTTCCAGCTTCCGGGCTTTCTCCGCCAGTTCCTTATCGGAAGATTGCAGCAAGAAAGGCATATGCTTGTCAAATGCCCTCACATAGTCCAGTAACTTAAAACCGGCATCGGCATCTTTAACACCATGATTTTTAAAACTGACATCTGAAATAACTCCCAGAGTATTGTATTTGTATTTATCAAAAAGAGCATTGGCTTCTTCAAGATTGGTAGCCAACAGGATTTTGGGCCGTCCCCTCATGCGCAACATTTTCTGATGTTCATTCAGGCCTTCCTTCTGAAATTCTTTGGACTGACGAAGTATAATACGGTAAAGATTTGGCAGATATGATGAGGTATATCGGATGGAATCTTCAACAAAAAGGATAGCCTGAACTCCTGTTTTCAGGATATCGTCATCAGCATTCATTCTGTCCTCAATCAGTTTTATGATAGCTAACAGGATATCGGCATTGCCCAGCCAGCTGAAAACATAATCGATGGCAGAGAGATCTTCCTCCGCAATTTTTTTCGAAACCTCCCTTGTAAAATAGGTAAGCACTACGATAGGGATATCCGGCTTAATATTTTTCATCTCCCGGGCCAGGGTAAAGGCATCCTTACTTCCCACCCTGAGAGCGGAAATAATCAAATCTATGGGTTCTTCTTTAAGTATAGAGAATGCCTTTTTGGGTGTGTCCGCCTGAATAACCATAGGAGGATATCGCAGATTCAGAGAGACATACTCATTGAAGATCTGCTCTTCAACACGCCCATCTTCTTCCAGGATAAAAGCATCATAATGACTGCAAACCAGCAATACCCGGTGAATACGTTTCTGCATCAGGTTACTGAAAGAAGTATCCGTAAAATCATAATTAAGCTTATCCCAGTTCAGTCTGTTTATTTCCATGTGTTTAAAATCAGGTAATGATATCATTAATATCCATTGTTCAGAAATTTTATTTTATTAATCCGGTTACTCACAGTATAACTGTTCGTGAGCTCGCTGTGCCTGGTTCGCTCTCCCATGAATTTTTTTAATCATTTTTGTTTGTGAATTTCATAAGTAAAGATAAAGCTTTCATAACAAAAAGCAGGAAGATAAGAGGCAAAAAAATCCCAACATTTGCCAATGCCGGGATTTTTGATTTATTAATTTCAGGAAGTAATTTATTTCACCTCCCAGGTATTTCCACTGGTTAACAGGTCGTCCATTTTTTTAATCGAGGAAGATTCCTTCACTTTGGCGATCTGGGCATGCACCGCCATGTCATAGGTAGGGGCTGCCACATTCCGGATAATCCCCAGGGCAACGGGATAATTTGGCCATTGCATGTTGACCAGCATCATGTGTAGCCCGGGATTGTTTTCCGTACTGTTATGTACAAGTATATCTTTTTCGGTGATTCCGTTTTCACCGATCTTTACCACTTTAAGTTTCATATGTTCCCGGTCGAGGATCAATCCTTTGTCCCGTTCTTTTCCGAAGATCATCGGTTCTCCGTTGCGGAGGATAATTTGCCGGTCTTCTTTATGTTCACGATCTGTAATATCGGCATAAGCCCCGTTATTATAGATCACACAATTCTGCAGAATCTCCACCACAGACGCCCCTTCGTGCCGGGCAGCTTCAATAAATATCTCCGTAGAGAGTTTAATGTTTCCGTCTAAGGTCCGGGCAAAAAAATTACCTTTGGCCCCAATGACAAGTTCGCCAGGATTAAAAGGAGGCTCGACCGTCCCGTACGGAGAAGTCTTGGTAATCTGGCCTTTTACGGAGGTAGGAGAATATTGTCCTTTGGTCAATCCGTAAATCCTATTATTAAACAAGAGAATATTTATGTCCACATTCCTTCTGACGGCATGTATAAGGTGATTCCCTCCGATAGCCAGGGAATCCCCGTCACCGGTGATGGTCCAGACCGAAAGGTTCGGATTGGCTACTTTAACGCCTGTCGAAATAGAGACTGCACGTCCATGGATCCCATGAAAACCATAAGTTGCCATATAATACGGAAATCTCGAAGAACAACCTATACCGGAAATAGCGACATATTTTTCCTTTTTTATTCCCAGTTGGCTCATGGCCCGTTGGACACTGTTCAAAATGGCATGATCGCCACAACCAGGACACCATCTAACTTCCTGATCACTCTTAAAATCTTTGGGTGTATATACCACCTCTTGCGATATTTCTTTAGACATATCTTATCCCTCCAGTAAATTATTGACAGCTTCCTTGATTTCTGCGAGAGTGAAAGGTAAGCCTTGAACTTTATTTAATTGATGATAATCAAATTGTGGATAATTCATCCTGAGATAATTGGCAAACTGGCCCATATTCAATTCGCATACCAGTATCTTTTTATATTTCCCAAAGACGTCCGTTACATTCCCCGGCAGGGGATTTATATAGTTAAAATGAGCCAGTCCGACCTTTTTCCCGTCTTTATCCAATTCTTCCTGTGCTGATTTCAGATGTCCATATGTACTTCCCCAGCCTACCAGTAATACATCGCCTTCCTGTTCGCCTTCAGCTTCCAGTTCGGGAATATTCTTAACAATCTGTTTTATCTTTTCAGCTCTGATATTGGTCATCATCTGGTGGTTCACCGGATCATAAGAAACATTTCCTGTAATCTCATCTTTCTCGAGTCCACCTATACGGTGTTCCAGTCCCGGCGTTCCGGGTATAGCCCACCCACGTGCCAGTGTTTCCGGATCCCTCTTATAAGGTTGGTAATCATCTGCTCCTTCGGGAACTTTCCGGGTTTTTATCTCTGGCATTTCACTCATTTTTGGAATCCTCCAAGGTTCAGAGCCATTCGCCAAAAAACCATCTGTCATAAGGACTACAGGCGTCATATGCTCCAGTGCGATCCGCGCAGCCTCAAAAGCATAATAAAAACAATTGGCCGGTGTGCTGGCAGCTATCACAGCTACGGGACTTTCTCCACTGCGGCCAAAGAGTACCTGCATCAGGTCAGACTGTTCCGTTTTTGTAGGAAGGCCGGTAGATGGCCCACCTCGCTGAACATCCACTACCACCAGGGGAAGCTCTGTGATCACTGCCAAACCCAAGGCTTCAGATTTCAGTGCCAGTCCCGGACCGGAAGTGGTTGTAGCTGCCAACAATCCGGCAAAACTGGCACCGATAGAAGTAGTAATCCCGGCAATCTCATCTTCGGCCTGGACCGTAATAACGCCCAGATTCTTCCGCAAGGCCAGCTCTTCAAGAATACCGGTAGCCGGTGTTATAGGATAAGAACCAACAAATAGCTGTAATCCTGCTTTTTCAGCAGCAGCAATAAACCCCCAGGCTGTAGCCGTATTCCCGTTTATGTTTCTGTAAGTCCCCTTTTCAATCTCTGCCGGTTTGACAATATAGGTAGTATGCAGAGCTTCAATAGTCTCAGCATAATAATAACCTGCTTTTAGAACACGTTCATTGGCTTCAATGATCTCAGGTTTCTTTTTGAATTTACTTTTGAAAAAGTCTTTCGTATACTTCAGGGGACGGTTAAAAACCCAATATATCATACCCAGGGCAAACATATTCTTACTACGAAGCACGCTTTTCATATCCAACCCCATATCCTCCAGTGCACGCTTTGTCAGAGATGTTATGGGAGCTTGTATCACATTATAATCTTCCAGCTTTTCTTCCCTGATCGGATCTTCTTTATATCCCGCTTTATTAATGTTCTTAGAGGTAAAGTTATCCACATCAATGATGATCATAGCATCGGGTTTCAGCCAGCGAGCGTTGGCTTTCAGGGCTGCCGGGTTCATGGCCACCAACACATCCGTCAAGTCACCCGGGGTTTTTATGCGTGAATGTCCGAAGTGAACCTGAAAGCCTGAAACACCTCCCACAGTCCCCTGTGGAGCACGTATCTCAGCCGGATAATCAGGGAAAGTAGCAATATCATTGCCAAGCAATGCTGCTGTATTGGAAAACAAAGTCCCCGTTAACTGCATCCCATCACCGGAGTCCCCCGAAAACCGAATGACGACATCCTCTAGTTCAATAGGCTTATCTTTATTTTTCATGAATACTTATTTTACTTAGTATCTATATGTTAAATGCATATAAAAACCTACTGGCCTTATATGCATTCGTTCAAACACTTTCTTTTAATTCTGTACAAAATTAAGTATTTTTACTATGGCATCTCTGTTTATTTTATGTTTTTTAATAGTTTTTATATCTTTTTTAATTTAAGGGGCTTATATTAACTGAAAAGTAATCCATATTTCAGCTAATATAAACCAAGTATTATGAATTGAAAAATTCAACCAGGCGAATAAAAATACATATTATTAGAGGAAATTAAGAAAGAAAAACCGGTGGTTACGATGTATGCAGAAATCACCACAAATGAAAACCTCTCGATATTAAAGCATAAAGGTTATGATTATGTATGTGTCAGTCGTTTAAAACCAAAGGGGTATTTGGAGATATAGCTAAAAACACTTTTCATAGAAGATAATACAGGAAATAAAATTGAAATAGAAAAGGCGTCTGTAGATGTTAGTGAAGATACTTTTTTACGGGTAAAAAGCAAAAAAACCTGATGGAATTCGCCATAGATAAAAACTTACCCGAGAAGTGGAAGCCAGCTTATGGATATAAAAATAACGAATTTTTTAAACTGAAAATTTATACAATTCATAATTCTAAATACACATTATGCGGATGAACCTTTTTCTAAGGTTGAAAAACAAAGATAATAACAAAGCTATTAAGAATGCTATCAAAGTGGCTCTATCGACTAAAGTGGCCGGAAAATCAGCATGAAACAGCCGTTGTACCAGATAGCGCATATACGAATTGGGCAGATTGGTTTTTCCCAGATGCCCGAGAATGCGAAAATGCCAGTCGGTCAGGGGGCAATATCCCGGACCATAGAATATTCCCAGCAGGGTCCAGGAGGCGCCTGTCAGACCCAGCGTAATCAGATTGGCCAGACGGGTCTTTTTCCAGATCCAGCCGAACAGGTTAAACACCACCAGGGATGAATGAAATACCATGAAGAAGAGATCCAGAGACTGATAGATTATATGCATAACAGGGTCCTCTGTTCGATGAAGGAGAAAGCTTCGTTATGGCAAAGTCAGTACTTACATTCCTTCTGTTAGTAAATTTTCTTATGGCCAATGTAAAACGATCTTGCCGATGGATTGACGGCTTTCTAAGAATTCGTGGGCCTCGGCAATCTGAGCGGCCCGGTACTCCTTTCCCACCACCGGTTTCAGCTTACCCTCATTGGTTAACCGTACCACTTCATGAAGCGCATGCTGCAAAATTTCCGGTTTATGATCGGCTATTTTCAACATATTCACCCCAAGTACACCCTTCGAGTTCATGATCAGTCCGACGGGATGTAAAAATCCAAAACCAAAAAGCAGTTTTACAGAAGATACCGGACCTTTTCTGTGGTTTAGCTGGTCGGAGGCCCCGTACCCGACGATCCTGCCCCCATAATCCAGGATTCTTTTGCTCTTTTTAAAGTTTTTTCCTCCTACCGGGTCGAAAATTACATCCGGTTTTTTTCCGTTAAGTATTTCCGGCACTGTTTTTTCAAAATCATCTTTCCGGTAATTGACAGCAAATTCCACCCCTGATTCTTTCAGGAAGCGAATTTTTTTATCCGAACCGGCGGTACCGATCACCTTGCATCCTCGCAGGTGAGCCAGCTGAGTCAGAGCGATGCCAACGCCTCCTGCCGCCGCGTGGATCAACACCACCTCTCCTGCCTTAACATTGGCCAGATCATACGCGGCATGCCAGGCAGTGCAATATTGAGTGGCCAGAGCAACCCCCACGCCGTTGTCCATATCTTCGGGAATGGTTGCTACGGCACGTGCATCTGTTTTTACTTTTTCGGCATATCCTCCGAAACGGGTGAATGCTACCACCCGCTCTCCCGGTTTGAACAAGAGCGATTTACTTTTTTCGATCTTTCCTACCACTTCATAACCTGGCACAAAAGGAAGTTTCGGAGCTTCTCCGTACAATCCCCTGCGTGCCATCACGTCTGCAAAATTCAGTCCGAAGGATTCCACGTTGATAAGCACTTCCCCCTCTGCAATTTCCGGGATCAACGTCTCATTGATCTGAAATGCATCACCGGCTTTTCCGTATTGTACGAGCTTTATGGCTTTCATGGTATTGAAATATTTCAAAGATCAATTGGCCATTACCCCGGACACTGTTTTTCCCCGCCATCTTTTTATCAGGGATACTACAGAAGCCGTAAGCAACCATCCTGTCAGCAAGAGGATAATTGCCGATATCACCGAAAGCAGGATATCATTCTGTCGTATAAAACGGATCAGGTTATCGATCATAGACCACAAGGTGAACATCAGCACAAACAGCATAGGTATCCCGGTAAGCCAGAAATTTTTCTTTTTGATGATAAGATAAACGGTTACCACAGCCAGGGCCAGTGCAGCCAGCAACTGATTCAGAGAGCCGAAGAGAGGCCACAGGATCAGAGCTCCTTTGGCGGCAGGTTTGGAGAAAGCCAGCAAGGCTGCCAGGGCCACCACCAAAAAAGTTGCTACATAACGGTTATTAAAAGGCTTGACGATTTTGCCTTCCCGGTTGGTTAGGATTTCCTGCAAGGAAAGACGCTGGATACGTACGGCCGAATCGAGGGTAGTGCCGGCGAAGCTGACAATAAATACGGCTATGATGGCCTGACCCACATTCTCAGGGATTCCGTAACTCTCCATCAGGTTGGAAGCACCCACAACAAAAGCAGACAATTTTGCCCCGAGGCCGGAGGCAGTTACCCAGGAAGAATAATGTTCATTGTAAGCTGCTATTCCGGTAAGAATATGACCATTTTCCTTCATCCCCATGCCCATGCCTGCAGCCACAGACATCAACACGAGAAACGCCAGAACACTCTCGAACAACATACCGCCGTATCCCACAAAAAGGGTGTCTTCTTCCTTATCCACCTGTTTTACGGTAGTCCCTGAGGCAGCCAGGGAATGAAATCCGGATATGGCACCACAGGCAATTGTAATAAACATGATCGGCATCAGATGCGGAATATCCGTTCCCGGTTGGCGGATAGCCGGATTAACAGCCGGAGCAGTAATGACAGGATGTGCTACCACCACTCCCAGAAACAGCAGGAACATGGCAATGATCAGTTGATAGGTGTTGATAAAATCACGTGGTTGTAACAGCTTGTGCACCGGGACGGTAGAAGCAAAAAAGACATAGATCAGCAGAATGGCTACCCAGGTTACAATGGCCAGGTTGCGGGCCTGGGCCGGGTCAGCAATCCAATGCTGGTAAATGGGGGTCAGTCCAAGCGGCAGCCAGGCCCCGATAAGAACGGTAACATACAACAGAGCGACAGCAATCAACGACCACCCCAGATCATTTTTCCCCCGGTTGATCTGCCACCCTAACCATATGGCAATCGGGATCTGCATCCACACCGGAAAGACGGCAGAGGGGTACATCTCAAACAAAATTCCCACAATCATAGCAAAGATGGAGATTACGACCCATAATAAAAACTGCATGATAAACTGGAAAGCATAGCGGGTGGAAGGGCTGATAATATCTCCTGTCAGCTCCCCCAGGGTTTTTCCTTTATGACGGGCAGAGATTACCAGAGAAGAAAAATCATGTACTCCTCCCATAAAGATAGAACCGAGGAAAATCCAGAGCAACACAGGCACCCATCCCCAGATCACTCCGATGGCGGGTCCTACAATAGGACCCAAACCGGCAATGGTGGCAAAATGATGACCGAAAATGATGTGTTTTTTGGTGGGCACGTAATCTACCCCATCCTCCAGTTCATGGGAAGGCATGGGATTCTTGTTGGCCAGACCGAAAAGCTTACGTCCCAGGAATTTCCCATAGGTATGATAGGCAATAAGATAACCGCTAAAGGCGATAAGAGCAAGCACTAATGAATTCATTTCCTAACGATTTTAATTGTCCGAAAAACAAATTCCAAAATCCCGAAAGTAAACAAAGGTAAAAAAAGATAAAGAAAATGGTGAAATTTGCTCACTGACATTTATAAAAATTGCAGGTGAGATATTAATAAGCTTCCCCGTCTGCCTGCATGCCCTACCCCTCCCCTACCAAAAAGATAAACAAATTAGTTTTCTGATGATATGGATGATTGAAACTTGTCAACTGAATGATATTATGACCATTGTACTAAGATTATAAATAACTTCCTACGTAGGTACCTACGTAGGAAGATTCTTTTTTCATTGATTTTATTATCTTTAAGGCAAAATCACCGAGACATGGAAACACGCTATTGTCTGGAATGTGGCGAACCTATCCATGGTCGTTCGGACAAGAAATTCTGTTCCGATCAGTGCCGCACAACGTATCACAACCGCTTGCATGCCGAGTCGAATCAGTACATTCGCCGGATCAATGCCATTCTGAAAAAAAACCGGTCTATCCTGGCTCAACTGAATCCCGGCGGAAAAGCCAAAGTTTCAAAAAACAAGCTTCTTTCGCTCGGTTTCAATTTTAATTACCATACCAATATCTACGACACCAAAACCGGGAATCGTTATTATTTTTGTTATGACATGGGCTATTTATCCATTGCCAATAATATGTTTTTCCTGGTGCACAGGCAGGAGTATATTGGATAGATGGTTAAGGGTCCTGAGTTGAGGAGATGGAATTTATTTCAAGATCACCAGGGTTGCTCCGTAACCGTATTCTTTGAATGAAGCATCCTGGTAGCGGATCTTCCGCTGATCCAGCCGTTTTCGGATTTCATGTTTCAGTTTTCCGTTGCCTAGACCATGAATAAATACCATTTTTTTCTGTTTATTTCGCATGGCTCCTTCCAGTGCAATTTCAAACCGGGCCAGTTGTGCTTCCAGGATTTCTCCATTGGACATGCGGGAAGGATTTTCCAAAAAAGTCTCTGCATGCAGATCTACTTCTTCGATAGGTTCGTTACCGGCAATCTTCGGACGTAACATCATACGTCTCCCTGACAAGTCTCCTTTTTCCTTAAGGATTTTTTCTTTTTGATGTTTGTCCACTGTTATTTTTTCAGAGGGAAGAGACTGTCGAACCAATGGGATCAGCCAGGCTTTTTCGTCGAAATAGGGATTATCTTTGAATTCCCGGGCTCTGGGTATGGCATTTATCCCAAAAGGAAACTGTCTGTCCACAGTGGGGCGGACTATGAAAAAGGGTGTTCCGAACAGAATGCATTGAATAAACAGAGTAGTGGTAGCTTCAGGAAGCAATTCAGCCAGCAGAAGTTTTGTATTGTCTTCAAGCAGACCTTTTTCAAGCATGCGGGCTGCATTTTCACCGTTCAGCGTACTGAAGGTGAACCAGAGAGAATAATCACTGTCGTTTATAAGATAGAAAGCAAATTTTTCGTTGCGTTGTAAGACACCGAGAAAAATCCGGGGTTCCTCCCTTCCGACAGGCTCACTCTTTTCCTCCTCAACCGGGGCAGCCATTTCTTTTTCTTCAATTGGTTCTTCTGTTTTCTCCTCCTCAAACAGGGTCGTCATGTTATCTATTCCCGTAAGCATCAGGTCATCCGATTCGACAGGGCGCTCAAAACCATCCGTGGTTTTTACAATAACATACCCGTTCTTATCAATCCTTACTACCACTCCCTGTTCGGGTTCATCTTTAAATTTTACCTTATCTCCGGGTCTGAATGTCATGCGTATAAATTTTCCTGCAAAAATATGTAAATTTGCGCGCTTTGGAAAACAAGAATTAGCAGTCTTCGATTGCGAAATTGATTGAATTAGCTGGGTACCAACGAAATTTGCAGACAGAACAGCAACATTTTAACAGAAGTCAATGGCAAATACAGAATCAAGATGATCCCAGATATTAATCCAGAAGATTATTCGTACGACCTTCCTGAAGAGAAGATAGCCAAATATCCCCTGCCCCATCGTGACCAGGCAAAACTACTGGTATATGAAAAAGGGGAAATTCAAACTTCATTTTTTTATGATCTGGACAAATTTTTAAGGAAAGGCGATATACTCGTAGTAAATAACACCAAAGTGATACGGGCCCGTTTGATTTTCCATAAGCCGACAGGTGCGAGGATTGAGATATTTTGTCTGGAGCCTGTGGCCCCCTCTGACTATGAACAGGTTTTCAGCAGCCGGGAACCGGTTATTTGGGAATGCCTGATCGGCCACGCAAAAAAATGGAAAAGAGGTCCTTTGGAAATGGATATTTCTGTTGGAGAAAACAAAATCCGTTTGGTGGCAGAACGAACCGGAACCAAAGAAGATGCTTCCCGGGTAAGGTTTTCCTGGAGTGATTCTTCCTTTTCTTTCGGTGATTTGCTGGAGGCGGCCGGGGCAGTACCTATTCCGCCTTATCTCAAAAGGGAAGCCACCCCTGCCGACACGAAAGAATACCAGACGGTCTATGCTCTTCGGAAAGGATCAGTGGCAGCTCCTACTGCCGGACTGCATTTCACACCGGAAATGATGAAAAAGATACGGGAAGCACATCCGGTTCTGGAGCTGACCCTGCACGTAGGTGTGGGTACCTTCAGGCCAATCCAGACCGGCAGTATCGAAGCACACAGTATGCACACCGAACACTATACCGTATCACGTTCTTTTCTGGAACAGTTTTCAACAACCCGGGGAAGAGTCCTTGCCGTGGGGACCACATCCGTAAGAACGCTTGAGAGCCTGTATTGGCTGGCTGTAAAGATTTTAAAGCATAAACACCCGGAACGCATGACTTTATTCACCGATCAATGGGATCCTTATATGCTTCAAACAGAGCTTTCCTCCGGTGACGCAATAAACATATTGTTGGAGTATATGGATAAGAACCACCTGGAGATGTTACAGGGTTCTACCCGGTTGATGATTGTTCCGGGCTATCGTTTTCGTTTTCTCGACGGGCTGATAACCAATTTTCATCTGCCTAAGAGTACCCTGTTATTACTGGTAGCCGCTTTTACCGGTGATGACTGGAAAAAAATTTACCGGTATGCGCTGGATAATGATTTCCGTTTTCTGAGTTACGGAGATGCTTCCCTGCTGCTTCCCTAGCCTCCGTTATCTGTTATTGCATCTTCTTCTTACCGATAGGGGAATTGTTCGTGATGGGAATAAAAGATCCGGATATGTGCCATACGGAAACGCAGGATGCCAAAAAGAGCAAATATACCCAGGGCAACTCCCACCGACAAGTCCTTTACATTGATCAGCGTGTAGATCATCAGAAACAGAATCACACTGATCAGCATGTAATTAAAATAGTATTCTTTTCGACGGGAAACAGGAAAATATATCTTTCTGACCAGGATAAAAACGATCAGGGTATTATAAGAAAAACGGATGATCAGTTCCAGAAAATCATGGGTATTAATCAATTTGATACCTAACAGACGAACAGCATCATCAGCCTGTAACAACAGGGTAGAGAGTATCACAATGCATTTTGTTTAAGGTTAACAACAATGGTTTGAAACGGTTATATTTTAATTTGGGGATACGGCAAGGCTATTCCGGTGCAGTATTTACTGAAACCCGAAGGAAATATCCTGTTTTACGAGGAGGGATGTAATTACCGAATGGTTTTTTCTTCCCGGATGTTATATATTTCCAGTATGCCAACTTTCAATACCATCGACAGCTTTATCATTTTATTTTGTATATTTTCCCCGGATGACTGGGAATGTCCGCTTTGTGGGGTAGGCAAAGAAGTTTTCGAACCGGTGGAAAATTAAGATAGTAAAAAGTGTCTGTAATTAAATAAGTTTAAAAGCTTCTCTTCCAAGTTAAGTTAGTTAACTTCCGGATACAGGTATTTTTTTCAGGATATCCACGAGCAATTGCCAAAACCTGTAGGTGCTTTCAATATCAAGTTTTTCTTGCGGGGTATGGGCTCCGCGTATGGTAGGACCGAAAGAGATCATGTCCATATCCGGATATTTTTCCAGAAACAGACCGCATTCCAGTCCTGCATGAATCGCTTTCACTGCCGGGTCTTCATGAAAAAGTTCGCGATAGGCTTTTTCGGTAATATTTAAAATGAGCGATTCAGGGTTGGGAGTCCAGCCCGGGTATTCATCTCCGAAAGTGATCTCGGCACCTGCCAGCCGGAATATGCTGGCCACCGTTTCGGCCATAACCTTTTTTTCCGATTCCAGAGAGCTACGCTGGCTGGTATTCACCTCGATCTTACCGGCATCAACTCGTACCAGTGCAAGATTGGTGGAAGTCTGCACCAGTCCGGGGATGGTCTTACTCCAGCTAAATACCCCGTGCCAGCATCCGTACAGGGAAAGCAGCAGCTGCTCTTGTTTTCCGGCAGGGATTATATCGGCAGGTTTTTTCGTTTCATGTAACCCGATCTTCATTTCCGGGTCGGTATGCTTATATTCCTCTCTGACCGTATCACGAAATACCTCAAACGATGCAATCAAATCTTCCTTTCTGCTTTCGTGGATGGTAAACACGGCTTCTGCTTCCGGAGGTATGGCATTACGCAGGGTACCCCCGGTAAGACAGGAAAGGTGTATATTATATTCCTGCGTGGCGGACCACAAAAAACGAGCTGCCAGCTTGATGGCATTGGCATGTCCTTTGTCTATCTCATCCCCTGAATGACCTCCCGAAAGGCCCTTGATGTCAAGACGGTAAGGTATGGCATTTTCAGGTACCGGCTCATGAAAAACATGAAAGACAGCAGAGGTATCCTGACCTCCTGCACAGCCGATAAACAACTCACCTTCGTCTTCCGAATCCAGGTTGATCAGTATTTTTCCTTTCAGCCATCCCTTGGGCAGGTTTTTAGCGCCGGTCATCCCTGATTCTTCATCTACGGTGAAGAGAGCTTCCAGTGGACCATACTGAATATCTTCCGCATCCAGTACCGCCAGGGCTGCTGCTACTCCTATACCATCATCGGCACCCAGGGTCGTTCCTTTGGTCTTTACCCAATTGCCTTCCACATAAGCAGGGATGGGATCTTTCCCGAAATCAAAGTCCAGCGAAGGCTCTTTGGCCGGGACCATATCCATGTGACTTTGCAATACTACAGGGATCCTGTCTTCATACCCGGGAGTAGCAGGTTTTCGTATCAATACATTCCCGACTCCGTCCACCAGGGTTTCCAGGTTCCGTTCTCTCCCGAACTGCACCAGATACTCCCTGATTTTATCTTCTCTCTCTGAGGGTCTCGGTATTTTCAGTATTTCATCAAAATACTTCCAGACCGGAATAGGATATTTATTTTGTAATTCACTAACACTTATCATTTTATTGTATTAAGACATATTATCCGTAGAAAAACACAAATGTAAGTAATTCTTAAATTTTTGAATATATGTTTAGAAACAGTATTTCATGATACTTTTTCTTACTATTTTTATCTTTCCGTTAACCATAAAACCATGATTTATTATGCCAGGACACACAATCGTTACCATGCCCGGCGACGGTATCGGCCGGATTGTTTTGAATGAAAGCCTGCGGGTATTGGATGCCGCCGGTTTTAGCGCAGAATATGTGCATGCGGATATAGGTTGGGAATTCTGGAAAAAAGAAGGAAATCCCTTGCCACAGCGTACGGTAGACCTTATCCGCAAGTATAAAACCGGATTATTCGGAGCCATCACTTCCAAACCCAAAGAAGAAGCAGCCAACGAACTCAATCCGGAATTGCGTGATAAGGGCTATGTTTATTCCAGTCCCATTGTAGGGTTGCGTCAGCTTTTTAACCTTGACGTCTCCATACGTCCCTGCAAAACGTATAAAGGGAATCCTTTAAACTTTATTCGTCGCGGAAAAAACGGGGCTATTGAAGAGCCGGAGGTGGATGTGGTCATTTTCCGGCAGAATACCGAGGGGCTTTACTCGGGGGTGGAATGGACCAACCCGCCCGACAAGGTGTATGAAGCGTTTCTTACCCATCCCAGATTCAAGAAGAATTTCGGGCAGGTCCCCCGTGAAGAATTATCCATATCAACGCGTATATATACATACAAGGCCACACGCCGCATTCTGGAGGCTGCCTTCCGGTATGCCCGGAATAACGGATACCGTTCCGTCACATTAGCTGAAAAGCCCAATGTGATCCGCGAAACCTCCGGCATGATGTACCGGCTGGCCAGGGAAATACAGGCGGGGCAGTATCCTGACATAGAACTGTGGAATACCAATATAGATGCCCAGATGATGTGGCTTACAAAAAACCCCGAGCATTACGGGGTGATCGTGGCAGGCAATATGTTCGGAGACATTGTCTCGGATGGTTTTGCCGGATTAATTGGCGGGCTTGGTTTTGCCTGCAGTGCCCAGTTCAATGACGAAGGGATCGGCATCTTCGAACCCACGCATGGCTCGGCTCCCAAATATGCAGGGTATCCTGTTTCTATCGTCAATCCCATCGCCATGATTGAGTCGGCTTGTATGATGCTGGATTTTCTCGGAGAGAAAGAGACCGCTACACGTATCCGTAAAGCCATTGCCACGGTAATCGCCGAGGGGAAAGTGCGTACTTACGACATGCTGAAACTTTCCGGGAGCCCTGCCGTGATTAACCGGGGAGCTGCTTCCACACAGCAGATGACCGATGCGATCATTGAGAAGTTATAATGAGTGGAAACAAGAAACAGATAATTACAAATCATGAAGCCTGAAGATGTAGTTTATAAGTTGTGGCCGGAACTGGAGTGGATCAGTGACGAAACATTGCGGGAGAAGACGGCGGAGGTATGGCGCCGGGCCTTGTCACGCAGTGTGCTTACTCCGGAAGATCTTTACAGAATCCCTTTTACCCTGTTGGCCGGACCTGATCTGAAGGTCAGTTTCATGGACCATAAAAGATGTGTGGTACATATTGCCCGCGAGAGTGGCGCGAAAATGAATGAATTTTTCGGAGAAGACCTGCCTGTAAACATGGATGTTTTAATCTCCGGTGCCATTCTCGCCGACGTGGGAAAACTGCTGGAATATGAACTGGATGAAAAGGGAAGAGCCATACAGGGCAGCTACGGCAGGTATCTGCGGCATCCTTTTTCGGGTGTTTCACTTGCAGAAGAATGCGGGATCCCGCCGGAGGTGTGCCATATCATTGCTGCCCATGCCGCCGAAGGAGATCTGGTGAAGAGATCTACAGAAGCTTATGTCGTACATCATGCAGATTTTATGACGTTTCTGCCCTTTAAAAACAAGAGTTGAAGAAAATATGGTCATGCGCTCACTGTGTTCGCTGTCATGCAATGGATATTTGTTCGCTTTGCGAACGTAATTAGGTCTTCACTTCGTTCAGATCGAAATTAGTCACTTCATAACGAAATTTTTTATCACGCTCATCAATATCGCATGCGAAGCCAACTAATTTTCATCTATTTTGCAGCATTCGGCTGCTAATTTCGCAGAGATGAACCATGGAAGCATCGTCGGTCCCGGCAACCTGAAGATTTTCGGCTTTATCAGCGGGATGATCCTGACCCGCTGAATTTTATCCAGTCTATTTCAAGAAGATCATCTCCTGTAACAATGAAAGTGAGCCATAAGGCATGTAAGCCTTTCACTGCTTCAACATGACAGTGGTACTCGTGCCAGCCATTATCTTTCTCTCTTGCCGGAATATTTAATGTTCCCAACTTTTTTCCCCAGGGCTCTCCCGTGGCAATAAAGATCTTTGCTCTTCTTTTCCCGGGCTTCACCCGCGCAGTGAAAGTCCTGCAATCCTTATTGAAATCAAAGTACTTATAAGCCACCTGATCACCGTTACGGATACCTCCAAGCTCTTCTTTCCCTTCAGCTGAAGACGTTATTCTCACGTTTCCCCGCATCAGGCAGGCTCTTTCCGCCTCAATGCGACTGCAGGGATTCAGCGGCGGACCGACTCCCTGGGAAGTCATTTCCACCTCATTGATGGAGCCGTCTTCATTAAAATGAATGGGTTCGACACATATCTTGCGCATCATTTTACTGTCATGCGTCGATCTGTGGTAAAAAACATACCATTGTCCTTTGTACTCCACCAGCGAACCATGGTTATTCCAGTTGCCCGGATCGCAATGGTCATTGTCAATGATCACTCCCCGATAAGTGAATGGGCCCATGGGGGAACGGCTCGTAGCATATCCCAGGCAGGTGGGCATCCCGGCACGTTCAATATCCGCATAAATAAAATAATAGATACCTTTTCGCTTGATCATATACCCTCCCTCATGGAAATGATGCTCTTCTTCCGTCAAAAGATCTTCCACAATCGTTGTGGTGTCAATTCCGGTCATGTCGGGTTTTAGCTTTGCGATCTTCGCATGGAACTGCCCCCAGATATAATATCCCTGGCCATCGTCATCGATAAACACACAGGGATCAATTTCCTCGATGCCTCCTGCCTCAATTTTCTGTCCGTGCAGAAAAGGTCCCACGGGAGTATCAGCATAGGCTACGCCTTCGGCAGCCTCAGGGTTCGGCTGACAGTAATAAAGATAATACTTTCCGTCTTTGCAGGCACAGTCGGGAGCAAAGAGCAGATCATCGTTATACGAGACTTGATCTTGATCTCCGGGGCCTGCAGAGGCAAAGATATCCTTGACTATCTCCCAGTGAATCATATCGGAGGTTACAAGCACATGATATTTCCGGGAACAATAATAACGGGCACTCTCATCCACCGAGCCGTAAACATACAACTTCCCGTTTCTCCACACATGAGCCGAGGGGTCAGCCATATATATCCTTTCCGGCACAATGGGATTCTGTGCCTGCATGACAAAGACGAACGACACTCCCGTGAAAAGAAGAAATATCTTGCGGTTCATGAATAAAAGATTGATGTTTATTACTTCTCCGGCACCAGTTCATACCCGTCTGTCTTTCCCTTTTCCACCGCCGGGATACCTTTAATCATCCATACAGGAGCCGGTTTGTCCTTCAGGTAATGATCGTAGAACTGCATCACACGGATGGAGAGATCTTTTTCATCGGCACGCCGGGTCAGGTTGTGGTCTTCATTATTGTATTCCAATAGCCAGACCGGTTTGTTCAGTCGTCGCAAAGCCACGAAAAATTCTATACCCTGATACCATGGAACGGCTCCGTCCTTGTCGTTGTGCATGATTAACAACGGTGTATGTATTTTCGGTACAAAGAAAATAGGAGAATTCTCAATGAAAAGCAATGGTTTTTCCCACAAAGTTCCTCCGATACGGCTCTGTGTTTGCTCATATTGGAACATACGGCTCATACCTGTGCCCCACCGGATCCCTCCGTAAGCCGAAGTCATGTTTGACACCGGAGCTCCCGAAAAAGCACACCTGAACATGTCGGTCTGCGTCACCAGATAAGCGATCTGATACCCTCCCCAGCTCTGACCATTCATAGCCATACGGTCTCTGTCGATAAAAGGATACCTTTCCACCATCGCCTGCGTACCACTGACCACCGCTTTATAAACACTCTGACCTGGGTATCCGGTCTCATAAGTAATGTCAGGCACAAAGATCAGGTAGCCATTGCTGATATACATGGTACGGTTGATGATCGAGCGGCTGGGGGCAGGAACCCAATGCCGGTGCAAACCGTCCGAACTACGTTCATAGAAATAAACGATCATAGGGTATTTTCTCTTCGGATCAAAGTCCTCCGGCTTGTATAAAAGACCCTGCAATTTTTCTCCGTTAAAGGCCCTCCATTGCACCAACTCTACAGACCCCCACAGATAATCTTTCTGCTGGGGGTTGGTCAGGGAAATCTTCCGGGCTTTCTGCAGCTTCATGTTGCCGGTCCACAGCTCCGGATACTCCTGAAATGTTTCTTTCCGCCAAAATAGTTCATCGGCCTTTTCCGGCTTCATCAGGGATGAATACTGACAATCATCCAGCACCAGTTTTTTCGGATCGGCCGCTTTTCCGGCAGAAAGGATATAATATCCTGATTTTTTATTAAACAGATGAAAGGCCTGCAGGTACAGTTTCTCATCCGGTCCGATGGTCTCCTTTTTCCGATTGAGTTTTTGCCAACGGAAACGGATCTGTTTTTGCCGGCCGTATCCATGCGTCAAACACACCGGTTTCTCTATCCCGGAAGGATCCACTTGCCATAGATCATACATGTCGTAAAGGATAAAATACCGGTCATGGTCATACCACGCTCCCAACCCATAGGGATGGGGATCACTGGGAGTATCATGGCGCTCATTGTAAAAAGCCACCGGAAGACTACCGGTCAAATTTATTTCTTTGCCCGTATTGAGATCTTTCGAATACCAGCAACTGTCAGCCGTCTGATACCACACCAGGTAGTTCCCTTCCGGAGATAAGGACACCGAGGAAGGAGCTTTGGTCAGCAACTTCTCTTTTACACCCGTTGTCAGGTTTATCCGGTAAATATCCTGATATCTGTTTGCCTCCCAGGAAATCTGCTTGCGATACGGCAGGTTGGAACGCCCCAGCCCCCAGGGTGCATTACCCTTCAATGCTACCGACACTTCCGGAACCTTCTTATCCCCCAGTTGCACAAATTTGTTATCCCCCGGGTACCACAAGGCCAACCAGGTCCTTTTCTTCTCTCTCTCTGCCTGCAGTTTCTGCATAGGCTGCAGATAAGGATCCTTCCAGTTCCAAATATCCACATGATATTTTTCCTCTTCCAGCAAAGTATCCTTAGGCTCTGGTTTCGGTTTGGGAGCCGTCCCCAAAAAGAGTCGTGAACCGTCTTCCGAAAACCAGGGCTGCCTGTTAATGCTCACACTCCAGCCGTCAGGCATGCCCTTCGTTAATGTATCTACTACCACTAAGGCCGAATCCTGTCCCGCATGCCAGTAATAAAGATCATATATCTTCGCATCTCCCGTATCGGCCGAATGGAGAAACGCCAGCTGATCTCCCTGTTTATCAAGGACTAACTTATCCGAATGAACGGCTTTCCCTTCCCTTTTCAATACCGGACGCTCCTGCCCTGTTTCCGTATTGAACACATATACAGCAGACTGTTCCAGAGAGTCTTTCTTTTCCATGATAAAGGCAATCCTCTTTCCGCTATTGGAGATCGTCTGGCCGGTTACATTATGATATGTCAGAAACTTGTCCTTCAAAGGATTCGTCACCACCAGATCCGTCCCTTTGGCTTTCTTTATCTCCTTCACCTGTTTATCATACTCCTTTTTTTTCTCCTGATAAGATTTTTTTGTTTCTTCGGATAAGTTTCTGCCAGCAGTATCCGGTTTCTCAGGACACACCTTTTCTCTTCGGTACCAGAACCATTCGCCGTTTTCATCTGGCATACCAAAAGAGCGGACCTTTGCAACCCTGATCAATGATTTGTCCTTCAGCAAGACGATCCCCAGAGAATCTTTTGGCATATCCTCCATTTTCTTTTTATCCCTTTTGGCTTTCCTCACGACCTTGTATTGGGGTTTGATCTTAAATACCAGATAATCCGAGGCAGGAGAGAAACGGGCTCCTGAACCTCTCGGAAAAGAATCAAGGCTGTGTTTTTTCACATCATACAGATAGAGCCAACCGTCTCCCCGTTGCGGATTGATTTCATAGCTTGCCCACCGGCCGTCACGCGAAAGCGTGATCCCTTTAATGCTCTTCCACGAATCATAAACATCATGGGTCAGGGGTTTCTTGCCGGATGTCTGTCCGAAAAGATCCAGAACCAATAAACTCAAGAGAGCCGGAAATAAAAATATTTTTAAGGATTTCATAGAAAGTAGATTAAAAATTTTCATAAAAATATAAAAAATATGTAGGCCTGAAATAAAACAATTAACCTCTAACTTTTCTTTTTTTACGTAATGAATTTTATAAAGAACTATATATCAAATATTTATAAAAACATACATATTACGTATATACGTATTATTACAAAGTTTCAGAAATCGGATATATGTTATTGTCATTCAAAAATATATATTGCCATATTACATATTTCTAGGAAAAGTTAGAATTTAAAGTTTTTCAAACTTCAAATTTAGAAAGGATGCACTTTACACACTTTTTGGGATAGTATCCATTAATAATTATCTACGTAGATACAGTTCACCACTCTAAAAAGCAGGGACGCAAAATATTGTGTCCCTGCTTTTTACCTGCTTACCTCTGTAGCCTTTTATCACTACAACTTTTGCGAGGATATTGGCGACGGAGAAGAAATTCTTCTTTGTTCTCTTACTTTCCGCTCTTATCCGGAAACGGCGGTATAGGAGGAATTTTGTATTTGAAGTTCTTCACTTCTTCCCTGATTACCTCGATAGCTTTGTTCAACTGGTCGTCGATCCCTTCATACTCCCTGACAGGATCATTTTCGATATATATATCCGGTTCGACCCCATGACCTTCGATAATCCAGCCACTGCCATCGGCTGCAAAAGGAGCATAAGAGGGTGTGATCAACGACCCACCGTCAATAAGTGGAATAGAACCACTATAGCCAACGACGCCTCCCCAGGAACGGGTCCCTATCAATTTACCGAGTTTATGATATTTAAAACGATAAGGAAAGAGATCCCCGTCCGAAGCGGAATACTTATCCAACAAGGCAACCTTTGGACCAATAAAAGTCCCGACAGGATTTACATTACCTTTTTTCTCGCCTGTATGCATAGTCACATAAGTGATGGTACGCAGCAGTCGTTCCATAATCATAGGTGACACATTTCCCCCACCATTGCCACGCACATCTATGATCAGGCCTTTCTTAAGTAGCTGCGGATAATAATGTTTCACGAATTCATTCAGACCATCAGGCCCCATATCCGGTATATGGATATACCCCACCTCTCCGTTGGTAGCTTCGCTGACCTTTCTTATATTGTTTTCCACCCACTCGTAATAGTACAGAGCAGATTCATCAGCTACAGGTACGACCAACACTTTCCGGCTTCCTGCCATGTCTGGTTTACTGTTCACCGTCAATTCCACGGTTTTACCGGCTTTTCCGACCAACAGATCAAAGATATTATTCACTTTATTTACGGGGTGTCCATCCACGGCCAGGATATAGTCTCCTTCTTTTACGTTCACTCCCAGTTCAGTCAGGGGGGAACGCAGGGTTTTACTCCAGTTGGCCCCCTTCAGGATATGATCCACCCGGAAGTATCCGTTTTCCATTCGTGAGAATCTCGCTCCCAGCAAACCCATTTGGATCCGTTCCGGCATAGGACGTTCTCCGTTGATGACATATGAATGGCCAATACTCAACTCTCCAACCATTTCTCCGATGATATAGGTCAGATCGGAACGATGGTTCACATAAGGCACCAGCACTGCATATTTATCACGGATTGCTTTCCAGTCCAGACCGTGCATATTGGAAGCATAGAAAAAGTCACGCATCTGCCTCCAGCTTTCCTCAAACATCTGCTGCCATTCCCGATGGTGATCCACCAACACTTTCATATTGGAAAGATCCACAGGCTTATCCAGTTGTATCTTTGAAGAAGGTAAGGCAATTACCTGATATTTATTTCCCTGACGCACCAACATTTTCTTATGATTAGACGAGATAACATAACTAAATATGCTTGACGATAACTCCGTCTCCTTTTTCTTTTTCAGGTCATACATTCTAAAGGTCCTCCCTCCGCCCATAGATGAAGAACGTACATAGTACACCTTGTTGTCCACACAGGCTATGTTAAAATAATTGGATGCTTTCACAGGCAACCCAATAACCCTGTCCTGAATCCCTTCCAGGTCTATCACTACTTGTTTCGCATTTTCCTTTTCTTCTTTGCTGAGTTCTTTCTTTCCCTTTTTTTCTTTTCCTTTTTTTTCAGATGCAGATGTTGTCTTTTCTCCTGAAACTTTCACCACATCATTTTCAGGAGCAAAAGGCGAGGGGGTATTCTTGGCCAGAGCGATCAGATAGATCCGGTTCATATCCTCATATGCATAATCCCATTCCACCTGGCTATACAAAGGATGAAAATCCCTGGCTGAAGAAAATACGATATATTTTCCATCACTGCTAAAAGAAGGATTGTTAGAATTATACCAGGCATCCGTCAGCTCATAGGATTTCTGTGAATCCAGGCTGTAAAGCCGGATCTTCGTCATTCCCTTTTCCGCTTTGGTATAAGTGATCCATTTACTGTCGGGCGACCAGTCATAGCTGAACCACGGAGCCTCATCCGATTGGTCCACCTGCACCATCTTCTTTGTGTCAATATCTATATAATTCAGGGTCTGCCTTTTATCATTAAAAAGGATTTTCTTGCTGTCGGGCGACCAGGTCAGATCGAAAATGTAAGTTTTCAGTCCGGAAGTGATCTGTACAGGGTCTTCGGAACCATCCTGCTTTTGGATATAGATTTGAAACTCTCCGCTGAGGTCCGAGATATAAGCAATGTAATTCCCGTCGGGCGACCAGTAGGCATCCCGGTCATTGGCATTAGACGATTCTGTATAATTTACGGTAATGCCATGTTCCGCCGGCACGGAAAAAACATCTCCACGAGCCCCGAAAAGGATGCGTTTTCCATCCGGGGAAAGATCCATGGAGGAAATCTTTTTTGAAGCATCTTCCCATTGTGCCCGGCTCCATTTCGCATCATTGGCTATTTGCACATGGATCTGGGTAATATTATTTGTATGTATATTAAATTTATACAGGTAACCGCCCCGCTCATACACAATATAATCTTTTCCGAATCCTGGAAATTTGATGTCATAATCTGTAAAATTGGTCAGCTTTTTCTCCTGTCTGGTTGTAAGATCATAGGAAAAGAGGTTCATGGTCCGATCCCGGTCCGACAGAAAATAGATCTTATCTCCCATCCACATCGGAATTATATCCTGGTTTATATTATTCGTAATCTTTTCCACCTTTTTTGTTTCTAAATCCACAATCCGGATATCATCGGCCATTCCCCCCTTGTAATATTTCCAGGTACGAAACTCCCTAAACACCCAGTTAAAAGCAAGTTTTTTACCGTCAGGAGAGTATGAACAGAAACCTCCTTTTGATATGGGTACTTCTTTTGAAAGTCCTCCTTCGACAGGCACAAGAAACAACTGTCCCACAAAAGAGTTGAAAGAATATCTCCGGGAACGGTAGATAATATATTTGCTGTCGGGGGTCCATCCCATCACGATATTGTTGGGTCCCATACGGTCGCCTATATCATCACGCCCCAGGGTGGCCGTATAAGTCAAACGCTTGGGTACTCCGCCGGTGGAAGGGATTAAAAAAACTTCCGTATTACCGTCATACTGACCGGTAAAAGCAATATATTTTCCATCCGGGGAAAAATGCGGAAAAGACTCATATCCCTTGTTGGTAGTTATCTGTCTGGCCACGCCTCCTTCGGCACTGACCAGATACAGATCGCCGGCATAAACAAATACAACCTGATTACCGTGAATATCAGGAAAGCGCAGTAACCGTGCTTCATCGGCACGAACCTGAAGCTGCAGACACAATAGGCCTGCAAAAACAAACCAAAATATTTTTTTAAACATGTCTTTACAAATTAAGTAAAACATAATAATACTTCGTTACATGCAAAAATATACAAAGTTGTATACCCTTAACATGCTAGAAAACACTCCGGAAATTTTTTCCTGGATTGTTTTCTTCCGGGATATTGTACAAACCGGAAATGTTTCTTTTATTCTTCAAGCAGTTCCTTAACCGCCCGAACAATCTCATCTTTCTTAAAAGGTTTTGGAAATATTTTTTCCGCACCCAGCAGTTTTGCCGAATGAAGATATTCCCGGGAATCAACCCTTCCTCCTCCTGAGATAGCAATTACTTTCAGATCGGGATTCTCTCCTTTCAGGTTCATGATCGTCTCCAGTCCTTCTTTTTCGGGCATTACAATATCCGTAATGATCAGGTTAGCTCCGTTTCTATGATACAGCTCAATGCCTTCCACACCGTTGGTAGCCATATCCACCTCATACCCTTCTTTTTCCAGCATTTTCTTTAGCATCAGCAGGATATAAGGTTCATCGTCAATAACAATTATTCGCTGCATAGGTTTAATTATTTTTTTCCTTTTCATCAAGCACTTTCCGTATTACCTTACTGAATTCACTAATTTTCAGAGGCTTTAACAATAGTTCATCGATTTTGTAATCTTCAATAATTTTCTCATTAATAGATTCTTTGGCACCGGTAATAATGATTACCTTCAGTTTGGGGTTAAGTTGTCTGAACTTAGCAGCCAGATTGGTTCCCAAGAGTCCGGGCATCACCTGATCGGTAACCAGCAAATCATATTCACCTGGATGTTCCTTAAACTCCTGAAAGGCCTTATACCCATCCGTTCTGATCGTAACGGAATAACCCAGGCTTTCCAGCATCTTTTTTCCTATAAAGGTAACCTCTTCTTCATCATCTACAAACATAATATGCTCCATACCCGTTTTCAAGAACTCTTCGGATATTTCAATTTCCTTGGCATCACTAAACCGGGGCAGGTATATTTCAAAAATTGTTCCTTTTCCGGGAGCACTATCCACTGTAATAACGCCTCTGTAACTGTTAATGATCCCATGTACCACCGCCAGGCCGAGTCCGGAACCCACTCCCACTTCTTTTTTCGTAAAAAAAGGTTCAAATATTCGTTGCATGGTTTGTTTGTCCATTCCTATTCCAGTGTCCCCAACAGTAATATTGGCATATACACCGGGGTTGATATTGTTAAATTTTTTCACCTTGGCAGCATCCAGTTCAACCTCTTTAAGGCCAATAAAAAGATCGCCTCCTTCAGGCGTCATGGCATGAGCGGCATTTGTGCAGAGGTTCATAAGCACCTGGTGTATCTGGGTAGCATCAACCAGAACCGTCCCACAACCAGCAGACAGATCTGTTGTGATCTTAATATTTTTTGGTACCGAGGCCCGTACCAGGTTTAGTACCTCTTCAATAATTTTCTTCAGATCGGA
>DRPN01000054.1 GCA_011374625.1 Bacteroidota bacterium
AGATCGCCAAATTGCTCAGTGGCCGGGAACTGTCGGAAGCAGCCTATCAGAATGCCCGCGAACTGCTCAAAATTGCCGGTAAAGCCGGCTCCAATTAATCTTTGTTGTTTACGAATTTCCAGCCGCTGATCATGGAAGATGCTTCTCCTGTACGTTCCACGTAGTCGTGGTAGTACACCAGGTAAACGTGGATTATGGCGAAAAGAATGAAGACCCACATCAGAATATGATGGATATGCCGGGCTGCCATGTCGCCGCCGACCCATGGAATAAACCAGGCAAACAGTCTGGGAAACCATGAAGTGCTCATGGCTGCGTACATGCCGAAACCGGTCAGACACTGAAGCAGAAAAGCCAGAAACATGATGAAATACGTGGCACTGGCCAGCGCATTGTGTCCCCTGGATTCAAAAGACCAGGTCTTGAGCTGTAAAACATCCACTTTTAATACTTCGATGATTTCTTTCCACTGACGTTTCTTCAGCGGCAGGAAATTGTTCCATCTGGAAAATTCATTTCCTGCAAAAGCCCAGTAAATTCGTAGCAGGAAGTTGAAAAAGAAAACATAGGCAAAGAGGAAATGAATAAACCGGTTGATGCCGAACCAGTAATTGAAATACGCTTCAGCGCCATGTTGGATGGCGGGAGGGCTTCCGATGAAATATCCCGTAATCACCAGCACGATGATGCAGAACATGTTGAGCCAGTGATAGAACCTGACGGGGATCTCCCAAACATATATTCTTTTAATTCTACCCATAAGTTAATTGTTTTAACGCCGGAGAAACTTTTGCCGGGGCTTCTCCGGCCAAGTTTGTATTCACGATATCATTGTCAAAAAACCTGTATTTGATGAATATAGGTGCCTTTTTCGTCGTAAAGATGAACGGCACAGGCGATACAGGGATCGAAGGAATGGATGGTCCGTAGTATCTCCAGGGGTTTTTCAGGGTCGGCAACGGGTGTGCCCAACAGGGAAGCTTCGTAGGCTGAGCGTTGGCCTCCGGGGTCACGGGGTGAAGCATTCCAAGTGCTGGGGACCACCAGCTGATAGTTGTCGATCAGAGAATCTTTGATCCTGATCCAGTGAGCCAGTGCGCCCCTGGGTGCTTCGGACAGACCGACTCCCTTTGCTTCATCCGGCCACAAACGGGGATCCCATTTCTCATGGTTGAACGTCCTGTGGTCGCCGGTACGGATGTTGGTGAGCAACTGATCATAAAACTCCAGCGCCCAGCCGGCTATCAGTTTGGTTTCCAGACCCCGTGCTGCCGTCCTTCCCAGCGTGGAGAAAAGGGCTTCTACAGGCACATCCAGTTCTTTCAGGGCAAAGGTGATCACTTCCCTGAATTCGTCCTTGCCCGAGGCAAACCCCACCAGCATACGTGCCAGCGGACCTACTTCCATGGAATTCCCTTTCCACCGGGGAGTCTTCATCCAACTGTATTTCCCTTCTACATTCAGTTGTTCATAAGGAGGTTCCGGACCGGTATAGTTAAAAATCGTCTCTCCTTCCCAGGGATGCTTGCCTGCGTCGTTGCCATCCGGGTATTTATACCAGGAATGTGCAATAAACTCCTGAATCTCGTCTGCGCTGGTGGCATCCACTTCCAGCGCCTCCTTGAGGTTACGGTTCATAATGATCCCTCTGGGAAATTTGAACATAGTGGCGTCACGGATGCCGTTCAACGGCAGGTCGCCGTATGCCAGATAATTTTCAAGACCTCCTCCGATCGCGCCCCATTCATTTTTGTAGAAAGAGGCTACGGCCAAAAGATCAGGGATATACACCTGTTCGACAAAGGTTTGTGCCTCTTTCAGCAGAGTGCTGATCATTGCCAGTCTTTCAATGTTCAGTGCATTTTCTTCATCCATGTTGATAGCACAGGGAACGCCGCCTACCAGATAATTGGGATGAGGATTTTTACCACCCAGAATAGTATGTACTTTCACGATCTCTTTTTGCCACTCCAGGGCTTCCAGATAATGGGCCAAGGCCAGGAGGTTTACTTCCGGAGGCAGTTTATAGGCTTTATGTCCCCAGTAGCCGTTCTGGAATATTCCCAGTTGACCGCTTTCCACAAAGCGTGTCAGCCGTTTCTGAAGATCGCTGAAATAACCGATAGAGCTCTTGGGCCAGTGTGATATCGACATGGCGATCCTGGATGTTTCTGCCGGGTCGGCTTTCAGAGCCGAAACGACATCCACCCAGTCGAGCGCATGCAGATGGTAAAAATGAACCACATGGTCATGCATATATTGTGTGCAAAACATCAGGTTGCGGATTATTTCGGCATTCGGCGGAACCACAATGTCGAGGGCATCTTCCACGCAGCGTACCGAGGCCAGAGCATGAACGGTCGTGCACACACCGCAGACACGTTCGGTAAAAGCCCAGGCATCCCTGGGGTCTCTGCCTTTCAGTATCTTCTCGATGCCCCGTACCATGGTGCCTGAACTGTATGCATCTATGATGTGACCGTCTCGGATTTCCACTTCCACACGCAAATGTCCCTCAATGCGTGTTATCGGATCTATTACGATTCGTTTAACCATGATAACCTCCTTTTTTAATCGTTGTCTTTTTCAGGATGAATGATTCCTTTCCGAATCATTTTTCTCTTGCGTATGTTGGTGGCAACCGCATGGGCTGCGATACCGGCGACAGTAACTGCCCCGACAGCCAGCCCTATGTCATCGGCGGTGGTCTCTATGCCAAACCCGGGGAAGCTGGCAAGATGCTTATAGAAAGGACCGTTATCCCAGAAATTGGCTTCGCTGCAACCGATGCATGGATGCCCGGACTGGATCGGGAAGCTGGTCCCGTCATTCCAGCGAATAACTCCGCAGGAGTTATACGTGACCGGTCCCCGGCATCCTATTTTATAAAGGCAGTATCCTTTTCTGGCATTTTCGTCATCGAAAGTTTCCACAAATAGTCCGGCGTCGAAATTGGGACGGCGGTAGCAGGTGTCGTGAACCCGTCTGGAGAAGAATGCTTTCGGACGTCCCAGCCCATCCAGTTCCGGGAAGCGGTCAAAAGTGAGCAGGTACACAACCACCCCGGCCATCACCTCTGCAATGGGAGGGCAACCCTGAACGTTGATAATGGGCTTTCCCCTGACCAGCTTGTGTATCGGCGTAGCTCCCGTCGGATTTGGAGAAGCTGCCTGTACGCATCCGGAAACAGCACAGTTGCCCCAGGCGATAATCCCTTTAGCTCCATCCACGGCTTCTTTCAGGATATCATAGGCGGTGTGCCCGCCGATACAGCAATAGGCTTTGTTCTTAACCGGGATAGACCCTTCCACCATCAAAAGATATTCTCCTTTGTGTTTTTCCATGGCATTGTGCAGGTTCTCCTCTGCCTGATAGCCTGCGGCGGCCATAAGGGTTTCGGTATAGTCCAGCGAAATTTTGTCAAGGATGATGTCTGCTACAATAGGGTGCGAAGATCGAATAAATGATTCACTGCAGCAGGTACACTCCTGAAAGTGAAGCCATATTACGGGTATGCGGGTCTTGGTCTCCATGGCCTTGACGATCTGCCCGACACCACTGTATTCAAGACCCAGGAATGCTCCTATCATTCCGCAAAACCTGAGGAAATCCCTTCGGGAATATCCCTTCTCAATGATTTCCTCATACATGGTAGGTTGCTTGTTTAACATGATGATAAGTTTTTGTTTTTATTATTAAAGTTTCGAATCCCGATTGTGCGTGCTATTGACTCTGAATATTTCCATGATCCTGATATGGCCATGGATCATGATTTTATCTCCCAGTCTGCATGGCCTTGTTGTTTCCGGTATGGCAAGCTCTACAAGCTGACTGGAACAGTTTAATTTAACATGATATTTCCCTTCTTTCTCAATCATGCTCACTACTTCTCCCGACCAGATAAAATCAATCTCATTCACGCGTTCCTTCTTTTTAATACTACTGATTATTCCCTTTGCAAAGGATGTACCACTGTTGATTATATTGTGTCGGGAGTAATATAAGTTGCAGATATAGAGCCAGGTAATATATTATCTAATGATCATATGGAAATAATAATGGGTAAAAGAGACTATGAATATGCGGGAAAGCGTAAAAAATCTGCGGAAAGCCGCAAAGGAAATAAGACCACAAAAATGAATCAGGTATCCCCGTGTGAATTTTCTTTTTGAAAAGGGGCGAACTTTAGTGAAGAGTCGGCATACTTTGCCAGTTTATCTCTGAAGGTAGAGAGGCTGATCTGTAGCGAACGGGCTGCTTCCGATTGGTTTCCCCCGGCTTTTTTCAGGGCTTCAAAAACCAGGTTGCTCTCTACGCAACGAACTACATCAGGTAGTTTCATATGTTTACTCAGAAAACAGGATTTACAGGCATGCACGATTTGATTGATGGCAGAATTGTAGATAATTTCCGGAGGCAAATCCGTTTTCCTGACAACGTCCGAAGAAAATGCAATAACCCGCTGAATCACATTGCGTAATTCGCGAACATTACCCGGCCAATTGTATGACATCAGAGCAGTCATGGCTTCAGGTGAAAAGATGATTTTCTTATCCGGGGAAAAATGACGGGCAAAATATTCGGTCAGCAACGGTATGTCATCTATTCTTTCCCGGAGAGGAGGAATGATAAATGGAATCACATTCAGCCGGTAGAAAAGGTCTTCACGGAATGATTTGCGTTTGACAATATCTTCGAGAGGCACTTTGGAGGCAGATATTATCCGGACATCCACGGGGATAGGAACGGTACCCCCAACGCGCCTGAACTCCCTGTTTTCAAGAAAACGCAACAGTTTTACCTGCATCTCCAGGGGCACATCGTCAATATCATCCAGAAAGATACTTCCGGTATGGGCCAGTTCAAAAAGACCCTTTCTGCTTTCCCGGGCCCCGGTGAAAGCTCCCTTTTCGTAGCCGAATAATTCACTGGCCAGCAGTTCGGAAGGAACGGCAGATAAACTGATCTTTATCAAAGATTGCAAGCTACGGTCACTGGTACGGTGAATGTATTCTGCAAGTATTTCTTTTCCTACCCCTGTTTCTCCTATCAGCAAAACCGTGGAATTGATACCGGAAATTCTGTCTATGCGGCTTATCAATGCCCGCATGGCTTCATTCTGTGTGATAATATGAACCGACTTGCCGGGATCCATTATATTTGATATACAGCTTTTTAATACAAGGTTCACGAATCGTCAATAGCGGCATTTCCTTCGTTTAATTCTCCCATTTGCCGCAAAGACTCCAGCGTAAGCCTGGCATCCTCCTCATCCAGTTTGTTTAAAGCCATACCTACATGAGCCAGAATATAATCTCCCACTTTAACTTCTTCAGGCAACCACTGAATACAAACATCTGCCAACATACCGTCAAAATCCACTTTTGCCATTTTCAATTCAGGATCGGTACTATTGATGGAAACAATCTTTCCCGGAACAGCCAGACACATAGCTTGAATATTTTATGATTTATACATTATAAAAGTAACATAAATATATTTATATACCTATGACGAATGTTATGTTATTGATAAAAAATTAATCATTGCTACGGATACATCGTCAGGATTTCCCTGACTTTATTTTCTATTTCGGGAAGGGTCTTCCGTAAGGCCGGAGAAAGTTCCATACTCAGTTTGTCTGTTAAATGAATACTGATGGTAATGAGAATAATCTCCGGCAGACTATCCAGTAGTATGGCCGATTCTATCAAATCTTTCAGCCCGATATCATGAGCCCCAAGGGTCTTTGGAAAATCTGATGAATAGCGGGGTTTTGTGATGTGTAGCGTCCCCGGAGGATCATTGTCATTGGTGGCGTCAATGAGGATTACCGGATTATATTCCTGCATGTAAGTAAGCAGGTTGAATCCTCCGGTACCCCCGTCCAGAAACCGGACATTTCCCGGAAAAGGGTGTTCTTTCATATACCGGATCGCGTGAACCCCTGTCCCTTCATCCCCCAGGAGGATGTTGCCGATTCCGAGAATAAGAATCCGTTTATTTTTAAGAGATTTGTGGTCTTTCATTTATATGAATATTATAACGAAATATACTTATCTTGTTTTTAAACAGAAAATAAAATTCCCAATCAGAGAAAAAAATAGATAAATTTAACGGTTATTTGGTCCTTTAACCTGTTATAAACTGCGTATGAAGGCAAGGAAAAGTTACTACGAGCCGGTTTCCTTGTGGGGGATCATTCTGGGGATTCTGTTTTTTCTGATCATCTTGTTATTTCTTGACCTGAAACCCGGACATCCGGAAGTTACGCGTACCCTGGCGGTGGCTGTCTTGATGGCTACCTGGTGGGTGGCTGAAGCGGTTCCGCTGGCAGTTACTGCCCTGCTGCCGGTAGTTTTGTTTCCGATGCTCGGGATCATGGACGGCAAGGAAGTGTCCACCACCTATTTCAACCATATTATATTCCTGTTCCTCGGAGGGTTTATGATGGCGCTGGCCATGGAAAAATGGAGTTTACACAAGCGCATTGCCCTGGCGATCATGATGCACGTGGGGGTGAGCCCCGGAAAGGTGTTGCTGGGTTTTATGCTGGCGACGGCCTTTTTATCCATGTGGATCTCCAACACAGCCACCGCCATGATGATGCTGCCCATCGCCCTGTCCATTATCCTTGAACTGGAACAGACGGTGAATTCCGATGACATAAAAAGATATTCGGTGGCATTGTTTCTGGGCATTGCCTACAGTGCTTCCATCGGAGGGCTGGCAACGCTGGTGGGAACGCCTCCCAACCTGGTGCTGGTTAAGACCCTGAACATCCTCTTTCCGCATGCCCCGGAAATCAATTTTGCCGAATGGATGATGATGGGCCTTCCCATCAGCCTGACCATGCTGATAGTGGCCTGGATCCTTCTTTACTTCAGGCACCGGCCGAAAAACAAATGGAAAGGCATTTCCATCCGGACTTTCCGGAACGAATACAACCAACTGGGGAAAATGAACTATGAAGAAAAGGTTGTAATTTCCCTGTTTATTCTGTTGGCCGTGATGTGGCTCACGCGGGCCGATCTTGTACTGGGTCATGTTACAATTCCCGGGTGGTCGCGGCTGTTGGACCATCCCAAATTTATCAATGACGGCACCGTAGCCGTTACCATTGCCGTGATCCTGTTTCTGATCCCTTCCCGCAACCGTCCCGGCGACCGTATCCTTGACTGGAAAACAGCCAATCGTCTGCCCTGGAATATGATCCTGCTTTTTGGCGGGGGGTTTGCCCTGGCAAAAGGTTTTGAAGTATCAGGGCTGGCAGTGTGGTTCGGAGAAGCCCTGAAATGGGTGGGACAGTTCTCGGATGTCTGGATCCTGCTGACCATCCTGACCATGATGTCTTTCCTTACCGAACTGACGTCCAATACAGCCTCCACACAGATGCTGTTGCCTGTATTTGCAGGTCTGGCTGTGAGCATTAACATGAACCCTCTGCTTATCATGATACCGGTTACCATGGCTGCCTCGCTGGCGTTCATGCTGCCTACGGCCACACCTCCCAATGCCATTGTCTTCGGTACCAACCGTATCGGCATCAGAACCATGATCAAGACAGGCTTCTGGCTCAATATGGCCGGTGTGTTTACAATCTATTTCTTTATCCACGTCTTGGGCATGGGGGTCATGCACCTTCATACTCTTGGATTGCCGGCCTGGGTGAAGTGATCAAATGATTTCTCCGCAAGATGCGTATTTTTTGTTAAAAAAAGATTCTGTGCCACCCTGCCACACCTGGACAGGAACGTTCAGAGTAAGTTTCGGATTAGTGTAAAAAGAAATATGGTTTTAAGAAATATCTTTTTGTACTGGAAAGAGCAAATGAAGATTGTGACCTATTCTAAATATCCCATGATCATGGGATTTAAATACCGGATGTCTGATATTATTTTTAAAGGCGATATTGTGATTATTATCGTATGGCCATGAAAACAAAAGTATCATTTAACTCATTGCTGTATAGCTGTATATTGATCTTCTTTCAGGCACAGGTAATCCTTGCACAATGGAGTGGAGACCCGCTTGTTAACAATTGTGTTACAGATGCTCCCAAAGATCAGAAAAGCAGTTGCATTGTTTCCGATGGCTTGGGAAATTTTATTATTGGATGGCGTGATTTGCAGTTTGCTTCAAATGTATTATTAGGAGGTGTTATATATACCCAGAAATTTAATGCTGATGGGATCATTCAATGGGCAGAAAATGGAATACGGGTGAATGGTTCGACCGGTGACGCGCATGCCGATAATCCGGCCCTGATAAAATGTGAGGACGGTAAGGTGATTGCGGTATGGATAAAGTGGGGTAGTTCGTTTTATGATGCAACCAGGCTTTATGCTCAAAAACTTGGAGAGGATGGCAGTCGTCTGTGGAACACGGATGTACGAGTATTTAATCTTTCCGGAGGACAAGGATGGTATAAAATTGTTTCCGATCATGCCGGAGGAATAATCATTGCGAGTATGTATGCTGATGGTACATGGAATACCACACCGAAAGATATTATCGCGCAGCGTGTCAACCCCGACGGTGACGTTTTGTGGAGCGGTTCGGGTATTTCAGTATGTCAGGCTGAAGGTAACCAGATGAATCCGTCTCTGGCATGCACTCAGGATGGGTATTCTTTTGTTGCCTGGCAGGACAAACGCTTAGATACCCATGGGGATATCTACCTGCAAAAGATTGATTCGACCGGAGCAATAGCCTGGCAGGAGGATGGTATTGCTGTTTGCAACAATACCAACGGACAAGACTATCCTGTTGTGGTGAATGACGGTGCCCATGGGGTGATTGTAGCCTGGGTGGAAACCCTGTCCGGGGCGTGTTACGGTATCTATGCTCAGCGAATTGATCAGAACGGGAACTTGTTGTGGGGTGAAGACCATATCAGGATCTGCCAGAGCACCATATACAAGGCTCCGGCAATTGTGAGTGATGGCCGGGGAGGTGCTTTTATTGTATGGAATGATGTCAGAGGTTCTGACCCGGATATCTATGCTCAAAGAATTGATTCGTCGGGCGTGATCCAATGGAAAGAAAATGGGCTTCCGGTAACAATAGCTTACGGTAGTCAGTCGGATCCTGCTGCCATTGCAGATGATAACGGTGGCATCATAGTTGCCTGGTCGGATTTCAGAAACAATGCCAATTTTGGTGATATATATGCCCAACGCCTCGCTGGTACCGGTTACGCATTATGGCAAACCAACGGTGTGGTTGTCAGTACTGCAAATGGCCAGCAGCTTTATCCCTCGCTGGCTTCTGACGGTCAGGGAGGAGCTGCGTTCGTTTGGGATGATATGCGCAATGGGACCACCTACGATATTTTTGTCCAGCATGTAGATAAAAACGGTTATCCCGGGGTAGTCACAGATACGGACGATGACGGGATCCCCGACCTGATGGAACAAGGTCCGCAGGGAACAGAAACCGGTTATGACGGAAATGGTGATAATATTCCTGACGCACAACAGGGCAATGTGGCATCCTTTTATTCATATGACAAACAATATTATGTTACACTGTATGTGCCGGATTCTTTGAAACTGGAAAATGTAAAAGCCATGGACAATCCCGACCCTGATATGCAGGGTGTTCCTTCGGGAGCCGTTTTCCCTTGTGGTTTCTTTGGATTCACAGTTACCGGATTAAGTGCGGGAGGTAACACCGTGGCTACCCTGATCATCGGTGATAATCCGTTATTTGATAAATATTATAAATACGGACCTACTCCCGGCGAGAATGCTCACTGGTATGACTTTTCCTTTGACGGGGAAACAGGGGCCAGGATGAACGGTGATACGGTAAATCTGTATCTAACAGATGGAGAACGCGGGGATTATGATATTACGGCCAATGGGATCATTGTCGAACCGGGTGGACCACTTCAGACAGCCACGTCAGTGTATTCGCATGAAAAAGAAGGTTTTTATCTGGAACAGAACCGGCCCAATCCGGTGATCCGCAGCACTTTGATTGTTTTTGGTATTCCGGAACCGGCGATGACCCGCCTGGAAGTGTTTGACATTACCGGCAAGCGTGTTGCATCGCTGATCCATGGTCGCAGACCTGCAGGCAGACAATCGGTCTCATTTAACAGCCGGGATCTTTCAGAGGGTATCTATATTTTAAAGCTGACAGCCGGCCACAGATCGATGGTGAGAAAGATGGTTATCAACAGATAGTGTCCCAAATATCCCATATTCATGGGATTTCAGATGCGGTGAGATGCTCCTAATTTAGGGAGTGAAATCAAAACCGGTTTATCTATGAAAAAAATATTTATGTTATCGTTCGTGATCCTGCTGGGGACAGGCTTCTCCCTGCAGGCCCAGAAGATCCGTATCCCGATCAAGAAGAAAGCCACCGAGAAGACCAATGAAGAGATCGATAAGTCGATCGACGAGGGGCTGAACAAGCTTTTCGGAAAAAAGAAAAAGAAAAACAAAAGCGGGAAGTCCCCTGCTGGTACACAATCTCACGAAGGCGGTAAAAATATAGATGCTGGCACTGCAGAGAGTAAAAAGGCTACGGCAAAAGCCTGGACGAAATATGATTTTGTGCCGGGGGATGTGATCATTTTCCAAGACAATCAGGAGAATGAACAGAATGGCGAATTCCCCTCTAAATGGGATCTTAAAGAAGGGAATGTTGAGATCGCCCGGTTAGGGGATGATTTCGTGATCAACTTTGCTACAACAAAAGGATGTCGGATTGTACCGCTGATGAAAGAAACCGGTGATTATCTTCCTGATAAATTTACCGTTGAGTTTGATGTCTATTTTAGTGAATTCTGCACACGTTATACTGTGTATTTCTACGATGTAGTAAATCAAAAAGAACTTCCGGAAAATCATTTTATTTCTATTTCACCCAATGAGGTGCATGTAGAAGGTTTTGGCAGTACCGACTGGGGGGATAGCGATTACCCATTCTGGAAACATATCTCCATCTCTTTCAATACAAGGGCATTAAAGGTGTATTACGGGGAGAAAAGGGGGGCCAATATCCCCAATCTGAGAGTAAATCCGACGGGTATAACTGTTTTTAGCAGGCAATGCCACCAGGGGTATCAGGCCATGATAAAGAATATCAGGATCGCAAAGGGGAGCAAAAACCTGTATGACAGAGTGGTTACCGATGGTAAATTCATTACTACCGGGATACGTTTTGACTCGGGGAAATCAACCATCCGGCCGGAATCGGCCGGCACGTTGAAACAGATCTTCAACATGATGCAAGAGCATCCTGATTTAAAATTCAGTATCGAAGGGCATACCGATAATGTGGGGGATGCGGATTTCAATCAGAAACTTTCTGAAGAGCGGGCCGCCGCTGTGAAGGCCCGCCTGGTGGAGATGGGGATCTCCGGTGACCGTTTGGTGACCAAGGGATGGGGTGAGACCAAGCCCGTCGATACCAATAACACCCCCGAGGGCCGGGCCAACAACCGAAGGGTGGAATTTGTAAAAATGTAATTAATCATTCATTCCTGAATAAAAATTGCTGACACCATGAAAAAATTGTTTAGTTATTCCTCGTTACTTCTTGGGGCTTTGGTAGTCATCATTATTATTAATCCGGGATGTAAGAAAGAGAAGAGTGTATCCAACAAAGCTTTGCTGACCGCTCACCCCTGGAATTATGTTAAAGCTGAAACCACTTCAACGGATTCAACCATTATCAACGGAGTTGCTTTGGCAAATGCCCTGATGACGGGTGCTGTGATGACCTTCAAAGATGATGGTACCTATACGCTTACCGCTATGAACCAAACTCAAAAGGGGACATGGAAATTATCAACGGATGAAAAGATCATCACCATCGATAACGGAGACCCGGAAACCATTGTGACACTTACTGACACTGAGTTTGTCCTTAAAGAAGATATGACTGATAGTCACGGAAATCCTTATTCAACATCAATTTTCTGGCGAAAATAAAAATAGCCAAACCGGAATTCCGGAAGAAGTTTACAGACTTTACTCAACAAAGGAAAACTATGATACTGTACAGTGAGGTTGAGGATGTTGTTGCTAATTATACTGTTAATGATTTTGAACTAACTCAGAATAACTATTTAACTCAAGTTGCTGTTAAATTAATGTTCTTGAAATCACATAGCCAAAAATGAATAACACCACTTTCAAAAGGAATCCACACTCTTTGACAGCATGGATTTTCTTTGGTAAGAAATTGGAATAATTATATCCATTTTGCAGTTAACATCTTACCCTAAGTTATTAATTTTTTATTTTTAGTCTTTGTTTTATAAGTTTTTATCTAGCAACTTGAGTAATAGTATATTTTTTATATTTTGTTTAGATTTTTGATACGCACTGTAAATCTTCAGCAAATATTATGTGTGGAATTATCGGGTACATTGGTACAAAAGAGGCTTATCCCATTCTCATCAACGGGCTCAAACGACTTGAACACAGAGGATACGATTCGGCCGGCATCGCCATCGCCGGGGATAAGGTCAGAGTATATAAACAAAAAGGGAAGGTCAATGAACTGGAAAACTTTGTCGGTTCCAAACCTAAATCCGGACATCTGGGAATAGGTCATACAAGATGGGCAACGCACGGGGAACCGGAAGATAAAAATGCACATCCCCAACATTTTATAACATAGAAAACGGCAAGATAAAGAATATGCAAAAGATCAGGGATGTTTTCCGGGATTTCCATGCCCATTATTACACCTGGACCCGGAACTGGGCGGCTGATATCCTCGAAAAGGAAACCGGGAAGAAAATCAGTAACTGGACCGTAGAGGATGTCTGTGATGTGGTAAATAAAAGGAAAGAAAGTGTAACGGAACTGGATAAGATGCTATATGAAGATGCCGAAAAAGAGTTCACCCTGATTTCCCAGACCGGCATTGACGGAGACAAGAATACCAGAACCCTGGATTTTGAGCAGGTCAGAGGGAAGTTTGAAGAAAATCCTCAGGTAAAGTCAATACAGGAACATCTGAAAAAGAAAAATGCCCTCGGAGACAGAATTATCGGCAAGCTTATGAAACTAAGCACCTTTGCCGGCAAGCCGGCTTAAATGATCCCCGACTCTTTCCCGATCTTTTTAAATATATCCAGCACATAGTTCAGTTCTTCTTCTGTATGGGTAGCCATGTAACTGGTGCGTATGATCGCCTGACCCGGAGACACTGCCGGGCTGATGGCCGGGTTGGCAAAAATACCGGCATCAAAGAGCATTTTCCAGAAAGTAAAACACGCTTCATCCGTTCCGATGACAATCGGGATGATCGGGGTGTTGCTTTCACCGGTATTAAAACCGAGACTTTCAAAGCCTTCTTTCATCATGCGGGTATTTTTCCAAAGTCTTTCCACACGCTCCGGTTCCGATTCAATAATGTCCAGACTGGCAATGACGGCAGCTACAGCCGACGGAGGCATGCTGGCGCTGAAAATCAACGAGCGGGCATGATGTTTGATGTAATCAACCACGATAGACTCTCCGGCAATAAAACCTCCCAGCGAGGCCAGCGATTTGCTGAAAGTCCCCATCACCAGGTCAATATGATCAGTCATATTCCAGTACTCCCCACTCCCCTTGCCGTGTTTTCCCAGCACACCCAGTGCATGAGCATCATCAACATAAAGACGGGCCCCGTATTTCTCCGCCAGTTTCACAATATCCGGTATTCGGGCGATGGTTCCTTCCATACTGAAAACCCCGTCGGTGACAATCACCTTGCCGGCATTTTCTTTTTCATAAAGTTTCAACACCCGTTCCAGATCATCAAAATCATTGTGTTTATATTTTACAACCTTCCCGAACGAAAGCCGGTAGCCATCCACTATGGAGGCATGATTTTCACGATCCACAAAAACAATATCATCCTTACCCACCAGTGCCGAAATAGCCCCCTGGTTGGTCTGGAACCCCGTACTAAAA
Source organism: Bacteroidota bacterium (assembly GCA_011374625.1). Lineage (GTDB taxonomy): Bacteria > Bacteroidota > Bacteroidia > Bacteroidales > VadinHA17 > DRPN01. The sequence goes on from DRPN01000054.1 coordinate 13,932, forward strand.
CATAGCGCTGCTTCTTTCCCTACAAATTTGGCCAACCGGTCTTCCAGTTCCAGATGAATATCCAGCGTACCATTTAAAAAACGTGAACCGGTACAGCCAGTGCCATATTTTTTAGTTGCTTTCACAGAAGCTTCAATCACTTTCGGATGTCCGGTCAAACCCATGTAATTATTGGAACCGATCATAATCATCTTCCGACCATTTACCAAAACCTTGGTACCGGGTCCTGATTCAATGGGAAGGAAATAGGGATACCATCCCTCTGCAACAGCCTGTCTGGCCCTGGTAAAATTATAACACTTAGTAAAAATATCCATTTTGCTTATTTACTTAAAATTATGTCTGTCAGGAAAATACCTGTTCAATTAAAGATTCGGATGTTCAGCAAAGATATAAACAGATTATCACAAACAAACAAAAACCACATTTTTTTATGAATCTGGTTATTGCAGGTTGTTTTTTAAAATTCTTTTTGATAAGATTGTATACGAAAATTCTAAAGAAAAGATCATGACGGACTCCCAGTGGAAAAAACTGAATCAGATCGTTGCCGGAAATGAAGAACGCACAGACACCGTCGGTTTCATTATTGACAGCCCCTGGCTTCCGGGATGGAACAATCTGACAAAGCTCCAATACTACACCTCGGACCCTCTGTGGTTTCATGCCAATAAAAAGGCTATCGAATCTTTTCCCGGCGTTTTTTTCATTCCGGGTTTCTGGTCGGAATACGGGATGTGCACCGAGCCCTCGGCCTTTGGATCCAAACTTTCATGGCACGAAGATTCGCTTCCCTGGGCCGGGAAAGTGATTCGCGATATTGCTGATATCCCCGCGTTGGAAATCCCGGATCCGGAAAAAGACGGGTTGCTCCCTTTCATGATCCAGCGCCTGAAAAACACTGAAAAAGAAATCCGTGATATGGGCCACCGTATCCGTTTTGCCATTGCCCGGGGCCCGCTGAATATTGCTTCCTATCTGCGGGGTACTACCGAACTGATGACAGACCTCATGATGTATCCGGAGGAAACCCGTACATTCCTGGATAAGATTACCGAATTTATCACTCGCTGGCTGCAATACCAGAAAAATCAGTTCCCCTCCATCGAAGGCATCATGATCCTGGATGACCTGATCGGTTTTGTGGGAGAAGAAGAGTTTACCTCCTTTGCTCTGCCATGTATGAAAAAGATATTCCATGCCTTCGAAGCAAGTATACGATTGCTTCACAATGATGCCCAGGGACTTATCACAGCCGCCTATCTGAAAGAGATGGATGTAAACCTATTCAATTTCAGTCATGAGCACAGCCTCAATGAAATCCGCAAACTGGCAGGACCCGGAGTGATCCTTATGGGCAATCTCCCGCCCCGGGATGTGCTGGCCGCCGGCACCCCTGAAACGATCCGAAAAGAAACAAAGAAAATGATCCTGGAAACACAAGATCATTCCGGAATCATCTGGTCATGCGGCGGAGGGATACCCCCGGATGTTTCTACCCGGAACCTTACTGCTTTCATCGAAACCATCCATAACACGCTATCATAATTCCCATGAAAAGAAAAAATTGTGGACTGGCTGTTTTTTTCTTTTTCTTTCCTGCTCTGCTGTTGGCCCAGAACCTTTATCAGGTGACGGTGGCTGCCGGAGATTATGACCGTGAGGATTGTCCGGTTTTCATCCCTGTTAGCCTTCCCGACAACGGAACCGTATCTGCGTACTGGCATCTGTATGAAAAAACACACAAAGGATTCATTCCTGTTCTTTGTCAGCAGGATCATTCTCCTGCCTCCGGAATATGGTTCATCCTGTCCGGGACTACTCCCCGGCATACCCGGCGCACCTTTCTGCTGAAACGGGAAACTGCAAAAACGGCAGACACTGCAATTATGAAAATCCAAAAAACTTTTTCATCCTATGTGCTGGAAAGGGGATCGCAAAAGATCCTGAATTACCGTTTCCGTATCATGGCTCCCCCCGACGGAGCAGATCCGCTCTGTCAGAAATCAGGATATATACATCCGTTGTGGTCTCCCTCAGGTGAAGTGCTCACACGCATTCAACCCCCTGACCACCCGCATCATTACGGTATCTGGGGTCCCTGGACCAAAACCCATATAAACGGACGTGAAGTGGATTTCTGGAATCTCGGAAAAGGGCAGGGAACCGTAAGATATGCCGGATTGCTTTCCCTGGAAGAAGGCCCGGTATTTTGTGCCCTGAGAGTGCATCAAAAACATATCGATTTCGGAACCAATGGTCCCGACCGGATAGCCATAAACGAAATCCTGGAAATGCGGGCCTGGAATGTAGGCCCACAGGCCTGGCTGGTGGACTATACATCCACCCAGAACTGTCCCCTTCCATCGGGCATTCTGCTGGAGGCCTATCGCTATGGCGGAGGACTTGGCTTCCGGGCTACCGGACACTGGAACAATAAAAACTCATCCGTACTTACCTCTGAAGGAAAAACCCGCCAGGATGCCGATGGCAGCAAAGCCCGGTGGTGCCGGATTACAGGAACAATGCCTTCAGGGGAAAACGGTATCCTGTTCATGGATCATCCTGAAAACAGAGATTTTCCAGAACCTATGCGGGTATGGCCTGGCAATGCCAACAACGGCCGCGGAGATCTTTTTTTCGAGTTTTGCCCCATCCGGCATAAAAGCTGGACAATTAAAAAAGGAAAAGAATATACCCTTAAATACAGAATGTTTATCTTTCACGGTAAAATAAGTCGTGAAGAAGCCGAGAGATTATGGAATGACTTTGCCCATCCCCCGGTCGTAGAAACAGAAAAGATCAAATAATAACCATATATCCTAATTAAACGATAACATGAACATAAAAATCTTAAACGTATGAAACGAAGAAGTTTAATCATTTTCTTTTTGCTGGCAGGAACATTCATTTCTGCTTTATCCCAGTCTACAGAATCTATGTTATCCGTTGTAAGGGGAAAACATGTACTCATCTACACAAAGAACGGGAAAGGCTATGTCCATAAAAACATCCCTGCCAGTATCAAAGCTCTGAAAGAAATCTGTGCCGGTATGGGCATTGTAGCAGATGCTACGGAAGACCCGGGCGCTTTCACTCAGGAAAACCTGAATAAGTATGATGCTTTGATCTTTTCAAACACCAACAACGAGGTTTTTGACACCGAAGGACAGAAAAAAGCCTTTCAGGATTTTATCCGCCGTGGGGGTGGGTTTGTGGGTATTCATTCGGCCAATGCTACCGAACGCGACTGGCCCTGGATGTGGGCTATGGTTGGAGGAAAGTTTATCCGCCATGCCCCTCATCAGCAATTTATCGTCGTTGTCACCGACCCGGATAATCCTTCCACCTGTTTCCTGCCTGATCGCTGGACGGTCCATGACGAATGTTATTATTCCAATGAGCTCAACCCTGATATCCATGTGCTCTTATCTGCCGACCTGACCACGGTGGAAGATAAGAACAGGGATGAATACCCCGGCCGTACTTTCGGAGACCTTTTTCCCCTTTGCTGGTGTCACACTTACGACGGCGGGCGGGAATGGTATACGGCCCTGGGGCATGACGCCGAAACTTATAACGATCCGGTATTCCGCAGACACTTACAAGGAGGTTTGTTGTGGGTTCTTGAAAAAAAGTAGAAATGAGTAAAGTAAATTTCCACTTAAATTCCATTAAATCATCTTATACATCATGAAACGCAGAAATTTCTTAAGAAACAGTATGGCCGCTACGACAGGAGCCTTTGTTGTACCGACCATTATTCCTTCTTCGGTATTCGGAAAAGACGCTCCTTCCAACAAGATTAACATCGGACAGATCGGCTGCGGTCGTATCGCCCGGTCTTGGGATATGCCAGCCACTCTCAAGTTTGACCAAGCCAGGTTTGTCGCCGTGAGCGACGTGGACGCCCACCGGCAGGCAGATGCAAAAAAGTTTATCGAAGACTACTATGCAAAAAAGAAAGGAAAGAAAGGGTATGTTGATGTAAAGATGTATGACGACTACAAAGAGCTTCTCCAAAACAAAGAGATTGACGCGGTAATTATCAGTACGCCGGATCACTGGCATGCACAACCGGCAATAGAAGCTGCACTGGCCGGGAAAGACATCTATCTGCAAAAACCCACTTCACTGACCATCGCCGAAGGAAGATTGTTAAGCGATGTGGTCAATCGTCAGGGGGTGATCCTCCAGATGGGCACCCAGCAACGGTCTATGCCACAGTTCAGGATCGCGGCAGAACTGGTTCGCAACGGTCGCATTGGCAAGCTCCAGACTGTTAAGATTGGCCTGCCGGGCGATCCATCTGGCCCTGACGCCCCGGAAATGCCCGTGCCGAAAAACCTGAACTACGACATGTGGCTGGGCTCCACTCCCGAAGTTTACTACACCGAAATGAGGGTACACCCACAACATGGATACAGCCGGCCCGGATGGCTGAGATGTGAACAGTTCGGGGCAGGAATGATCACCGGCTGGGGACAACATCATGTCGACTCGGCCAACTGGGGAATGAATACCGAATATACCGGCCCGGTAAGTGTGGAAGCGATCGCCCAGTTTCCACGATCAGGCCTGTGGGATGTACATATGGACTTTATGGTCAAAGCCGAATATGCCAACGGTATCCAGATGTTCATCAGCCAGGGCTATACCAACGGCATACGTTATGAAGGCACAAAGGGATGGATATTTGTATCCCGTGGTAATTACGCTGCCACAGCCAGCGACCCTGTAACCCAGGAGAAAAACAAAAAAGCCCTGGATGCCAGCGACCCGAAGATACTGACCTCTGTCATCGGACCCGACGAGATCCATCTTTACAAAGCCGATGATCATCACGGTAACTGGCTGGACTGTATCAAAACAAGAAAACAACCCATTTCCCCCATCGAGGAAGGCCACCGGGCCTGTACCGTCTGCCTGATAAGTCACATCGCCATGAAATTGCCCGGAATACATCATTGGGATCCTGTAAAAGAAAGATTTGTTAATGACGATGAAGCCAACAGCCGGTTGTCAAGACCACAGAGGTATCCTTACGGGACGAATTATATTAAAATATGAAGAGAGTTTAAAGTTTAGAAATAATTATTATGCGAACAATCTTTTATTATATGCTTGCAGGAATTGCCTTAGTCGGGGTTTCCTGTACCGGACATAAAGAAAAATCGGAAAAAGAAAACAGCATGGGGAAAAAAAGTTACCCTGTCACCCTGATAACGCTGGAACCAGGACATTTCCATGCAGCCCTGGTACAGAAAAGCATGTATAACGAAGTATCTCCGACAGCCTACGTATATGCACCCCGGGGACCGGAGCTGGAAAGTTTTTTAAATTTCATCAGTGGGTTTAACAGTCGTGCAGACCACCCCACTGCATGGAAGGAAGTCGTTTACAGCAAAGCGGATTATCTGGAGAAGATGCTCCGCGATAAACAGGGCAATGTGGTTGTTCTTTCAGGTAACAATGCCCGCAAAACCGAATACATCAAGAAATCGGTGGAAGCCCGGCTGAACGTTTTTGCCGACAAACCCATGGTTATTACGCCGGAAGCTTTTCCCGAACTGGAGGAAGCGTTCCGTATTGCCCGGGAAAAAGGAGTCCTCCTCTATGACATCATGACCGAGCGGTATGAGATCACCACCATCCTGCAAAGGGAACTGTCAAATATACCGGAGATTTTCGGCACACTGCAAAAAGGAACCCCGGAAAATCCTGCCCTGATACAGGAAAGCATCCACCGTTTCTATAAAAATGTGGCAGGAAAACCTCTCATCCGTCCGGCTTGGTTCTTTGACATCAAACAACAGGGAGAAGGCATTGCCGACGTGGGCACCCATCTTGTCGATCTGATCCAATGGGAAGCTTTTCCCGGACAGATCATCCGTAAAGAGGATATCCGGTTCCTCTCGGCCCGTCACTGGCCCACCAGCCTCACTCCTGAACAATTTAAAACGGTTACGGGACTGGATAAATATCCCGGCTTCTTGAAAGAATACCTGGTCGGGGATACACTGAAAGTCTTTTCAAGCGGTGAGGTCACCTATACCATCAAAGGAATCACTGCCAGGGCCAAAGTTACATGGACTTATCACACGCCGGAAAAGTCAGATGCCCATTACAGCCTAATGCGGGGCACCCGGTGTGATCTGTTTATCAGACAGGAAGAAAAAGAAAACTACCATCCTACCCTGTACATCAGGGCTTCAGACAAGGAAGATCCTGGATTGTTTGAGAAAAAACTGGTAAAAGTGATGGCAAATATCATTGCCCTGAAGTATCCCGGTGTGGATATTGAAAAGATTTCGGAAAGATTGTGGACTGTCACCATTCCTGTCAGTTATGACGTAGGCCACGAAGCCCATTTCAGACAGGTGACAGAAAAATTCCTGAAATACCTGCAGCAAGGAAATATGCCCGACTGGGAAGTACCCAATATGATCACAAAATATTATATCACGACACAGGCACTGAAGATAGCGAGAGAGAGGCAATAAGGCAGGAGAAGGTTGAAGAGTTGAAGAGTTGAAGAGTTGAAGAGTTGAAGAGTTGAATGGTTGAATGGTTGAAGAGTTGAATGGTTGAAAAGTTAATGAGACAATGATTCTGTGAGGTGTAACCGAAACGGAATCATTAAGTCGAATTAATCCAGGCTTGCCGGTGTTGAAAGGTCTAAAAGTATTTATTGCGCTAAGCGCTATGCTCTAAACGCTATGCCCTAAACGCTATGCCCTATAAGCCTGGGGCAGAGTACGTAATAATGCAAAAGGCAGAAGGCTGAAGAAGAAAGAGACCAAAGACTGAAAAAAGGGAGGCAACTAAAAATCTTTCAGATTTTCGTCCAGGAAGCCATCCGGCAGCATCCAATCAGGATGGAATTCTCCCTTTTCTTCTTTTTGATACCGCACACAACGGGTCCAATTTCCATGACAATATTGATCAATCCATTTTTTATCCAACCGCCCCTGCTCATAATAATATTTCATCGGACAGACCGGGTACCACTTACATTCTTTCGTTTTCATCTTTTACCATCAGTATTTTTTAAGACCTTTTTTCCCCGGGACAAAAATAATCCAAAATAATAGCAAAATTACTCCTTCATCCAATATGCAACCTCAAAAAGCAATACCGGCCCCGGATTTGTGGAATCTGCCTGAAACAAATCCAGGCTAAAGTACAAAACCTCAAAGACCATAACCATCTGTACAATTATCTATTATTTAAAAGTACACCAGCATCTCCTACGTAGCTTCCTACGTAGAAAAGTATTGAAGTTTTTATTCACAAACTTTTTTACCTTTGCATAAAAGATAAAAATATGACTATACCCAAATTGTCTCTGAAAGAGCTGAATTTGATGAACAGGAGCTCTCTTATGGAAAGCTTAGGCATTGAATATCTTGAAGTTAAAGAAGGCTATGTCAAAGCTCGGATGCCGGTAGATACTCGTACCATCCAACCCGTCGCCAACATTCTGCACGGAGGAGCGAGCCTGGCCCTGGCCGAGACGATCGGAAGTCTGGGTTCTATCCTGATGGTGGATGCCGATTATTTTGATGTACGCGGCGCCCAGATCTCTGCCAATCATGTAAGACCCGCCACAAGCGGTTATGTGACCGGTGAAGCCCGAATCATTTACCAGGGAAACAATACCCACTTGTGGAATATTGATATCCGGAATGAAAACGGTGAATTGGTTTCCACGGCCCGTTTGACCAATTTCATTATCCCCAAACTCAGACGCAAATCCTGACGGCATGCTCAACCTCCTTATCAAAACCGGACATCCTTTTGCTGCATTTCGTTTTCCGGGAGAACATGAGTTTATCAATATCGTTCAAACCCAAAAAGAACCAGCTCTTTTCAATCCGGAAGAGTTGGACCGTGTTGCCGGCTTTGTATTTGCTCCTTTTGACAGAGAAAGTGGAGAACCTCATTTCATCATTCACCATGATCTTTCCTACTCCTGGCATCCGGGAAAACCGGTCAACGCTCCTGTCTATCTTCCCCTTCCCTGCGTAAACAGCAAAGAGATTTCTTTTCCTGACACGGGCCGGGAAGAATATATCCGTCAGATCAGACAAGTGTTAAAAGAAATCGGGAAAGGACGGGCAAAAAAAGTAGTTCTGTCACGTCCCCGGTTGGTCCGTTTGCCGAAAGTCTTTGACTTCACCACTTTTTTCACCAATCTGCATCTGGCTTATCCCGAAGCTTTTCTTTTTATGGTTTTCCTTCCGGGATTCGGTATCTGGGCGGGTGCCACACCCGAATTATTCCTGGAACAAAGCAGCAGGTACCTGAAAACAGTCTCGCTGGCAGGCACCCTGCCGATCGAGGACCCGGGAGACATTCCTTTCTGGACTGCAAAAGAAAAAGAAGAACAACACATCGTAACGGAATATATCCTGGAAACTCTTCATGCTTCGGGCTTTGAGCCGGCAGAGATCAATGGATCCCACACCCTGGTGGCGGGCAGGATGGCTCACCTGCAGACAATCATCAACATTCCGTTTCCTGCCAACAGAAAAAAACTGACGAAAATCATCGAAGCCCTCCACCCCACCCCGGCAATATGCGGATATCCGAAACAGGTAGCCCTGGATATTATCCGTGAAACAGAAAATTACAACAGGCAATACTACACAGGTTACCTGGGACCATGGAATACCCGTTACTCATCACAGCTTTATATAAACCTGCGCAGTATGCAATTCCTTTCCTCTGGTCCGGAGGCTGTGTTATATGCCGGAGGGGGAATCACCGCCGCTTCAGATCCTGACCAGGAATGGAATGAAACTGTCATGAAAATACAAACGTTGTTGTCCGTTCTGGAAAAAATGCCCAATTTTGTCCAATGAGTTCCTCAAAATCATACCTGAGCCTACTGGTGCGTATATTTAAGGAAAAGGGCCTGAAAAACGTTGTTTTCTCTCCCGGTTCCCGCAATGCGCCCTTGATAATGGCTTTCTCTGCCGAACCGGCCATCCGTTGTCTGGGCATCCCCGATGAACGCAGCGCTGCTTATTTTGCCCTGGGCATGGCCCAGCAAACAGGTACGCCGATAGCCATCTCCTGCACCTCAGGGACAGCCTCTCTCAATTATGCTCCGGCCATCGCCGAAGCTTACTACCAGAAAATCCCTTTGCTGGTGCTTACGGCCGACAGACCCCCCGAACTGATCGACCAGGGCGAAAGCCAGGCAATCCGGCAAGAAAATGTCTATGCTAACTATATCAAGCAAAGCTTTACTTTTCCCTCAAAGACCGTCACTGAGGAAGAGCACCGGCACACAGAACATATCGCGAACGAAGCCTGGAATATCAGTCTCTTTCCCGAAGCCGGACCGGTACACATCAACTTTCCTTTCCCGGAACCCTTGTATGATTTCGAGTATGACACTTCCGGAGAGGTACAACTTATTCAGTCAAATAAAACGATTCCATTGCCCGGAGCCGGGCAAATCAATGAATTAGCAGCACTGTGGAACCGTTCGGAAAAAAAAATGGTCCTCACCGGCCTTTTGCCCCCGAATCCCCGTCTGGAAAAAATACTTACAGAACTCGCTCAGGATCCAACGGTCGTTATCCTTACCGAAACAATATCAAATCTGTATATCCCTAATGCCATCCCGGGCATCGATAAAGTGGTAAGTACGATATCCGAAAAAGAAGCTGAAGACTTCAGACCGGATATCCTGCTCACGATGGGCGGACATGTTGTCTCTAAAATGATTAAGTCGTTCTTGCGCCGGTACAAACCGGAAGAACACTGGCACATCTCACCCTCCTGTCAGCATTTGGATACTTTTCAATGTCTTACAGAGGTCATTGCCGCCAGTCCGGAAGCTTTTCTTAAAAAATTTCTGCCAGCACTACATCCCGGATTAGGAAAGTACAGGTCAACCTGGTTAAAAAGGGATAATCGGAGCGAGAAGCGCCATTACACTTACTTGAAAGAGATTCCCTTTTCTGATTTAAAAGTCTTTGACATTCTGTTTAGGACAATTCCTGCCGGTATATCCGTTCAATTGGCCAATTCAACGCCGGTAAGGTATTCACAACTATATCGAATGAAAAAACGGCTCACTTTTTACTCAAACCGAGGGGTAAGCGGCATCGACGGATGTGTCTCCACAGCTGCCGGAGCAGCTTTTTCAACAGGTCAGGACACCTGGCTGCTCACCGGCGACCTGGCTTTCTTTTATGATATGAACGGCTTGTGGCATGAGTACCTGGATAATCATCTTAAGATCATCGTCATCAACAATGGAGGAGGCGGAATTTTTCGTTTTATCGAAGGCCCCGACCAGACCGGACATCTGGATCTTTTCGAGGCACCCCATCAGCTTTCGGCAAAGCATGCGGCTGCCCTGTTCGGAATACATTATATGGAAGCAAGGGATGAAACAACCCTGACACAGAAGGTCAACGCAATGGTCAGGTCCGGCGAAACTGTTATTCTCGAGATCTTCACACCCCGTGAAGAGAACGGGAAAATCCTAAGAAAATATTTCAATCATCTGAAAAAATAAATTATCATGTCAGACCATAAAAACAAGAGGACATGGAAAAAGATCAGAGATTATGAAGACATTCTCTTTGATTTCTGGAACGGCATAGGCCGCATTACCATCAACAGGCCTGAAAAACGCAACGCTTTTCGTCCCGAAACGGTCCAAGAAATGAGTGACGCCCTGACCATCTGCCGGGAGAACCAGGACATCTATGTGATCATCCTCACCGGTGCCGGTGACAAAGCTTTTTGCAGTGGTGGCGACCAATCGGTAAAAGGAAAAGGCGGATATATTGGCAAGGACGGTGTTCCACGCCTGAATATCCTTGATGTGCAGAAACAGATCCGCTCTATGCCCAAACCGGTGGTGGCTATGGTCAACGGATATGCCATCGGGGGTGGACATGTACTGCATGTCGTCTGTGACCTGACCGTGGCTTCGGAAAATGCTATCTTCGGCCAGACCGGGCCCAAAGTAGGCAGCTTCGATGCCGGTCTGGGATCTTCCTATCTGGCCAGCATCGTCGGTCAGAAAAAAGCCCGGGAGATATGGTTTCTGAACAAACAATACTCGGCCAGGGAAGCCCTGGAAATGGGATTGGTAAACCGGGTGGTGCCTTTTAGAGAGTTGGAAGACGCCACCGTAGAATGGTGTGAGATCATGATGAAACGCAGTCCCATGGCCCTTCGCATGATCAAGCTGGGCATGAATGCCGCCCTCGACGGACAGATAGGTCTGCAGGAATTTGCCGGCAATGCCACACTGCTGTATTATCTTACCGATGAAGCCCAGGAAGGAAAACAGGCTTTCCTGGAAAAACGGGATCCGGATTTCAGGAAGTTTCCGAAATTTCCGTAATATTGTATCTCACACGGCGTAAGGGAAAAAAATGAACAAACTTAAAGCATGGATAATCGCTTTCCGCCTGAGGACGCTGCCTCTCTCCCTTTCCAGCATTATCCTGGGAGGTGCTTTGGCCTATGCCGATAAACCTTTTCGCTGGCAGATCTTCCTGCTGGCCCTCGTCACCACCCTTTTTTTACAGATACTTTCAAACCTGGCCAATGATTACGGAGACTACAGTCATGGTTTGGACAATCAGGAACGGATGGGTCCGCAGCGCAGCGTACAGTCGGGAGCCATCAGCCCGCAGGAGATGAAAACAGGCATTCTTGTTTTCATCTTGCTCTCCCTGGCCTCCGGCCTCTGGTTGATCCTCTCCTCCACAGGCATGACGATTTCTGTCGAAGGGATATTCTTTCTGGTATTGGGTTTGCTGGCCATAGGCGCCGCTATAAAATATACCATCGGAAAACACCCTTACGGTTATTACGGATTGGGGGATCTCTTTGTCTTCCTTTTCTTCGGACTTACCGGTGTACTAGGCTCCTATTATCTCATTACTCACCATTTGCAGGCAGATCTGCTTTTACCTGCTTCAGCCCTGGGATGTCTCAGCACCGGAGTCCTGAACCTCAACAATATGAGGGATCTGGAAAGCGACCGGAAAAACGGCAAAAGAACCCTGGCTGTTTTGCTGGGCCCAAGGTTCAGCCGTTACTACCACCTGGCCCTCCTCACCCTGGCTATCCTGTTCAGTTTGGTTTATATCATACTGAACTATCACAGCCCCTGGCAGTTTATTTTTCTAATCATTATCCCTCCCCTAACCGAAAATATCAGGGCTGTTTTCCGGGCCCCTTCCCCTTCTATTCTGGATCCACTGTTAAAAAAACTGGCCCTCACAAGCCTTCTTTATGCCCTGGCTTTTGGTATCGGAATGTTGTTTTAAATATGAGGTGCCATAAACCTGTTCCAGAAATCTAATATGCCAGCAGTTATTGCAGGTCTTTCCTTTTTTGTCGAATTTAATACAGCTTTTTGTTATTCGTGAAATATTCTTTATTTTTACGCCCTCTCCAACAAACTGATTTATTCACAATAAACCAAGAAATATGAAAAAGATATCTTTGTTAATCAGCATGTTACTTATCTCAGGCTTTACTTTTGCTCAGGAGGGAGAAGCCCCTCTTCATAAAGGACAGAAACAATTAAATTTCGGTCTGGGTTCCGGATACAACGGACTCCCTGTTTACGGAGGTGTTGATTTTGCTGTAAGCAACGATGTTACCATAGGTCCGGTTTTACAAATGAGATTTGACAATGAAGATAAATATATCAATTTGGGGGGTGTTTTTCGCGGAGATTATCATTTTAACCGAATCATAGGGATTCCCAATAATTTTGACTTTTATGCCGGCGGTAGTCTTGGATTTTTTACCGGAGGCAACGGACTTTATTTAAGTGCACAAGTCGGTGGACGCTGGTATTGGGATGAAAAATGGGGCCTGAATGTTGAATTAGGCGGAGGCACCGGTTATGGAGGGGCAATAGGTGTATCCATGAAATTTTAAAGTTCCACTTTCCGGATATTCAGAAAATTCCATAACATTTTCAGTACCCGGATCCTTATTTAAATGGGTCCGGGTTTTATTATCTTTGTACTATGGCACTACAGGCAATCTGGAAGAAGAAGATACTGGTTTTCAACACGCCCGCTCGTACTTCCCGGGGGGTTATGCTGCACAAAACTTCGTGGATCATACGTGTGACAGACACCGCAGATCCCACAAAAGCAGGATACGGAGAGTGCGGTCCCTTGCCGGGTCTCAGTCCGGATGACCGGCCTGATTTTGAAGATATCCTTGACAGGGCCTGCTCACGTACAGGGACATATAACTTCTCCATCGATGAAATCCCCCGTTCTTTTCCCTCCATTCGCTTCGGGCTGGAAACAGCCTTGCTGGACTTGCAGCAGGGAGGTAAACAGCTTTGGTTTCCAAGTAATTTCACGGAAGGAAAAGAGGCTATCTCCATCAACGGGCTGATCTGGATGGGCAATCAGGCCATCATGAAAAAACAGATCATACGGAAAATGGAAGAAGGTCACCGTGTGATCAAACTAAAGATCGGAGCCCTTGATTTTAAGGAGGAGCTGGATCTGTTGCACTTTATCCGCAAGGAATTTGCAGAGGATCATCCGGAAATACGGCTGGACGCCAACGGAGCTTTTCCGCCGGAAGAAGCCCTCGAAAAACTCAAACGGCTTTCGGATTATGACATCCATTCCATTGAGCAACCTATCCGGCAGGGACAGTGGGAGGAGATGGCTGCACTGTGCGCCTCCTCTCCCATCCCGGTAGCCCTGGACGAAGAATTGATAGGACTATGGCAGGACACCGAAAAAAACAAAATGCTGGATAATATAAAACCCCATTATCTGATCCTTAAACCTTCATTGCTGGGTGGGTTCAAAGCCTGTCAGGAATGGATCACGCTGGCAAATAAGAAAAATACAGGGTGGTGGATCACCTCCGCCCTGGAATCCAATATCGGACTCAACGCCATAGCTCAATGGACATACACCTTAAACAACCCGTTACCACAAGGTCTGGGGACAGGACGGTTGTATACCAATAACTTTGATTCGCCCCTTTTCATACGCCACGGACATCTTTACTACAATCCCTCCCGTAAACCAACCATCCGGATGTCATGAAAAAAAGAAGTTTTTCATATAATAATTTCCTGATGGAAGGGAAAAGAATTTACAGGGAGGACCTGCCGGATCTTTGTATTAAAAAAAAGAAAGATCCTGAAACAGGGCCTTTTGAACAGGAGATATTTGCATTCATTCAGGACTTTCTTTCGCCCCTGAAAACCATCCATTTACATACTTCAGGATCTACCGGCACACCCGGGAAGCTGGTTGTACGAAAAGAGAAAATGATACGCAGCGCAAGAATGACCGGGAATTTTCTGGGGCTAAAAGCCGGGGATAAATCACTGCTGGCCCTGCCTGTTAATTATATTGCCGGAAAAATGATGATTGTACGTGCGTTGGTCCTTGGGCTGGATCTCTGGTTTACCCGTCCTTCCTCCACTCCCGACATAGCACAGGACTATGATTTCTCTGCCCTGACACCTATGCAGGTGACACAACTGTTGAAAACAGGTAACAAAGAAAAAATAGCACGTATCAAAAATCTACTGATAGGAGGCGGCCCCCTGTCCCATTCGCTGGAGTCCCAACTGCGTTCCCTTCCCAACCGTATCTTTCATACGTACGGTATGACCGAGACCCTCTCTCATATCGCCATGCGTCGAATAAACGATCCGGACAACACCGGGTGGTTCAGTCCTTTGCCGGGCATACACCTGTCTTCAGGACTACAACAAAATCTTGTCATATATGCCCCCGATATTATCGGGAAGAAAGCTCTGGTCACCCATGATATCGTTGAATTCAACGGGAAAGACAACCGGCTTTTCAGGATATTGGGAAGAACGGATTACATCATTAACAGCGGAGGAATAAAAACATTTCCCGAAGAAATCGAAAGAAAGCTGGAAAACAGGATACCCTTTCCGTTTTTTATAGGAAGTATCCCGGATGATATTCTGGGAGAAAAGATCACTTTGTTTACTGAATCCGGGAAATTATCACCTCAGGAGCTGGCTGACATTCACAAAGCCGTCCGGTCGATCACGGATCCATACCGGCGTCCCCGGACCGCTATGGCTATTTATCCTTTTCTTTATACTGAAAGCGGAAAAATCAAACGGAAAGAGACCATGCAAAAAGCATTAAAATCAGGCAGCTCGTACAATCTCTGATTTATTTTGGATTTTTCCTTTAATATTCGTATATTAGCCATCCAGTCTTTTCAGGCTGTAAATTATGATATGAAAAGGACAGAAAAGAGAGAGGTTTAGCATGTACTTAACTTTATTGGAGAAAAAAGACAGACAACAACAAGCCCATTCGATTACCGATAAGCTGAAATTTTTACACGATTCTTTTTCTCAGGTTTCTCATTATAACACATTTTTGACAAAAATCAGGGACTATGCATTCTCAGTTCTCAAGGAGAATCCTGATGCTCTGGCTTATTACCGGCGTCAAAAGAGAGGAAGGATTTGTTACGAACAATTGCGCTGGAAAGATTTTGCAGCCATTCGGTTACTGGATTATTCCAATCATGAGAAGCTTATACTGAAAGATCCCAACTTGCATGGCGATACAGTAGTTTCGGAACCTCTGCGATTGTTATGGGAAGGGTTGAACGGAAAAATAGCGCTTCATCCTGATTTTCTGGAAGATTTTTACCAGTTGTTCCGACAGTTGAAAGACGAAAGGAAATCTCCAAGACCCGCTGTCAAATTGGTAAAAAAATGGATGGATCGTCATCCCTCCGGCCTCGATCCGGAAATTATAGAAATAAGAGAACGAAACCGCGACCGGATTTTGTCCTGGATTATCAGGAAGATCGATAAGGGAGAAATTCACGACCGGAAGTATTTTTTTACATCTGAGAAAACCCTTGAAGAAAAATTACATACAGCCCGACAGTGGTGGAACGAACGACTTTTTCATTTGCGTTTTGCCATCCGCGATCCGGAATCCCTGAATGAGATACTGAATTTCTCACTCCCCGAAAAAACCATGAAAGTTCTCCGGGAAGCCCGGAATAAAGGAATTCCATTTTTTATCAATCCGTATTATCTCTCACTGCTGATTTTTGACAATCAGGAAGCTTTAAAAAATGCTGATCTGTCAATCCGTGCGTATATGATCTATTCCCGGCAGCTGGTCCGGGAGTTTGGACAGATTTCAGCCTGGGAAAAAGAAGACGAAGTGGTACCCGGAAAACCCAACGCCGCCGGATGGCTCTTACCTCCCTTTGAAAACATTCACAGAAGGTACCCCAAAGTGGCCATCCTTATTCCTGACAGTATGGGCAGGGCATGCGGAGGACTCTGTTCGGTCTGCCAGCGCATGTATGATTTCCAGCGTGGGCACCTCCATTTCGACCTGTCATTGCTGCATACCCGGAAATCATGGCCGGAAAAGATGAAGGAGTTGATGGGTTATTTCAAAGCGGACAAACAGCTCCGTGATATTCTCATCACCGGAGGCGATGCGCTGATGAGCTCGGATCAATCGCTGGAAAATATCCTTGATGCTGTTTATCAAATGGCACTGGAGAAAAAAATCGAAAACAAGAGCCGGCCGGAAGGGAAAAAATATGCCGAGATACTACGCGTGCGCCTGGGCACCCGCCTGCCAGCCTATCTACCACAGAGAATCACACCGAAACTGGTTCATATACTGAAAAAATTCAGGGAAAAAGCCATTGCCATCGGAATCCGTCAGTTTATTATCCAGACTCATTTTGAATCGGCTATGGAAATCACTCCCAAAACAAAAAAAGCAGTTGAAGCGCTCTTGTCTGCCGGGTGGATGGTCACCAATCAGATGGTCTTTACGGCTGCGGCCTCACGAAGAGGCCATGCCAATAAACTGAGAAAAGTGCTCAATGATATCGGGGTGGTCACTTATTATACCTTTTCCGTAAAAGGTTTTATGGAAAATCAGGAAAATTTTGCCACCAATGCGCGAATCGTTCAGGAAGCTAACGAAGAAAAAAGAGCGGGAAGAATCAGCAGGGTATCCTCGGAAAAAATAAAATCTTTTCCGGACCATGCAAGTGATATCCCTGATATGATACGGAAAATCCGTGAACAGGAACAAACTCCTTTCCTGGCCACCGACCGGAGTGTCATGAATTTACCCGGGGTGGGAAAAAGTCTGAGTTTTCACGTTATAGGCCTTACCTTTGACGGACGCCGTATCCTGGAATTTGACCATGACAAAACACGAAACCATAGTCCTATCATTGAAAAAATGGGACGTATCAGAATCATCGAGTCCAAAAGCATAGCCGCTTACCTGCGACAGATGAAGAAAATGGGGGAAAACCTCTCAGAATATGAAGACATCTTCGGTTACTCCCTCGGAGAAACAGAGAAAAGACAACCGGTTTATATTTATCCGGAATACAACTTCCGGACAACACACGAAATTAATAACCTGCAGTTGGAAAGTTAGGAGTGTGGAGTCCCATTAAAATACCTTCCCTCAAAAAGGATCTTTCCTTTTTCATCCCAGATGGTTTTACGGCCGTGTTCGACATCTTCCCTGAAATCTACCTGCATTCGCAGTTTTCCGCTGGGGAAATATTTTCGCTGGGTCCCGTGAAGCATATCATCATGATAGAATCCCGTTATTTTCAGGGAGCCGTTCTCATACCATACCTTCATCTTTCCTTCCCTGCGTCCTCTCACCAGAGTTAGCTCCGATTTCTTTACGCCGTTGTCATACCACAAAGTCAGTTTTCCGTGTTTCACTCCCTGATCGAAATGTGCTTCCACGATCTGGACACCTTCTTCATTATACATTTTCAGCAAACCATGCCGGCGTCCTGCCTTCACCTCCACTTCTTCTCCAACCTGTCCGTTGCCGTGACAGGAAAAATAAACACCGGTAAAAGGCTCCCGGCTCTCGCTGTAACAAATCAATCCGTCAAAAATATCCAGATCTTCTGCCGATATATATTTTACTTTATGCTTCATTTATTGTTAACTTTCCTGATGTAAAATTATAGATTTTAAAAAATATTCCTTGCTATTTCCAAAAAATTGGTTTTCCTCATTACATTTGTATAGGCCAACTTTGATGTCGTCCGATGTATAATCAACACTTCATTACCTATTAATCCCGGCATTGTCAAATTTAAAACCAAATTAACTTCCTAATTCGCCAAAATGGTTCTGGTCAACAATATTACCCTGACACAGTGAATGCTCAGTGTAGATTTCCTGGTATTGGTCACATTTGTGTTCAAGAGATATCTTTATTGATGTAGCATTGGTTTATGGAGTACTCAAGTTGATCGGGGTACTGGTTATAACAAGCTATCTGAAGGGTGCATTATTTTATTATTGCTTATGGTAAAAGCCGCCGTTTATTTAATTGTAAAAAAGTACCTTCTGTATGCTGTAATCGGGACAGGTGTCATCAGTCAGCTGGCTGTTTGCTGGGTATACTTGCCGGGGTTCTTTTTCAAGATGACTGCTATCAAACAAGACCGACTGAAACGTATGCTGACTTATTCCAGTTTTAGTCGGATGGAACTCGTGTTTGTCGCTTTTGGTAAGCCTTATCAAACTGATTTATTATTTCAAAGTGATCACATCGTACCCAAGGCTATCCTTATTTACCTGAAAAATAAAAAAGGGATATAACCACTTGTCCCACATCTTTTGTGTGGACTGACGGGAAGAAAAAGAATTTGAGATCTTATATATTTTCTATACCGACAAGCTCAAGATACCCATTCACACACGTGTAGAACGGAAAACCCGTTGATGGACAATGTAAACATGATCTGGCGCCTGGCCAACACGTACGAGCGGGAGATGTACGGTATTGAATTCACCGTGCTGGAGGCTCCCGAAGAATTATTGCCGGAAGACTGGGAAGGACCGTATGTGTACTGGGTGCAGCATACTGTTCTGGGTGCAAAGTATGGCATGTAGAATTATTTCACCGGATCGCTTTGCCAGTATTGTTTGGTATCTATATCCAAAATACTCAGGCGGCCCCACCATCCGGCACCGGTATCCATCAGCCACACGCCTTTCAGAAAAACCGGAATATTAAAACCATAATTAATGGTAGGGGTATGACCTACGAACACCTCCTCAAAAGAGGTGACTTTCTCAATATCCGGATCATCGATGGCGCTTAAAGCCCGGTGTACCAGCTCACGCGACCATAGCAAATCATACTCCGTTTGTTCTTCGAGTGATTTTTCCGGATCAATACCGGCATGAACAAATAATTTGTTCTCCAGGACATAATAAAAGGAAGCCGACTGCAGGAGTTGAATATGGTTTTCCGGTACGGGCTGGTCATGATAACTCTGGATGGAGGCATTGCCCCCCTGAGCTATCCAGGATATCTCACGTTTGCCTGTCAGGGCCCATTCCAGGAACCATTTATCGTGATTTCCCAGGATATACACCAGGTGTTTGATCTGTTGTAACAAGTCAAAACTCTCTTTCACACCGGGTCCCCGGTCGCATACATCTCCAAGGCAGATGAGCAGATCCTCCTGGTTATTTAATCCCGATCGTTCGAAACATTGTTCGAGTGCCCGGTTCATTCCGTGAATATCTCCGATCACAAAACGTCTCATCCTGTTATTCCGTTTCAGCCTGCCGGATCAATGCTTCCAGGTGCCTGCTCATATGTTCGTAATGGCTTCCGCGCCAATAGATCCTCCCACAACCCGGACATCGCATAAACTCTACAAAACATTTCCGGGTGCCGGGCTTCAGGTATTTTTCCACTTCGCTTTTTTTTACCGGTTCTAATAATGTATTACAATGAATACAGCGTGAAAATGTCTTCAAATGATTGAAGAGATCAAATCTTCTGACAACTTCGATAAATTGTTGATCGGGGTACGTAGCAAGAAGCCAATGCCCGTGTGTCACGATGCGGTGTTTTAGGATCCCTTTGTCGCGGGTCAGGATGATACGTTTCTCATTTTGCGCAATATCAATGATCTCCCGGTCGTCGTAATCATTCCTGTATAAGGTATCTATGCCGGCCATACGCATCAGCCGGGCCAGTTTTCCAAGATGAACATCCAGGACAAAAGCAGGATGTCTCAAAGGGGCAGGCCTCAGTCGTGTCACCCCGGAAATGTCCAGGCTTTCAAACACCGGGTAAACAGAAATAAAATCTCCCGGTCGCAGGATATAGTCGAAAGTTACCGACTGCTGACGCACCAGGATAAGATCCACCTGGGTATGGGGCACATCAAAGGATTCAATGGCATCCTTCACGGAATTTTTTCCGTAAAAACGATAAACATGCACCCTGTTTTTCCTTTTCCGGACCGGGAGCAGATCGTTCAGCTCTGCATAAAACCGGAAACGGGCTTCGGCTACTTCCATGATATGCCTTTACTTCTCTTCCGGGACTGCCGGATTGCCTTTCAGTCCGATTTCTTCGGCTACTTCCCGCATCCCCATAATGGTATCAGTAATAAGATCCGTCAGTTCAACGCCCAGCATCTCCGCCCCTTTCTCAATGACCGAGCGGTTTACACCGGCAGCAAAACGTTTGT
Organism: Bacteroidota bacterium; assembly: GCA_011374625.1. Lineage (GTDB taxonomy): Bacteria > Bacteroidota > Bacteroidia > Bacteroidales > VadinHA17 > DRPN01. The sequence continues at coordinate 34,497 of DRPN01000054.1, forward strand.
CTTTCCATTTTTTCTTCACCGATTTGGCCTTCATATCCAGCACACTTCTGGAAGGACGCACCAGGGCACTGGTCACTACCAGACCGGTCAGCTCATCCACCGCATACAGCGTTCTCTCCATCAGGCTTTCGGGCTTCACATCCGTAACGATCCCCCAGCCATGGCTTACCACTGCCCGTATGTACTCTTTGGGCCAGCCTTCGGAGCGGAGGATCTCCTCGGTTTTTTTGCAGTGCTGATCCGGATACATCTCATAATCAAGGTCATGTACCAAACCGACAATACCCCATTTTTCTTCATCTTTACCATACTTCCGTGCCATATACCTCATCACCCCCTCTACCGCAAGAGCGTGTTTGGTCAGACTCTCCGATTTGTTGTATTTTCTGAATAGTTCCCAGGCTTCCTCCCGGGTAGGCTTTTTTGTTTCCATTGTTATACTTTATATTGCCCGTAAAATTATCCAAAAAAATAATAAGAGCAAAAAGAGAAAACAATAAGATCCTTACGAAATAAATTTTTCAAAGGATTTTGTATCTAATATTATTTCATGCCAGTAATAATATATAACCGAAAAATTTACCTACGTAGCAATCTACATAGGTAAATTTATTCTTTCACAAATGGCACCGGAATTTTTTCTTCTCTGTTGTATAATATTAAAAGATAGGTTCCCGCAGGCAGATGATTTATGGAGATGCTGAACACCTGTTCTCCGCTACCACTCTTTATATCAGTTCTTTCCACAACCTTTTTCCCGCTCATATCAAAAACTGCCAGGTGAAAATTTTTCCCTGCCTTTCCGGAGAACAGTTGTATAAAAAGAAAATCTCCTGCAGGGTTAGGATAAACCGTTACCGAGCTGGCATAGGGTAAATCATTCTTATCCGACACTTTATTGTACGTAACTACCAATGTATCATTACTGCTAATTACATCTCCTGTAACCGTGGCATAAACAGTGATAACATACTTGCCCGTATCAACCATATTTTCCTGACGGACAAAACGGAACAAGGCAGTATCTCCTGCATTCACCACCGTATCGAAAGACTGCGAAACCGTCGGTTCATAATTGATCCGATAATGAAGCGGAAAGCTGTCAAGAGCTCCCGAACTCGCATTGATTAAAAGTACCGCAATGTGTTCATAACCTCTGTACAGGGAATCCCTCGCAGGGGAAACCAGCGAATCCACGATCACATCAATGGTTCCTTCATGCATAATATCCACATCTATGCCGTCATTTACCGGGACCTGATCTTCCGTTAGTTCGGATGAAATATGCAGATGATACTCTTTAAGCACCGAAAGATCCAAAGGGACAGAGAAGGTAAACCATGCAGTATCTCCTGATAGCAGGGTTCTGATGAGCGTATCCCGCACCGGCAGATCCTGGTTCAGCCGGTACATCAACGGGATTTTATATAGAGGGTCGGTTCCAAAATTCCGGACTATCACAGTCAGCGGTTCGGCATTTCCAAGATCCGGTCCGGACTTAGGTGAAACAATGCCGGTAATACCCGCATTGATCCTGGTAAAACTGTACTTAGGAAAAATGATATAATCGAGCCATGCCCGGTCCATTCCCTTGGAAGTATTGGCATCTTTAATATATGTCCATTTCAGGACATGAGAACCAGAATCTACCGGAAAACTTCCGTATGTCCAAGGGAGCTCACCGGACCATTTTCCCTTTTCCAACCCATCAATAAAAAATTTCAAAAAATCCCAGTCTTCTTCGGAAGATACACGGAAATAGAAAGTGACCGAATCCGCCGTGCTGGCTTCTATATTTATGGACAGAGAAGATTCTTCACTGTTGTCGATAGCTGCAGAAACTGCCGAAAAGTCACCATGCCAGGCACTCTGCCCGGTAATAGTCCATGGATGAGAAGTGTTATTTTGCCATGGAAGATTGAGGAAACTTCCAGATTCAAAGTCTTCAAATGAAAGGCCTACGGGCATAGTAAATGTATCGACAGCCACGTAAGGATCGTCATACACTTCCACATGGATTCCAAGTATGGACCCGTAAGGTGCCGCAGAATCAATCTCAACCGTAAAAGGAACCGTCACCGTGCTCATAGTATCCAGAACTCCCACCATGGCCGAATCCTGATAATCACTCACCAATGAATCGGTTAATAATATCAAAGCAAAGGCATTCCGGGCAGCAGCATGTCCTCTGTTCTGCACCTCCAGTGAGAAGACCACCGGTTCTCCCGGTTCCAAACGACTATTTCCATTTCCCTTATTCTTATCATCCAAAATAAGCCTGCCGACTTTTAACAACGGAGCATAAATCTTCAAAGGAAAATACGAATTCCAGGTTTGTCCGGCATCATCAGTAAGCCTTATCCGGAAAGCACATATTTGCATATCGGGAACACTGTCACGAATCCGAATCCTGAAAGCGTGAGGGATAAGTATATCATTTTCTGAAGGTACCGAAGCAATATGCACCACACTGTCTTTAATCTCAATCCATGATCCATGCCCAGACAAAATACATGTTACTTGTGTTGCATCGGTTTTTCCGGTATTCTTCACCCGGATATCCAGATAAAGGGTTTCTCCATTCTCCGGCAATCCATTGGCATTGGAAACAGAATCATCCACAACAATTCCGTGTACCTGAAGATACGGTTGCTGGTCGGAAACAACTCTTATCGTATCAATAAAAGGAATCCGGTTTTGTCTTGTTCCCGTTATCACGATATAACCGGTATCCTTCAAAGAGGTAAAGCTGAGCATGGGGTTTCCGTCCGGTCCGGCTGTCAAAGCATCCAGTATGGTATCTTCCTTTGTCAGGCCGACATAGGTACCCGGTTCCGTCACAATGGTCAGGTTACTCAAATTTACCGGGACTGTTTCAGGCACAAGCATCATGAGTGTATCCGGTTCGGACAGATAAGGCATCATGGAAGGATCTCCGAAGAGATGGTAAATCTCCCAGTAGTACTGTGCTTTTGAAGGATTGCCTTCCATCACGGCCAGGTTGCCCGCAAAGATCATCTGATCCTGGGTCACATACCAGTCGTCCGCCGGTTCGCCGTGATCATGGAAGAGGCGGTCATACATCGCCAGTGAAGTCTCCTTATAGTCAGGATGTGCCACGATGGGTCCCACTCCCACCGCCCAGTAATAATCTTCATTCCAGTACGAGTCATAGGAAGAGCCAATATAGCCGACCGCTCCTTTTTTGGGAGCCCGCAACATAGCCTCCGCAAAACACTCATCATTTCCAAAAGCGCCGGTGGAGCATCCGTTGGTGATGATCACAGGATACTTGTGAGCATTGGTCAGTTTGGCAATATCCGAAATGGTAAACGTAGGATCCTCCCACCGGTCAGAACGGCCGTGGCCCGTATAATTGACCAGTGAAACGCCATTGCTGATATCCTGAATAATTTGTGCATCACTGCTTCCGGACACAGGATAAAGATATGTATGGGATTGATATCCATGGGAAGGATTCACATAATTCTCCGTAGCATAATTGATCTGACCGTTGCCCCACACGGAAGCATAGGATCCGTCCACCCCTGCCACCATTACCGCCTCATGTAAAAAAGAGGGATCCGGGAAAAGATACTGTTCATATTCCAGTATTTTTTCCAGTTGCGATACCAGGTCAGCCGAGTCACGGGCCGAAAACCGCCCGTAGTATACATCAGGAATAAAATCATCTTCCCCGTCATAGGTAGCATAATACAGGTCGGTAATGCGCCCCGTGGTAGTGGATACCGGGATCTGTTCCGTATCTCCCACTATCAGTAAAAATGTTGGGGCAGGATCATCAGGGGTAGCGGCATCATAAAGGCTCTTCAGGTAAGCCCTGATACTCCCGGGGGTGGTCCCTACTCCAGGCGCTCCCTTGTACACCACCAACACCTTGTATCCCTGCAAGGTTTTCCACCGGATAAAATCATCCAGAGAGTACCTGAACAGAGAGTCGGTCAGGATCACATATTTAACAGGAGCTGTCGGAATGTCTTCTGCTTCCAGGGTCTCAACAGACAATAACTTGTTATAAGTAGGCTGAAAAACCGGACTGTACAGGCTCTTGCTTTTATAACGGTCTGCCACATGGAAAGGATGTGAATAACGAATCGTCAATTCAATATCATCCTTTACAATTAGGGTATTACTCACAGGATTATAACTAAAGGGGGAAACCGTAAGATATGCCAATTCATGACCACGCAATACCCCTGCCTTTTGTATCCTTACCAGACTATCACTGAAAAATGTATCCCGGGTATAAGCTTTTTTATGTATTTTAAAAACAGGCGGGGGTCTTTCTTTTATTTTCATCACTGAGGGCTGTGCCGGAAATAATTTTGCTCCGGGAAACTTTTTCTCCAGCGAAATATGATAACTCTTCCAGGTCACTTTATCTACACGGACAGAAGCGCCGGCAGGTATCTCCAGAAGCTTCCTTAAAACAGGCAGGTCAGGAAAACCTTCCTGATAGGAAGAAGTCAGCTCAGGATGAGATATCCGTAGAAATTGACCATTTTTATTGACAACCTTACGGAAATCAGCACCGGATAAATGAATCTTAACAGTAATATAATCCGGCGTTTTATTCAGGATGGATATACCCCGTGGTGTATGTTCCCACACGACCTTTGCTTCCTGCTGAGCTACACCCCGGCTACCGACGAAAACAACAAGAAATATCAGGTAAAAATATTTATATAAAGAACCTTTTACCATATAATATAAATATGTACACTTTACCCCACATGTATACATGACCAGACATCATGGGTATTGGTTGTAGGGTTTAAAAACTTTCTATAAAGATAAAAAAAGTTAATTTTATCATATCATTCTTTTTTCCTAATTTTAACCTGATTTATCAGAATGTTATGAAAAAAGGGATTTTTATTTTTTTCTTTCTTGTTATCTGTTCAGTTTTTTCAGACGGTCAGGTTAATAAGTTCGGGATTCCTTTTGTGAAGAATATCACCCCAATGGAAACTTTAGGGGGAGAACAAAACTGGTCGGTGGTTCAAGACGACCGGGGTATCATTTATGTAGCCAACAATGATATAGGCATTCTGGAATATGACGGGATTACCTGGAGAAGGATATCCGTACCTAATAATATCTCACTCAGAGATCTCTGTATAGATGACCGGGGCACTGTGTATGCAGGAGGAAACAAAGAATTCGGGTTTCTGGAACCGGACACCAAAGGGCAACTCCATTATCATTCACTGATCCGGAAACTGGATTCTTCCGATATGAAGTTCAAATCGATCTATCATATTTACTTCTGGAAAGGGAGTATTTACTACACAAGCACCAATATGATCTTTCGTTATTCTCCTGAACAGGATTCTATTAGGGTTTTCAGGCTTGCTGACGACGGGTTCACCATGGGCAATTACGGTTTTGTTTGTAATGGCAGATATTTCCATGTGGATGCATTGGCCGGATTACTGGAATTCGACGGAGAACATTTTAAGAAAGTGGAAAACGGTGAATTCTTTTCCTATAATAATATCTCTGCTATCCTTTCCATATTGCCTTATTCATCCAAAGAACTTCTTATCGCCACTTATAAATTCGGCGTTTACTGTTATAATCTGGAAACAGGAACCATACGGAGCAATATTTTTTCTCCTGCTGCTAATAATTACTTAAAAAAGAATCGTTTTTACGATGCACGGATGTTGCCGGACAGTTCTTATGCCATGGCTACGCTGGATGGAGGTCTTATTATCGTCTCACACAAAGGGATAATCATACAAATCCTGAATCGTAATGAAGGACTGGACAATGAAACCGTGACCAAAGTGTACCTGAACGACAAGCAGCCCCAGGTATCCCAGTTATGGCTGGCCATGTCTATCGGGTTGGCCAATGTGGAACTGTTCTCTCCCTTCCGCTATTTTAGTGAAGATCACGGTTTCAAAGGATCGGTCAACGACCTTATGATCATCGGGGACAAGCTTTATCTGGCTACCTCAGCCGGGGTATTCCTGCGTACCAGGGAACAGAACGGACTGGCTCATTTTACAAGGATTCCGGGCATCAATGCACAGGCATGGTCTTTTCTTCACTTTACCACACCGGGAAACTCCAGTCCCATACTTTGGGTGGGCACCGAGGAAGGTATTTATGAACTCTCTGCTGATAATAAAGCTTCTTTGGTGGAAAAACGTATCCATAACCTTACACCCAAGGGAAAGAAATTTTATGTTTTTAAACTCTTTGCTTCCAAAAAGAATCCGGGGAAAGTATTTGTTGGCACAGGGCAAAGTCTGGCTGAACTTTCCTACAAATATCATTACTGGCACATAGACACCGTCTACAACCTGCAGGACGAAGTACGCACCATTACAGAAGATAAAGAAGGAGACCTTTGGTTTTCAATGGCTTATCAGGGCATAGGCCGATTGCAAAAAGATCACGGCAACGGGTACAATCTTGTTATTTACAACCAAAAAAAAGGACTCCCTGCCGGATCGGAAAACAAAGTAAATTTTATCAATCATAAAATACTTATTTGTACCAGCAAGGGTTTATACCGCTATCAAAAAGAAGCGGACACCCTCCTTCCCGACCATTTCCTGGGAGATGTATATGCCAATGGCTCGCGGGCTGTTCGTAATATTCACAGGCTGAATGACAGTTTGTATTTCCTGAATGTGGCATATCCCGGCGGAAAATTTTATGTGGAGGAAGTCATCAGAAACCAAGGTAAAATTCACTCCGTCACAACCCCTTTTTACCGGCTTCCTTCCCAGTCGGCGTATGCTTTTGCGCATGAAGGAAATATTTTATGGATTGCTATTTCCAACCGCATTTATTCTTATAACCTCTTCTATAAAAAGAATTACGACATTCCCTTTCACACCCTCATCCGCAAGATCACTGTCGGCGCCGACTCCTCTCTTTTCGAAGGAACCTTCTATCGGGAGGATGAGCATGGTCTGAGGCATTTTATTCCTTCCCAGCCTCCCGGACAACAACCGGAGATAAAATATCGTTTCAACAATGTGACTTTTTACTGGGCTTGTCCGTTTTTTGAGAATCAGGAAAAAATAACCTACAGCTTCAGACTGAGAAATTTTGATAAGCAATGGTCAAAGTGGAGTAACCGCACAGAATATCCTTACACCAACATTCCGAATGGCAGTTATGTTTTCGAAGTTAAAGCCAGAAATATCTATGGCACAGAAAGTACTCCGGCCACCTATGCTTTTACGGTACTTTCCCCCTGGTATCTAACCTTCTGGGCTTTCCTGCTGTATCTGGTCCTTGCATTCTTTTTCGTCGTAATCATCGTAAAATTATACACACGGCGGTTGAAGAATGAAAAAATCCGCCTCGAAGCCATCGTCAGGGAACGCACAGCGGAAGTGGTCAGACAAAAAGAAGAGCTGACCGACAGCATCACTTATGCAAGCCGCATACAGAGGGCTGTTCTGCCCAGCGAGAGATTACTGAACGAGCAGTTTCCCGATCATTTTATCCTGTTTAAACCCAGAGATATTGTCAGCGGTGACTTTTACTGGATGACAAAACAAAATAACATGCTCCTAATAACGGCTGCTGATTGTACAGGACACGGAGTACCGGGAGCTTTCATGAGCCTGCTGGGCATTTCTTTCCTGAATGAAATCGTCAACCGGTCTGATGTTCTTCAACCAAACTTTATCCTTAATAAACTGCGTTCCGAAGTGATGCAGTCACTTAAACAAAAAGGAGAAGAGGGAGAGACAAAGGATGGCATGGATATGGCTCTGGTATCTATAGACAAGAAAAACCGGAAACTATACTTTGCCGGAGCTTACAATCCTCTGTTTTATGTGCGTAAACTGACCTCAGACGAAAAAGAGAAGTTCCGTAAAGGGGATGGTCCGGATTTCGGAAAAGGCTCCATTCACAATGAAGAGTATGTCCTGATACAAGTCCCCGGCGATAAAATGCCCATCGGTATATCTGCAAAGGACGAGCAGACCTTCACATTGCATCAGATCGAGTACTCTAAGGGTGACCGCATTTATCTCTTTTCAGACGGTTATATTGATCAATTTGGCGGGCCACAAGGAAAAAAATTCATGTCCAGAAATTTTAAAAAACTGCTTCTCAGTATTCAGCATAATTCTCTAAAGGAACAAGGAAAATTACTGGATGACAATATCATGAAATGGATGAACGATTATCCTCAGGTCGATGACATTATTGTCATAGGAATAAATTTATAACACTTTTGAAAATATATGTTTCGGATGGATACTGTTATCCGTATCCGGGATTTCCGGGGATATGTGCCGATGCAATACCTGGCTGTTGGTTTTTGAAACATATTCCGGGTAGACCCGGCAAAGAACTACCTCTTTCGATAAAAAGTAAAAGCCATGTCAGGTATGACATGGCTTTTATTTTTCAGGTTACCGGGAATCAGAGTTCTTTGATCTTTATATTCCGGTACCATACATCATCCCCATGATCCTGCAGGCCGAAATAACCTTCTTCAGCCACCTTGGCCCAGTCGGGGTTGTATTTCGGGAACTTGCTATGTGCTACCAGAGAGTCCCATTCAGGAGTCCACAGATGATATTCCAGGACGGTTTCTCCGTTCATTTTGTGTACAACTGTTCCGCGGTAAACGATGATCTCTACCTGGTTCCACTGCCCGGCAGGTTTGGCATTCTGTGGTTTGGCAGGAATCAGGTCATAGAGTGAACCGGCCTGGCGGTTTCCGTCTTTTCCCAGCTTAGCATCGGGGTGACGCTCGTTGTCGAGCACCTGCATCTCGGGTGCTGTCGCCCAGATGGGCTTGTCGGTCTCCCGGGCCAGGTAAAAGATACCGGAATTACCTCCTTCGGATATTTTCCACTCCAGTTTCAGGTCGAAGTTTTTGAACTTCTTATCGTAGATGATATCGCCACCTTCCTGGCCCCCGGCTTCTCCGCGGCCGGACCCTTTGCAATGAAGAGTGCCATCCACCACTTCCCATCCGGAGGGAAAATGATCCTTGTTATAACCTCTCCAGCCATTGGGGGTTTTTCCATCAAACAACAACACCCATCCTTCTTTCTTTTCTTCCGGCGTCAGCGTGTTCGGTGGAGTCGTCTCTACAGTTTTTTCGGTCACTTTTTCCGATTTTTCACTTTTATTTTCCCCTTTGTTTCCCGACTTACAACCGGTAAAGGACACAAAAGAGATCAATGCAATGAGAACAAACAAATATTTCAATTTCATAGTTTACAGGTATTTAAATGTTAAACAATAGTTCATGCAGGCATTTCAGGCAATGAATAACCGTTATAATAGGTATGTTTAATATACTCTTCCGAAGCAGCTTTGGCGTTTATGGTCGCATACTCGGTGTTGAATTTGGGATCCCCGTCTACCACTTTGAAGCTGGCAGTAGTCACCACCCTGATTTTATCATTTTCGGAAATATTTTTGAATTTCATCTTTTCACCATCCCATTCAAGCCAGCGGTTCAGGTCCTGCAGACGGACAGCCACAACACCCATAACGACCATTTCGTTGAGCGGGCCGGAATAATTGAAGTTGGAAGAAGGAAGCACTCTGTTTTCCGGGCTTTCCTTGCAAGCACGGATCCAGTCCTGCTCATGAGCGCCATTGCTCCATTTCAGGCCGGTCACTTCTTCAGGACGGCGCATAGTCTTCGGCGGAGGGGTAAAGTCCTTCATTTTGCTATAAGGAAGCAGTGTCGGATTCTTCCCATAACAACCGGTCATAATCTTTCCTTTTTCCCCGATAAACAGGCAGCCACCACCACGATCCCGACCCAATATCTCACCTTCAGGCAACTCTTCCGGCCTCGGTGGTAACAGCCCCCCATCATACCAGCTCACTTCCACTTCCGGGTGTTCTCCTCGTGCCGGGAAGACGTAATGAACGATCTCGGCATGGGGCGGTGATTCGGTATTGATCTGGGTAGAACTGGCTTGAACTTTATAGGGATATTTCAGATCCAGGGCCAAAAAGATCGGATCCATGATATGATTGGCCATGTCGCCCAGGGCTCCGGTACCGTAGTCCCACCATCCACGCCAGTTCCAGGGATGATAGATGGGATTGTACGGACGCATGGGTGCCGGTCCTATAAACAAGGGCCACTTCAGCGTTTCGGGCACAGGATAAGTTTCCTTGGGCCGTTCAAGCCCCTGTGGCCAGATGGGCCGGTTGGTCCAGGCATAGGCTTTTTTCACCTCCCCGATGACTCCTGCTTTAATCCATTCGGTTACCTGACGGATTCCTTCACCGGAGTTCCCCTGGTTCCCCATCTGGGTAGCCACTTTATACTTATTGGCCAGTTTTGTCAGTAACCTCGATTCATACACGCTGTGTGTCAAAGGCTTCTGGACATAAACATGTTTTCCCATGGTAATAGCATGGGCTGCTGTCAATGCATGGGTATGGTCAGGTGTGGCAATCATCACTGCGTCTATAGACTTACCCATCTTATCAAACATCTCACGCCAGTCATAAAAACGTTTGGCTTTCGGATAGTCTTTGAAAGTCTTGGCAGCATATTTCCAGTCCACGTCACACAAAGCAACAATATTCTCGGTAGAAGCATGCCTCAGGTTGGATCTGCCCATCCCTCCGACACCAATACCGGCAATATTCAGCTTGTCTGAAGGAGGTTTATGACCCAGTCCGCTAACCACATGACTCGGGACAACTGTCAGCCCTGCGGTAACCACAGCAGACCTTTCAAGAAACTGTCTTCTGGACATTCCGGATGAATCTTTTTTCTTTTTCATTTTTTAATTATTTTAATAATTAGGTTTAAGAGCATTTGTCCTTTTTAGAAGTAATAAAAATAATTTATTTTTTTTAAAAAAAGAAAAAACCAATTGAAGGAATTTAGCTATCTTAGCCTTGCAAGGTCAGAAAAAATTATATTATGTCTAAACGGCTAAAATACGGAATGATAGGAGGAGGTATCGGTTCTTTTATCGGTCCGGTGCACCGCATGGCGGCAGAAATGGACGGCCTCGCCAAACTGGTTTGCGGAGCTTTCAGCAGTGATCCCGACCGTTCTGTAGAATCCGGACTGCAGTTGGGACTGGACAGAAACCGTATTTATCCGGATTATGAGGCCATGATCCGGAAAGAAAAAGAGCTTCCTCCGGAAGAGCGTATGGATTTTGTCAGTATAGTAACCCCCAATTATCTCCATTTTGATCCGGCACGGCTGGCATTGGAAAATGGTTTTCATGTGATCTGTGACAAACCGCTTACCAAAACCCTGGAAGAAGCCGAACAACTTGGAAGGTTGTCCGAAGACAACAGACTCTTATTCGGCCTGACGCACACCTACACTGGTTATCCTATGGTCAAGAAAGCCAGGTCACTGGTCCAAAACGGTTCGTTAGGTAAAATCCACAAGGTAATGGTAACCTATCTACAAGGCTGGCTCACTCCCTATCCCGAAGGCGCCGGTAACAAACAGGCTTTATGGCGTACCAATCCCGATTATACCGGAAAAACATCCACCATGGGTGATATCGGCACCCATGCGGAAAATCTGATTTCTTATATCACCGGGCTGAAGATCCTGGAAATATCAGCCCAGTTAAATACGCTGATCAAACCCCGCAAGATGGATGATGACGGGAGTGTAATGCTGCGGTATGAACAGGATGTTGCCGGGACTATCCTTGTAAGCCAGGTGGCTACAGGCGAAGAAAACAACGTAACCCTCCGTGTTTACGGCGAAAAAGGAGGACTTGAATGGAACCAGGAAGAACCCAATACGCTGATCCTCCGGTGGGTGAACAAACCCATGGAGATCTACCGATCCGGTGCGGGAATTACTGGGATCAATACAGGAAACCGGCTGCCGGCAGGCCATCCAGAAGGATTTATCGAGGCTTTTGCCAATGTGTACAAAAACTTCGAAGAAGCTGTCCTGGATCGGAAAAACAGGAAAAACTTCCCCGTAAACCACTATGACTTCCCAACCGTTTTTGATGGCATACAGGGCATGAAATTTTTAGAGAAAGTGGTGGAATCTTCCGCAAGCACACAAAAATGGATTCCCTTCCAATGATCAAAGAGAAATTCAATCAATAAATAATTTTCATACTACACAACTCTTTCGACCGATCCGAACCGCCGGCTTACCGGAGATAATGAACACGACTGGCGTGAAAGGGAGTATTTATCTCAAATTGCGCAATAGAGCCATTTACAATAACTCTAT
>DRPN01000181.1 GCA_011374625.1 Bacteroidota bacterium
AGGAGAGAGTTTCTTCCTTCGCCTTTTGGACAATAAAAGATAAAGGGAGAAGCAAAAAATATATTATTTAACAAATCATACTTTTGCTACCTAGTTTCCGGCCGGTTGTCACTCTCTCCTAAAAAATAGTCCACAAAGATAGAGGTAAGTGGTTAAAAAAACAAAATAGAGGAAAAAAATGGTACAACCTAAGTTCAATTAGTAAATGGGGCAGGAAATGAGTTTGTATTTCATCTGTTTATTTTTATTTTTTAGGGGTCAGATGGAACTTACCATGATAATTATGCACGTGTGTGTTAAAATCATAATTATTTTATCATGGACGTTTCATAATGTCATAAATCTTTTTAACTTTTTGAATTGCCTCGGTGCATTGACGAATGAATATTCTTTTATTTGTTATCCATTGTAGTGGGTACACATTTTTAGCCCAAGTTGAAAATGAGAAAGTATAAGGTATTCATTTTCAGCAGTGTGTATTTTTTAAGTTTACATTTGGGTTACTACATTAATTTTCCGGTATAAGGTGGATGTTTCCACACAAATGCCTCATAGATTTGTGCTGCTTTTTTATTAAAAGATTTTTTTGCCTCACACAAAAAAACACACACTGTGGATATAACTTCCCTCTTTCCGATTTTCCAATTATTTTTTTAAATTGTGAAAAAAATGGGTGGTTTATGAAAAGATTCATCATTTGGATCATTATTTTTCTCTTTTTCCCTGTGCTTCCGGTCTTATCTAAAACACAGGAAGTGCCCCCGACCGATACTTCTTACATCCATGCTCTTCTCAGAAAGTACCCTATGAAACACCCAGGCAAGACAGATACAAAAGGTTCTAAAACAACCTGTTCCGGTCGCTTCTTACAGGATTCAACCTATTTTTTTAGCTGGTCTGCCTCTGATTCATCATGGATTCTCTACCGGGGTTGTTTTTGGGGATACAACCGGGAAGGCAAAAAAGTTTGGTACGAAAATAGAAACCGAAACCAACAAGAAAATATCTGGACAGCCCGGTCCCGGACTGAGTATGAATATTCTTCATCCGGCAAGTTATCAAAAATCTATACCTTTTGCAATAACGCTGCAACAAACAGATGGGACAGTTCTTATAGAAATTTATATCAATATACAAAAGAAGGATGGCTGGCAACAAATCTTTCTCAGAAGTATGAGTCCGTAAACATATGGGTAAATTCTTCCCGGAATGATTTTGAATATGATACGGTAGGTCATTGCGTTCTATCCCAATCAAGTTCATGGGATTCCGAACATAAAAAATGGAACCCTTCTTACAGAACCGTTGATTTTTGGGAACAAAACCTGGATACGGCATCAGTCAGACAACAGTATGATACGGCAACTGCTCTTTGGATAAATATTTCCAAACGATCTTTTTTTTACGATGATGCCGGTCGCCGCACTAAAGAGGTATTGGCCACATGGGATATAGCTTCAGATCATTGGATTAATCAATCAATGATCAGTTATTTATACAAAAACGGAGCCCTGACAGTGCAGGACTATCAAACCTGGCACACGGACCATTGGGAAGAAGCGGTAAAATATCTGTATTATAAAAATAAAATGGGAAATGACACCTTAATTTTATTTCAGATTTTCCATTCCGGTTCCACTACATGGCAAGACAATTACCAATATCTTTACGATTATGATAACTGCGACATCCTGAAAGCAGAAACGGGACAGTTATGGAACGCCTCTGCCCATACCTGGGATAATGACTGGCATGTGGTCCATTTTGTCTCACCGTTTATTCCGGAACTGCCACCTGCCTATGCCGAAAAAATCCAACAGGAAGCTATCCGTATATGGCCCAATCCGGCATGGGAAAAAATTCATATTCACCTGACCAACCGTTCTGCTTACACCATACGTCTTGTGGATATCTCAGGCAGAATTTGTAAAGAAATTAAAAAGACGAAAGATCAGGAACTCATCTTTGATGTTCGTGACTTATCCCCAGGTATTTACTTTTTACAGTTTACTTCCGCAAAAGAGAATTTTACCAGAAAAATAATAATCCGTTAAGCTACTGGTATTATTTTAGCGCTTTTATTGTTACTTTTACGTCGAAATTAAAGTAAAGTATTATTTAATAAAACATAATATTATGGGACAAAAAAAATTCAAAGCAGGCGTACTTTTCGGTGATGAGGTTACCGAACTTTTCAATTACGCAAAGGCCAACAATTTTGCAATACCTGCTGTCAATGTGGTAGGGACCGATTCTGTCAATGCCGTTATGGAAACGGCTGCTAAAGTCAATTCTCCGGTGATCATCCAATTTTCTAACGGAGGAGGCGCTTTCTATGCAGGCAAAGGGCTTCCGGCAGAGGGTCAAACCGGAGCTGTTCTCGGATCGGTTTCCGGAGCACAGCATATTCATCTGCTGGCCGAACACTATGGCATACCGGTGATTCTGCATACCGACCATTGCGCAAAGAAACTGCTTCCCTGGGTGGAAGGCATGCTGGATTACGGTGAAAAATATTATAAAGATCACGGCAAACCTTTATTCAGCTCTCACATGCTGGACCTCTCGGCAGAACCGCTCGAAGAAAATATTGAGATCAGCAAAAAATATCTTGAAAGAATGAGTCGGATCGGCATGACCCTGGAGATAGAACTGGGAGTCACCGGAGGCGAAGAAGACGGGGTAGACCACAGCAGCATTGACAATTCCAAATTGTACACACAACCCGAAGATGTTGCCTATGCTTATGAAGAGCTTAAAAAAATCAGCAACCGTTTTACCATTGCTGCTTCTTTTGGTAATGTTCACGGAGTTTACAAACCGGGAAATGTCCGTCTGGAACCGGTGATCCTGAAAAATTCACAGGAATACATTCAAAAAAAATATAATACCGGCGAAAAACCCGTGAATTTTGTGTTCCACGGTGGTTCAGGTTCCGAAAAAGCAAAAATCAAGGAAGCCATCTCTTACGGGGTCGTCAAGATGAACCTGGATACGGACATGCAGTGGGCTTTCTGGTATGGGGTAAAAGGATATTATGAACAATATAAGGATTATCTTCAGAGCCAGATTGGAAACCCGGAAGGCGATGATAAACCCAACAAAAAATATTACGACCCGCGAAAATGGCTGCGTGCCGGTGAAGAACAGTTCGTCAAACGGCTCACTGAAGCTTTCGAAGACCTCAACGCCATCAACCGTCTGGGTTAAGCCGCAACGGAATCATTTTTAAAAGATATAGTGAAGGTATAACAGTATTTGCCACACCACTATCATACACCGCTCAGGGCATACCCTCGGGATATTCGTATTTGAAAGCGAAACTGAACAAACAGTTTCGCTTTTTTGATAAAGGTATCATTTTCTGAAATGAGACGGTCTCCTGAAGTTCTTTTTAACGACATCCTATCCATTTGAAGCATTCTCCGGCAGGCGCTGTGGAACAAAAAGAAGGAAAAAACCCTGGAAATCTTTGGTCTATACTTCCAATCACTAAAATATACGGAAACATTTTCAAAGAATGTTTCGTAGTGAAGCATTCCCCGTGATAAAGACAACTAAAAATTCTTTTTCCGGTCTAACCGGCCACATCCCAGTAAATCCCTTTTCTTTCCTCAATCTTAGGATCATTCCTCAATATTTCTCCCAGGATTTTTAAAGATGTAATAAGGCCGGTACAACTCCGGTTATAAAATACAGGTCCGTCAACAACATACTGTGAAGGAGGTTTGTCACAGGTGAAAACAGAAAACAATTTATTCTTATCAAGATACTTGATTTTTTCCTTATTTTCCGGCAAAGTAGCCCAAGGGTCTCCCCCGATGATAATGTCAGGACTTCTCTCAAAATAATAATCAGGATAAATATATAAATCGTCACCATAGAGCAAAGGGGTACCGCCTATCATTTCAATCATATCTGACACCCATCGTCCGGCCAACTGCAACAATGGCCATTTACGTAATACTCCAACAGCCGGAGTGTGACGTTTGAGTCCGTACTTTTTAAGAGTCTTCTCTATTTCCCTCCTGCAATTTCTCACCAGAACTTTCCCCCGGTCTTCATAACCAAATACCCCGGCCATCATCATGATCTCATCAAATATATCATTTATGGACATAGAATAAATATCAAGAAGACGGCATCCCCGCAATCCGTCCTGCTCGAGTATTTGCTCTGCTTCTTCGGAAGACAAGCCTGACAAATTAAGCATTCCTTCCGTGATAATGTGAGTCGGTTTTATTTTTCTGAGAAGATCCATCTTCACATTCCATGGCGAAAGCAGGATTTCTGTCATTGTAGGACCGGAATGCATAACCTTATCTACGGAAACTATATCTCTTTCGGGTGTAGTTATCACCGGTATATTATTTATTTCATTTTTAGCAATAAATGCATCATGAGAACACCCTGCGATCCAAAGATCCAGTTCCAGGTCTAAAAGCACCTGCGTTCCCCAGGCCGATAAAGAAACAATGCGTACCTCCATCAAAGAATCAGTTTTATTTTTACATTTCCCAGACCGGATATAAAAGTACAATATTTTCCCTTCCCTGACAAGAGACCGGTTTACTGAGCCAATAGAAAAGAAAATCCTTTTGGCTCAAATCAAATCAAAAAATGTAGAAAAGCTTCAAACATGACTTTTCTTATCGTTTTAATAATCAGACAATGATTATTTTTGTTAACCCAATATATTACACCATGGACTTGCTGACGCAAAGTTATTTTGTATTGTTTCTGATCATTGCGCTTGGTTTTATTTTAGGAAATATCAAAATTAAAGGGGTTTCCCTGGATGCTTCGGCAGTCATTTTTGTGGCCCTGTTGTTTGGCCATTACGGAATTTTAGTTCCTAAAGATTTTCAATATATTGGTCTTGTACTATTCATATTTACAATAGGATTACAGGCTGGACCCGGGTTTTTCTTTTCTTTCCGGAAACAGGGGAAACAATTGATCCTTACAACACTTGTTCTGGTTATTACGGGGTGGCTTACGTCAATCCTTCTGGGGTGGGGACTGGGAATTGATTATCGCCTGTCAGTAGGTTTGTTTACCGGCGCACTCACCAGCACACCCGGTCTTGCAGCAGCTATTGATGCCACACACTCTCCCCTGGCTTCCATCGGATACGGTATCGCATATCCTTTCGGCGTTTTAGGAGTGATCCTTTTTGTCCGTCTTTACCCCGTTATTTTTAAGATAGATCTTAAAAAAGCAGAACAGGCGCTGGAAAATGAAAAAAGGGAACAATACCCGGAAGTACTTCGCCGGAATTTTGTAGTAGAAAACGAGAACGTCCTTGGAAAATCCATTGGAGAACTAAAAATCCGCTCTATGACCGGGGCCAATATTTCCCGTGTATTAAAAGGGAAAACGGCCATAACTCCCGGTGTAGATACCCACTTGGAGAAAGGAGACATTGTTCGGGCAGTGGGGTCGGCCGAGTCATTGGAAAAATTCCGCCTGTTGATCGGCCCCCCGACAGAAAAAGAAATTCCTCTCGGAAAAGACTATGAAGTCCGCTCCGTGCTGGTCACCAACAAAAAGATTATCAACAAAACACTGGCAGAACTAAATTTGTGGCACCACTTTCATGCTACGGTAACACGTATACGGAGAAGCGGTATTGACATCGTCCCTTCCCCGGACACTCATATCCGGTTCGGGGATAAACTGATTGTGGCCTGCTCCCGGAGTCAGATGAAAAACATAATGTATTTGTTGGGAAACGAAGATAAAAAGCTTTCGGACACAGATTTTTTCCCTGTTGCTGCAGGCATCGTGCTGGGTGTCTTGCTGGGAAAAATAAGCATTGGCTTTAGCAACAATTTCACCTTTCGCCTGGGCCTTACAGGAGGGATATTAATTACCGCTATGCTCCTGGCAAGCATCGGAAAAACAGGCCCTGTAATTTGGACCATGTCGGGTGCTGCCACACAACTGCTAAAACAACTCGGATTGCTGCTTTTCCTGGCTACCGTGGGGACACATGCAGGACAGCATCTTTCCGCTACTTTTCAGCAATATGGATTGAAGCTGTTTTTTATCGGAGCAGCCATTACCCTGTTGCCGATGATTACAGGATCCTGGGTTGGCCAACAGCTTTTCAGGATCAACCCGCTAAAACTTATGGGAACCCTGACAGGAGGCATGACCAGCACCCCCGGACTTGCAGCCGTGGATTCTCTGACCGTTTCCAATGCCCCGCACATCGCTTATGCTACCGTATATCCTTTTGCCATGGTGCTGATCATCATCTTGGTACAAATAACAGGCACCCTTCCTTTTTTATGACAATCAGGCAAGTATAACCGATCATATTGCAGATCCGACTACAAGGGGACAACAAAATACCTACCTTTGTGGAAATTTCCTATCGTGAAAACAGGAAGAGTTACAAAAGCTACCGGACGCTGGTACATTGTTGAAACGGAAGATCACAGAAAATTCCGCTGCGCTGTTAAGGGAAGTTTTCGGATCAAAGGAATCCGCCTCTCTAACCCAGTAGTGGTAGGGGATTATGTTACTTTCGAACCGGATCCTCCGGGGGAAACGGGACTGATTACCCATGTCCGGAAACGAAAGAATTATATCATACGAAAATCAACCAATTTATCCTATGAAGCGCAAATCATCGCAGCTAATATTGATCAGGCTTTTCTGATCGCTTCCCTGGTAAAACCCAAAACCCTTTTACCCTTCATCGACCGTTTTCTGGTAGCGGCAGAAGCTTACCGTATTCCGGTAATTCTTATTTTTAACAAGACAGATCTGCATGGGGAAACAGAAAACCTTGAACTGAAAAAACTGACGGACATCTATGAAAATATTGGTTACAAAGTCTTGCATACTTCTGTGCCCCAACGAAAAAATCTGGAAAAAGTTAAAGAGCTTTTGATAAACCGTACCACCCTGCTTTCAGGAAATTCGGGGGTAGGAAAAACATCTCTTATCAATGCGCTCGAACCCTCCCTGAACCTCAAGACAAAACCGGTATCCCGGTCACATCAAACCGGAAAACACACAACCACCTATGCGGAATTGTTTCCTTTAAGTTTCGGTGGGCATATCATAGATACCCCCGGAATCAGAGGCTTCGGGCTGGTGGATACTGATAAAAATGAAATCTATCATTTTTTCCCGGAGATCTTCAAAATGGCAAAAGAATGCAACTATTACAACTGTACACACACTCACGAACCTGGTTGTGCCGTGAGAGAAGCTGTAGAAAAAGGATCAATTGCCGAATCGAGATATAACAGTTACCTCGATTTGTATTTTGATAAAGAAAAAAAATACAGATAAAAGAACTATCATTTTTTTTATATTAGAGGCTAATTTAAAAAGTAACCTCTCGGGTTCCGGAAATGAAAAAAATATACATTCTAATACCGCTGATCATTGCTATTATTATCGCTTCGAATGTTTATTATTATCTGAATATATACCATTTACAGGTTGACTTTCAAAAAAATTTCCTCTTAAAACAAACCCAGATTTCCGGTTATGAAATCGAAAAAACCGGTCAGGATTTTTTAAGCGACCTGAATTTTATTCTGTTTTCCGAAAACATCAACAAGTTTTTTACAGACCCCATTGCTAAAGAAGAAGTTTCGCGGAAGATTGAAATCTTTTATACAAAATATCAGAATCTGATCACCGGGATCAACCTTTATGACACTCACCGGAATAGTTTTACTTTTTACAAGGATAACACAAACAAACGTATCTCTAACATATTCGTCACCCGGGAACAGAAAGCATTGGTGTCCAAAGAAGAGATCCGTTATGAAAATGGGCATTATGCCTATTATCTGCCTGTTTTTTATAATAACCAGGTGAACGGGAATATTGTGGTCATGCTTGATTATCAAAAATATATCGGATCCGTTTTTGAAAAATCTCACCTTGGGAATATACAATGGCAATGGTTATTAAATGAAAAAGGAAAGATATTGTTTAGCAATCTTCATACTGACAGCCTCCGTATTATGGAGCTTGACAAGATCGCTAAGAATATCAAAAACGGATATCAGGGAACGTTACAACACAAGGTGATTATCTCGGGCCATGAAACAAGTATTATATCTGCATACTATCCCGCCCATTTTTTAGGCAGAGATTTTGGCATCGTCTTCTCCCTCCAGAACGATGTAATTCTGAAAACCATCATAAAAAATGCCATAATCATAGCAACCTTAACGCTGGTATTGATTATACTGATTATCATTCTTTTTGTACTTTTTATATCCCGCCAGAAAACCGAAGAAAGAAAATTAAAAAACTCAGAACAAAACCTGCAGAAAATCCTGGAGAATATACCCATTGGAATCCTGATACTGGACAAGGACCGCCGCATCTTATTTCTGAACAACAGGGCCAGGGAAACTTTTTCAGAAACGGTGGAAGAACTGAAAGAAGGACAGGTAATTGGAAACTGGTTCTTTGAAGGAACCCGAAATCAGATTAAGGAATCTCTGGGTTTGGGTATTGATATGAGGGATTTTCTTGTTTTGCGCAAGGATACTTCCGAATGGGTCCTGCTCAAGGAAGAAATCCCCATTGTTTTCCACAACAAAGAGGCCACCTTACAGGCGTTAATAGATGTCACTCCCCTGGAAAAAGCCCGTCGTCAGGAAGCCGCTGCCGTAAAAGCCAAAACCGAAATGCTGGTCAACATGAGTCAGGAAATAAGAATCCCGCTTGGGAATATCCTGGACAAAACCAGCTCCCTGTTGCATTCCCACAACAAACCCGACGAGTCCTTCTTGAAAGATATTAAATATTCAGCGGATCTCCTGATATCCATCGTGGACGACATCCTTGAATTCTCAAAGATCGAAGCCGGGAAGATGATGCTTGAAGAGATTCCTTTCAAGCTCCGCTCCGAAATAAAAATCGTATTTAATGAATTCAAACCAAAAGCCGAAGAAAAGGGAATCAAACTGATAACCATTTTTGATGAAAATGTCCATAATAATTTTATTGGCGATCCTTTCAACATCCGCCAGATTCTGTCCCGGCTGGTGGAAAATGCAATCAACTACACGGATAAAGGGATAGTGAAAATCCTTGTTTCGCAGACACCCGAAGTTTACGGAAAACTATATCTCCATTTTGAAATTTCAGATACAGGATGCGGCTTATCCCCGGAACAACTCGACAAATTCAATCAGAAAGATATCCATTCAACCAACATTGCCGCCAACGGTAAAAAACACTGGACCGGCCTGGGAATTCCCATTACCATCCAACTTATTGACATGTTGAACGGAGATATCAGCTTCGTTAGTCCTTCCTCACTGAGCAAGGAAATAGGGGAAGATAAAGCAACAGGACCGGGGACCACCGTCCAGGTGAAAATTCCTGTTTTTTCCAATGAGCGTTTTCAAAAAGACATAGACATAAGCAACATTACACGATATTCTCAGATCCGTGCCCTAATCATTAAAAACAATGATGACAATGACAACGCCATTCAGGAACAGCTAAAACAATTCGGGGTAAATGCCATTATGAATTTTTATATGGATAAAACCGTGCATTTACTGGAGAGCAACTCTTCCAATCCTGAACAACGATATCACCTTTTAATTATCAAAGATTCCCCTACTTTTGATGGTTTTGAGTTACTCTATACATTGAATGAACGTAAACTGACCAACAAATACATCATCATTCTGACCAGCTCCAATGACAAAAAGGGTAATTATACCCGTGCCCGCAAGCTGGGAGCTGATTATTACCTCATAGAACCTGTTCAGGGCTCCGAGATCTTCAACATTATCCAGGACAACTTTACCTCCATAGAATTAGAGAAAACCTCTGGCATGAACCTTGAAGAAATTTCCCGTTCCCTGAAAATTCTTGTTGCCGAAGACAATACCATCAATCAGAAGGTACTACAGGTTTATTTTAAAAACCTGGGGATCGAAATTGACATTGCCGACGATGGTTCCTCGGCAGTGGAAAAAGCAAAAAAACAAAAATACGACCTGATCCTGATGGATGTAATGATGCCCATCATGGATGGCTGGGAGGCTACAAGAACCTTAAGAAAACTTGGCATTGAGACTCCGATAATTGCCGTTACGGCAGACGTTTCCGAAGAAACAAAAATCCGTTCCATTGAAACCGGTATGAATGATTTTATTCCCAAACCGGTTAAAATAGACGACATCAAACGAATATTGGTCAAGTGGTTCTCTATCAATAACTGATCATAAAACACCATCCTGTTTTTTTTCCGGGCAATATTTTATGTTTCTGATAATAAACATTTATCCAACTTACAAACCGGGATGAAAAAAACCATACCCATACAGGTTTTTTTTGAACTGGCAGACCGTTATCCCGTTGTGGATGTGCGATCTCCGGCAGAATTTGAACACGGTCATTTCCCGGGAGCCTATAGTATTCCTCTGTTCAGTGACGAAGAAAGAGCTATTATCGGAACAACCTATACGGAGCAAAATCCGGAAAAGGCACTTAAAGAAGGGCTGAAGATCGTGGGTCCCAAAATGGTTTCTTTCGTCGAGATGGCCCGGAAAATTGCACGTGCAAACACTTTGCTGCTGTATTGCTGGCGGGGAGGGAAACGCAGCCACTCCATGGCATGGCTTTTTGAAACGGCAGGAATGAATGTCTATGTGCTGGAAGGAGGTTATCGCGCTTACCGTAAACATTTGAAAGCCTCTTTTCGTAAACCTCTCCCGATGATAATTGTCGGCGGAATGACCGGCTCGGGAAAGACAGAAATCCTATCCACTTTGCAAAAAAGAGGAGAACAGGTCATCGACCTGGAGGGTCTTGCCAATCATAAAGGATCCGTTTTCGGTTCACTGGGACAGGCAAAACAACCAACCACCGAACAGTTTGAAAATAACCTTTTCCTGGTTTGGAACCGGCTCAATCCCCATAAAACAACCTGGATAGAAGACGAGAGCAAAGCCATTGGCCGGGTGTATATTCCTGATGAATTGTTCAATCAGATGAAAACTGCACCTTTGATTGATATCGCGTTGAATAGAAGTTACAGAATTGAACGACTGGTGAGGGATTATGCCGGATTTAACATGGAGGATTTAATTGTTTCCGTACAAAAGATTGAACGCCGGCTGGGGGGACTGAATGCCAGGAGATGTATAGAAGCAATACGTAACAAGGACTTCCCAAAAGCAGCAGATATCCTTCTCTATTATTATGATAAAACATACAGACATGCAATGTCGACCCACCCCAGGGAAAATATCATTCAGGTTGATCTGCCCGGAAATGATCCGGATGTAAATGCCGAGATCATCCTTTCTAAAATACGGGAGATACAGGGTATATCATGTAATCCGTCTTAACCATCTCGAAGAATATAAACATATTGCAGAATTACAACAAAGGTTTGAAGACCTGGACATCGATTTTATGAAAAAGAATTCAATGCGGAATATGTACCTCAAGGAAAAACGAAAGACACATCCTTAACAGCATTATTTTTCCCCTGTACTTATCAACCGGTACAGTTTATCCGACCGTCTGACCTTTCTTTTCACCGGAAAGGAACAGCGAATCCCTTTGGAAACAGATCCAACCGTCTGATCATTTACTCGTATCTCGTCGACTGTCATCTGTATTACTCCCGTTGTCGGACCCGTAATTACGATCTCATCCCCCCTGGAGAGTGTTCCTGCTTCTATCACAAATTCCGCAACTTTAAGCTTGCTGAAATAGTTAATCCCTTTCCCGATATAAATTTTCTTTTTGGTAGCATGAGAACCATAGCGATCACTCCATGCTCCCATTTTCCGGCCCAGATAATATCCGTCCCAGAAACCCCGGTTAAAGACAGTTGAGAGACATTCTTTCCATTCCCTGACACGTTCAGAGGAATAAGTTCCTTCCTCAAGGGCTTTCAGTGCCTCATTATAACAGGTAACCGTAGTATAAACATACTCGGGAGACCTTGCTCTTCCTTCTATTTTCAAAACACTTACCCCCGCATCTATAATCAGGTCCAGAAAGTCAATAGTAGCAAGGTCTTTGGGTGACATGATATACTCATTGTTTATCTCCAGCTCATAGCCTGTCTCCTTGTCTGTCACCACATAAGCTTTCCGGCATGTCTGCAAGCATGTGCCCCGGTTGGCCGATGAGTTTTGCTCATGTAAGCTCAGATAGCATTTTCCGGAAATAGCCATGCATAAAGCCCCGTGTGCAAACAATTCAATGCGGATAAGGTTACCGGAAGGCCCCTTGATATTCTCGCGCCGTATATTGGCAACAATGTTTTTTACCTGTTTCAGGTTCAACTCCCTTGCAAGCACAACAACATCGGCATAATCAGCATAGAATTTCAGGGAAGCAGAATTGGAGATATTCAATTGAGTGGACAGATGCACTTCCATCTTTTTCTGTCGGGCATACTGCAAAGCTGCCTGATCACTGATGATCAAAGCATCCACGCCGGTATCGCAAGCTCTGTCTATAATCTTTTGCATAACAGGCAGCTCTTTGTCATACAAAATGGTATTGACGGTCAAATAAGCTTTTTTAGAATGTTTATGCAACAGCCGGACAATTTTTGATAATTCACCCAATGGAAAATTATGCGACGACCGTGCCCGCATATTTAATTGTTTTACCCCGAAATATACAGCATCCGCCCCCCCCTGAATGGCGGCCATTAATGACTCATAATCCCCTGCCGGAGCCAGAAGTTCAATATTTTCTCGGGAAAAATTCTTTAATTTCTTTATGGCCGGCATGTTTTAGGCTTTTTTGGGCAACACAATCCGGAAAACCGTTCCTTTTCCCATTTCGGAATAGTTAATGAACAGCTTTCCTCCATGATATTCATTAATAATTCTTTTTGATAATGTCAACCCCAGTCCCCAGCCACGGTTTTTGGTGGTATATCCGGGTTTGAATACAGTCTTGAATTTTGATTTGGGAATCCCTACACCGTGATCTTCCACATCGACATATACAAACTGCGTATTATCTGTGATATGAATATCGATACGTCCCTGACCCTTCATGGCGTCAACGGCATTCTTGCAAAGATTTTCGACAACCCATTCAAAAAGTTCAGCATTCACCGGCACCAGAAACTCTTCGTCCGGACAAAAATTAAGATTAAATTCCACTTTTTCGGAGGTTCTGCGAATCATATAATCCACCACGTTCCGGATGATCCTTTTAAGATCTTCCTCTTTCATTATCGGTTTTGAACCTATTTTGGAGAACCTGTCGGTAATTTTTTCCAATCTTTTAACATCTTTTTCAAATTCCTGCACCCATTCCGTATCCGGATTTTTGTTTTTCATGATCTCCAGCCATGCCATCAGCGAAGAGGCAGGAGTACCAAGCTGATGAGCTGTCTCCCTGGATAAACCCAGCCATACCTGATCCTGTTCGGATTTTCTGGAAGCGCTGAAAGCCAGATAGGCCACAAGGATAAACAACACGATTACAAATAATTGCACATATGGAAAATACTTTAACTTGGTAAGAACAGTTGAGTCTTTATAGTAGATAAAGTTTTTAATACTATTGCCTACATCTATCTCTATAGGAGAATGTTCCTTCCCCATCTTGCGTAATTGACCGTAAAAATATTCCTTGTTCTGTAATCTTTTTTCATCCATGTTACGACTGGATACAAGAGTTGAGTCTTCATCGATCAACAACACCGGTACTGTGGTGTTATTCTCAATGATATCAGATAAAAAGCTGAAATAAACGCTGTTACTGGTCAAGTCGAGGTCAACAAGCTGCTGTGTCGCCTTAGCCCACAATTCTACTTTCTTTTTTTCTTCGTTCTTAAGCTCCTGCACCAATTTGTTGGTATAATACAAAGAAGAAAAGCCGATAGCTACAGCTAAAAGAAAAAGTAAAAATTTCCAGCGCATAAAAATTTGCGTATTTGTAATTATTCCTTACCTCAAAATTGAGAATAATTTTCCGGAATTGAAGTAGTACCGCTTATTTTTTTTGTGTCGTATCCGGTTCTTCTTCCCAAATCACCTTAAACTTCTTTTTAGGTATTATTGTATCCCGTACTTTCAGCGGTGTTTTTTTCTGTTCTTCTTCCGGCCATTCTATACGGAATTTCTTCTTCCCGTACATACCGTCCGATTCCGGCAAATAGTTGGAAGTATCTTTTTGGAACAAACCGGTCTCCTCCCGCAGAATCATTTTCAACCGGCTTTTTTCCTCCCTGAGCTCCTTAGATATTTTCTCTTTCACCTTTTTCTTGTCATAATACACTCCGGATTCCTTACCGTTGCCTGTATACCTAAGAAACAGAGTGGTTTTTCCCTCATCAGGGTCTTCAATCACATTTCCGAATTCCGGATTGTTTTGATTTCCTTTTCTCGCTTTACGCGCTAAATAATCAGATAATAATATACCAATACGGTAGTCAAAATCCCCCTCGAAATGATGAACCCCTGAAACAGTAATGTTCAGAGCTGAGGATTTTACCTGCATATCCGGAATTACAACCTGTTGATCATGAATAAATATTTCGTTCTTAAGCGTTGAAAACCGAATATTTTTCAATTCCGACAGCCTGATATATTTTGATAGTTTATACAAAGGTTCAAAACCAATCAATTCTCCCCGGGATATTTCCAGATAACTATCAGACAAAATACTTGGTTTAAACACTTTCCCGTTACTATCAAACCTGGCTTGAAAAGCAATGCTTCCGGAGACATAACCTTTCAGATTCTCTGCCCGAATAAATTCCTGATTAAAATTACGAAACGAATAAAACAACTTCTTTACATTAATATGCTCAGGTTCCAGATAAGTTTTTATCTGATCCGTCCCTTTTTCTTTCAGAGTTAACTCCATTTGTCCCGAACAACTTCCTTCCATGGCAGTAAATGTCACTTGTTTAAGCAATATTACAGGATCATCATAATTCAAAAATCCTTTAACATCACCGGCCTTAAAACCATTATAACGTAAAGTATCAACAAAAATGTTGCTTCTTATCAATGGGATCAAAGTTTTTCTCTCTGCTTTCCTGGGTTTATCTGAAACATCTCCGATTAATCTGAAAAAAGACAACATCTCTCCGATGTCCAGCTTTGTTCCTCTCAGATCAGTATAAAATACTGCCGGACCACTTCCCTCAAGATACTTCATCATATTCCTAACTCTCCCCCTTATCTGCCATGAATTTCCGGTCCAGATAACATTGTTCCCCCATAACGCAATATCCTGCCCGGGAATTAATTTTGTATCAAGGTTTGTAACATAAAGCATACTGTCATCAAATATTACGAGGTCCCTGAAACTTATTTGCCCGTTTACCCTCAGTTCTGATAATTTTTTGTTTGTGCCGGATTTAAACATCACGGAAGGAATCCCGACCTTTACTTTTCCGATTATATTTCCGCTTTTAACGATCTTAGAAAAGTTTTCTCCGGTCCAGCCATACAAATCCTTTATCTTCATTTCACCATTCAAATAAATATTCATGGGCAAAATCTTTTTATTCCTGATTTCCCAGAACATTTCCGTAGTAATCCCGGCATGGTTAAATCGTACTACGGATGGCAGAATATGAACCGAAACAAGGGATGATTTGCCTAAATGAAGAGTTATTTCTGCTTTCCATTTGTCTGCTTTTAATTCCTGGTTTTTTATAGCTGGAACAAAAACAAAATGATCCCCCGTTACCTGTATCATTGTGTTTAAATGAAAAGGTCCGGATCCTTTCCCGGATAATTCTCCATCCACAGAAATATTACCTCTGATCCAACCGGTTTCAGAATGTATGATTTTTCTTTTTTTAAGATATTGTACAACTTCATCGGCTTTAATTTTCTTTGCATGCAGGTGTATGCTTATCCCTTTGCTTTTCAAATTATTCCCGATATCTCCTGTAAAATCAATGGGAAATCCTCCCATTACCACTCTGCCTTTGCTCAGATGCATGGTGTTTTTGCCCGTTTGAACATGTGCATTAAAGACAAACCCGTCAGGAAAATTATACGTAACCTGCTTTTCATTTTTTACAACCAATCCTGCATGTTTAATCTGCACATATCCGGCAGTTCCCGGCCACCATCCGCCATCCCATTGGGCTTTTCTGATCTTCCCTGTTATTCTAAAACCTGAACCCTCCTCTGCATAGGAATATTTCGTATTAACAATCCTGAACAAATGTATTTTAAGCGGATTTGATTTCTTCCCGGTCTTTTTGGGACCTTTGTCTTTAAAAATATCCCAGTTTTTCTGCCCTTTTCTATTTTTTATCAGATGTATATCTCCCTCCGTTACAACTATTCGTTTAATACTTAATTTTCTGAACAACAAGGCATCAACAATATTCATATCCAGTATTACTTCACCTGCCTTCAGGAAGGGTTTGTTCCCGTGTTCCTGTAACGGTAACGATCCGGAAATGGTAACCGATTGGAATGTGGCAGATAAATAGGGAAAGTGCTTTATCAATGAATACCGGATTTCCCCAACAGCTGCCTTAGTGTTCAACTGTTCGTTTAATTTTCCTATTATTACTTTTTGAATGTCTGATGAATATGCATGAAGTAAAATACTGACAATAATCAAGCCTGCCAGCACCATACCCCCTATAATAAGAAAAACCCTGAAAATTCTTTTCATAACCCTTCGCATCATTCCTGCTTACATCCTTCCGGGATTCTTATGGGGTAACCAATAAAAAGTCCAGTGAATCTTTCGGAGAAAGTTCTACCGGCTTCATTCCTTCCCGGAAAAGACGAAGGTTTTTCGGACCCAAAAGCCTCATCTTTTTCCCTTCCGCCCAAAGCATGGTCCCTTCCCGTAATCCTGCCACATAGATACCCGGATTGACTTTCAGAAATTCGCGTATTCGCATTTCGCGTGTCTCGCCGGCATGTCCCTCCGGGTTGGAATCCAGATAGTGAGGATTGATCTGAAACGGAATCAACCCGAGCGCTTCAAAACTTTTCGGCTGAATGATTGGCATATCGTTGGTCGTCTTTATTGTAGGACAAGCCAGGTTACTACCTGCACTCCATCCAATATAAGGCATCCCCTCCATGACTCGTTCAGCGATATTTCCCAGAAGGTCTTCGTTCTGCAACAGAGTCAGTAAATGCCATGTATTTCCCCCTCCCACAACGATAGCTTCCGCATCACGAATAGCATGACGGGGATTGTCTGCATGATGTATAGAATATATTTCATGACCGGTTTCCAGAAAACGCTTCTGTACCTTACTTTCATATTCATCGTAGGAAAAAGTTACGGCCGCATAAGGAATAAATAAAGCATTGATTTTCTCTTTTCCGAGAAATTTTCCAATCGTTCCCAGGGCATGTGCCAGATAATTTTCTCCGGCATTCGTAGAATTACTTATCAATAATAACTTCATATAACCTATCATATTTATTTTATTCACCCCTCATTACATGTCATGAGCGTGTCACCTTAAATCCGATGATCAACATGTCATCCACCTGTTCTTGCACTCCCATCCATTCCTCCATGGTTTGTTCAAGAATATCCTTTTGTTTTTTCAGGTCCTCTTTGCTGATCTTTAATAGCAACTCTTTCATCCTGGTATACTTAAATTTCTTTCCGTTCGGTCCGCCAAACTGGTCGGCATATCCATCCGAGAAAAGATAAATCACATCATTTTCTTCAAGCATTACTTCATGGTCGGCATACTGTGTCTTCGGATTCTCCAGGTATGATCCGATGGGAAATTTGTCTCCCTTGATTACAATCATCTCTTCATTACGGGCAATCCACAGTGGATTATAGGCACCTGAATAGTTCAATATGCCTTTTTCCATATTAATTCTGCAAAGGGCCAGGTCCATGCTGTCGCGCAAAGCTCTTTTCTGATACTCCTTAAACATCCTTTCACTGAATCCTTTATTCAATTCATCCATGATCTCATTGGGTTTGATCTCCGGATTTTCTTTCAGGATCATATTTAGCAGATTGTATCCCAGCAGTGACAAAAAAGCTCCCGGCACCCCGTGTCCGGTGGCATCCACCGCAGCCACATAAGCATACCTGCCCGATTTTCCTATCCAGTAAAAATCTCCGCTTACAATGTCCTTGGGCCGGAAAAAGATGAAAATATCTCGGAAAATCTCATGAACATACTTTTCATGCGGCATAAAGGCTCTCTGAATATACCGGGCATACCTGATGCTATCGGTAATTTCCTTGTTTTTCAATTCAATCTCTTCTTTCTGCCGCCTCAGTATCTCATTAGCTTTCTTTTTCTGTCTGTAATTTCGGAAGATCAGGACAGCAATCAATAAAACGAAGACCAGACCTGCAAGGATCACATTACGTTGCAGGTTTTGTTTTTCTATCTCAAGATCCTTTCGGCGCAATTGCTCATCCTTAAGCAACAGTTCTTTTTCCTTCTGGCGGGTCTGATATTTCGTTTCCAACTCAGCAATCTGCTGATGTATCTGCACATTCATCAAAGTGTCCTTAATCTCCAAGTATTTGAAGAAATAATCCAGTGCTTTCTTATAATCCTTTTGTTGCTGATATATTCTGGCGAGTCCCAAATAATCATTCTGGATGAGCCGCAGGATATTCAAATCCCGTGCTATCACGAGACTTTTAAAGTAATTGCCTTCTGCCTTTTTCTCTTCTCCTTTTTTCCAATAAGTCTCTCCTATTCTTGAATAACAGGAAGCCATTCCTCTCATATCTTCGGTTTGCCTGTATAAGGAAAGCGTTTTGTCAAAGAAACGTAAAGCCGAATCAAGCAGGTTTTGCTTGAAATAGAGTTCTCCCATATTCTCAAGGGTGGCCGCCACACCCGGGACATTGTTAAGTTCCTGTTCGATGAGCAGTGATCGCGAAAAGTTGGTATCTGCTGCCTCATACTTACCCTGAACAATAAAAACATTTCCAAGTTCGCGTAATGTAGCAGCCAGGTGACTTTTGTCTCCCAGTTTCTCTTGTATTCTCAAAGCTTCAAGGTAATATTTTTCAGCCTGTGAGTAATTGTTCAGCGACTCATAAATTCCGGCTATATTATGATAGGCCCCGGCCATGCCCTGCAAATTGTTGAGATTACTCCACAACGTCGAAGCTTCCAGATAATATTTCAAGGCCTCCTGGTAATCGCCCCAAATAGAAAAAATCTCCCCCAGATTGTTCAGCGTATTGGCCATCCATTTTTTGTCTCCCAGTTCTTTTTTCAGGGTATATGACTCTCTGTAATTCCTGATGGCTTCCGGATACTCTCCCCTGAATTTGTGGATCTCTCCTATGTTGTTGAGTGTATTGGCTATTCCCTGTTTATCCTCCAGGATTTTTTTCAGCTCAAGCGACTTATTATAATAATCAAGAGCTTTGCTATAATCCCCTTTGCTGCGACACAAAACACCCAGGTTATTCAGCGTATTGGCAATCCCCTGCTTATCCCCCAGCTCCTGATAAATTTTCAGGGAAGCAAAATATTGCTTCTGGGCATTCGCATAATCTCCAAGGAAAAAATAAGCTTTGGCAATGTTTTGCAGAGCCAGGGCTTCTTCTTCAGGTTTTTTCACGGATCGGGCCACCCGGGCAGCTTCTTTACCATAATCAATAGCCTTTTTGGGGTCTGTTGAAAGACTCAGGCGGGTCAATTGGTGCAATATCTCAAGTTTTTTTCCCTTCTTTGAAGCCTTCAGCAGGACCTTAAGACTGTCCGTCTGCAATTGTCCCGTACCGGAAGGAGCAAATAGTAACACAGCCACACAGATGCTGATAATTCCTGTAATTTTTTTCATAGACATCCTTGCCTGATCCGGAGAACTTTCCCCATGGCTTAAAGATACGAAAAAAAAGAAAAGCTGTTAAACCCAGTTTGCGCAATAGAGATTTCGGAAAAATCTTCTATGCGCACAGGCCGTAAGCCGTCCCGGGTAAATCCCGACTTAGGAATTCACTGTTTTGGTGAAAAGCCAAAACAGTTGAAATCCTTTGTCGTTCCGCAATAGAAAGCATTTTGGGGTTTCTATTGGGGAATTTGAATTAAAAAACAGCCTTTTTCTGATTCTGATATGTGTCCCTTTATGATCTAAAAACCAATGCTAATAGTTTCAATGGAAGCAGGGGGCCAAGGGTTCACATCACTCATATCTATAAACGAGGAAGTAAACTTTGCCGGATCCGGGTTGTCCTTGTCGTTGGAAACAAACCCATTTCCATCAAAATACGCTATACCTACAGCGTCACTCACATATGTATCCACAACTTCACCCGGCATATTAGGAAAGAGTGTCATGATCTGCCGTTTCAAGACCTTGTCCATGGAATAATCTGACCATATTTTATCCACCGTATTGACTGTTAACACAGGCAACCCGCATAATGCCACCGCAATATTCTCCTTAACATTGTTTTTTGCCTTGAAGCTCCAGCTTCTTCCTCGTGTCTCCTCGGCAACACTTAGCACATAAGCATTAGGCATGTTAAAGTTTCCATACAGGAAAACCACATCCCCTTTCTGTCCGAAAAAGACTTTCATCCTTTTCACATATCTTGTGTTCGTTGAATCCAGATTTATCGCACTAACAGTCATGGTCCTGTCATATTTCGGGTCGTCTTCCCCGTACTCTACCTTTATGAACGCTTCCCGTTGCTTGTCGGCTCTGTAGTTATAAGCCACCGGATGCAAAATGGCAATTACTTTCAAAGGAGACAGGTTCCACACCATCAGAAAAGCATTCCCCATTTTGGCATCTGAGATCAATAATCCATAATCCCATGCCTCTTTCCGGTAAAGGTAATGATTCGTGAACACCATTGTTTTTTCCTGCTGATCATCAGGACTGATATAGGAAAATGACCCGGGCTTTGTAATAGCCTGAGATTTTACAAA
Organism: Bacteroidota bacterium; assembly: GCA_011374625.1. Taxonomy (GTDB): domain Bacteria; phylum Bacteroidota; class Bacteroidia; order Bacteroidales; family VadinHA17; genus DRPN01. Next base: position 20,867 of record DRPN01000181.1, read on the forward strand.
ATTTAGTGTATTCTGGATCATTCCTGCAGAACAATCACTGATAAAAACCAAGGCACGCAAATGTCGATAAAGATCCTTTCCTGTAATTATATCGCCTGATAAGACCATGCTCTTTTTCTTATCCAGGTCAGGAAAACTAATAGCACTTGAAACATTCACTTTCACGTTATCCGGGAAAACCGCAGGTCCTTCTTTTTTCTTGCAGCCTCCCAGGCCTCCCAAGATAAATACAAAAAGAACTCCTGCAATTGCAATAAAACGTATTTTTTTCATCCTCAATATAAAATTAATTACACAAATGTTTTATACGAAAATCAATGGTATTTGTTTCCATAATTCTTGGTTTCATTTGATTTTCTTTGCTATCATCTCTGTGCTTTCCTGGTGCAGGGAAAAAACGCTCTTTCCTACTAAAAACAGGACAGGACGAACACGCAGGTTCGCCCCTACATCGGGTGGTGCAATGGTTTAAAATAATGACCGCCAATGTATATATTTGTGATGTTAAACAAAACGGGTGGCCGCCATTTCCCGGGAAATTATGGCAACGGAATTATTATGAACATATTATCTGCCTGTCTGCGTACAGGCACGCACAGGCAGACAATGAAACCGAATTGGATAACATCCGGCAATACATCATCAACAAACCATTAAATTGTCAATCTGATGAAAACTATTAATTCTGAAGGTTGGAAACATTCTCGCCATCACCAAAGACACCGATTATCTGCAAAATCCCGCCAAGCAGGCGCAGGTCAAAGAATACGAAAAACAAATCGACCAGATGGTCTATCAACTCTACGGCCTGACCGAGGAGAAGATCCGGATCGTGGAAGGGAAAACACAATAGAGCGCCATGCGAGAGTAACTCGTGAAAATATAAAATTTATGAAGTTATTTTTTAATTTTATTGTTCGTTGTTCCAAATTCCCCATTATGACAAAAAGAAAAAGTATTTTCCTGTTATTATTATGGTTTTTTTTCTTTCATGTTCTGTCCCAGGAGGTTTCCGTTTATGATCTGCTTAAGGAGATTCCTGGGGCCGAAGTGAAGAAGATTACACCGGATTCTTTGTACAAAGCGGCCTGGGAGGTAATGATCTCACAACCTCTCGACCACGAACATAAAAGGAAAGGCCATTTCAAACAGCGTATCTGGGTGTCGTATCTGGATTCTTTGCAGCCGGTAGTGTTTGTCACCGAAGGATATTCCGCCGGCCGGAACTATGTATCTGAACTGGCCCGCCTGACCCATGCCAACCAGATCATTGTGGAACACCGTTATTTCGGGAAATCGGTGCCGGATAAGCTTGACTGGCGTTATCTGACCATACAGCAGGCGGCTGCTGACCATCATTATATCTATACCCTGTTTAAGAAGGTCTGGCCCGGAAAATGGATCAGCACCGGCATCAGCAAGGGAGGACAAACCACCATGTATTTCAAATATTTTTATCCGGAAGATGCGGATATCTGTGTGCCTTATGTGGGTCCATTGAACTTTGCCGTGGTAGAGCCGCGGATATTTACTTTTTTGGATACGGTCGGTAGCGATTCCTGCCGGGCAAGAATTCATTCCTACCAGATGCGGATGCTGAAAGAGAGGAAAAAGATCTTTCCCTTGTTTGAAAAATATGCTGAAGAGATGGGGTATACCTGGAAGAGAGTCGGCGGAGACAGTGCCGCCTATGAGTATTCTGTCCTGGAATTTCCGTTTGCATTCTGGCAGTGGGGGTTAAAATGCCGGGATATCCCTGTGGCGGACACTTCGTCAAAGGCTTTGTTCGATTTTTTCAAAAAGGCAAAAATCTTCGATTATTTTTCTGATTTCGGAATAGGTTATTTTGAACCGTTTTTTTATCAGGCGATGACACAATTGGGATATTATGGATACCGGCCTTCCCGGTATCAGGGAGAAATACGTCATGTCAGGGACACAACCTTCAGATTTGCGGCTCCCCGGCATGTCCGGTTGAAGTATGACAACCGGATCATGCCTGAGATAGATGCTTTTCTGCAAGATCAGGGGGATCATTTTATTTATATCTATGGTGGTACGGATACCTGGTCGGCTACAGCTGTACGCCTTCATGGCAAAGCTAATGCCCTTCAGATCTTTAAACCGCAAGGGTCGCACTTTACACGTATTGGCAACCTGCCGGAAACACAAAAAAAAGCAGTGATTGACTCGTTGGAGAAATGGCTTAAAGAATGAGGAATGTCAGGTAAGAAAGGATGAACTTTTTAAATACATATTTAAATAAATATTTAAATATGTATTTAAATATGTATATTATTAATGTCTTTTTCTGACCGTTAAACCCGGTTTGCGCAATAGAGCCATTTACAATAACTCTATTGCGCAATTGAGTTAAACATCCCGCAAACATTATACCGAAAATGACAGAGTCAGTGTTTCCGGAACATCTTAAACCGGATACGGAAAATGACCCATAACAAGGCACAGACGCCAAACAACCAAACCCAAAACATATCCGGGTGAAAAGCGTTGTAAATATTATAATTACGGACGATGTCCAGGACGAGAAAAAGACCGGGCACTTCCAGTAAAATATGATATTCGGACTTCAGGACCCTGAAGGCTTGAAAAGGGTGTTCCGGCTTACGATAGTTCTTGAAACGGGGCAGGAAGGGCGGGGTGTTTTCTGCCCATTGCAGATACTGTTGGCCGAATTTTTTTCGCAGAAAACTCTCTTCGGTAAACATGATCCTTTCATAATAAAGCCAGTAAACCAGACAGAAGATCAGGATGAACCAGGCCGATTCGGTATAGAGTGCCAGGCCAAGCCACATCAAGAAGTTTCCCAGGTAGAGAGGGTGCCGGACCATGGAGTACCAACCGCTGGTGTTAAGCACCTCGGCGACCTGTTGTTTGCGGTTTCTGCCTGAAGATCTTTCTCCGGCATGACCGATGCTTTGGATCCGGATCAGAAAACCCAACAGGGTTACAAGAAAATATCCCAGGCTTCGGTAAAAAAAGGCAGAATCTTCCCGGTAGGGGTGAAAATACAGATAAGCCAGTTCGATCAGCAAAAAAAGAACAGGGATCTGTCCCCGGTAACGGAAAAGTTTTTGCCCTGTCTTCTCCCATTCTTCGATTAAAGCCATATGGAAGGTTTTGTTATTGTTATACAGGCTGCAAAGATAATAATCCTGGTGAAAATGCAGCCAATCATGCTGAGCTTAGCTTATTGATCAACCGGTCTGTGGTGAAGGATCCCAAACCGTGTCTGTCCTTGCAGGACATCCTGACAGATGAAAGCCCGGGGAAACCGCTAATCCCTTTTTTTGATTTGATGAGAGGTCAAAATTTTCAGAGACCGTTTTGGATGAGGTGTAATAAAGAACTTTCGTATGAAGGAATTTCTTCATTTTAAAAGCTCCACTTCAGCCGGAGGAATGCCAGCGTGAGCTTTTGTCGTCCTGCCACATTGTTAAATTCTCCGTTGAAATATTGCATGAAGAAGGAGATATCCAAGTTGTCCTGGATATTGCAGGAAAGACTGGGGCCCATGAAAAATCCTTTGATGGAAGGATAGTATATTCCGGAAAAAGTTCCTGAAAACAATGGTGTAAAAGGATAAGAGACCTGCCCGAAGATATTAAAATCCGTGAAAGTGATCTCTTTTACAGTCAGGGGCAGGAAATAAAATTCGGTAAAGTTCAGGTAATTATAATTTACACTGGAATAGAGGAATTCCATCTGTACGAACAGGGAATTTCTGAAAGTGTAATCGGTACTGACCGAGCACATGATGTCTCCTCCTTTTCCGAGAGAGGAATCCCTGGGCTGGAACAGGGTCAGTTCACCGCTGAAACCGGCATTTTTAATATTTCCCGACCATCCGGTACCAGCCACAAGATCCCGGCTGTTTAATACTCCTCCGAAAAACTGCAAATCGTACATCCCCGGGTTAATACGCAGCATACCGGCCGCAGTGATTTTCTTATCGCTATTTACTTTTACGCCGGCTTCCAGGTTGGAGGAGACGCCGGTATAATACTGAATACGGAGGGCGTCACAGCCAGGTTTTTCCGGATAGTCAAAATCGAAGAAAGAGTAAGCATTAAAGATATCATTGGGGTTCCACACCATGGTTTTGCCCCAGTTGATTCGTTGCCGTCCGGCTCTTAATTCCCAGTTGCCGAAACGGAAATTAGCCCAGGCTCTGTCGATGGTGCTTTCCAGGAGATAGGAGGTGCTGCTGGTCAGGGTGAAGGAGAGATCCGCCCACCCCTGATCCCGGGTGTAGGTATCTTTATACCCGGGAATTTCCATGGATTTTCCGTACAAGAACCGGTTGCGCACCTCGATATCGGTGGTGAAATAATCGTTGGCATACCACTTTAATTGCAGCCGGTTGTGGAGGAGGTTGTCATTGATCCAGGAATCATCGATGTGCTGGAACATCACGCTTTGCATATTGGTCAGGTAGCCCTGGAACAACAGGTTGTTTTGTCCGGTCTGTGCGGTGACCGGGGGAAACAGAAAAAAGAGAACAAGCAGGGGAACTCCCATGCCATGCTTAACCATGAAGGGGAATTGAAAAAACAAAGGGTTTGTCCGGTTATTTTTACTTTTTCTCATCTGACAACACTTTACCATCCTCCAGGGTGATTACGCGGTGGGCTTTTTTCACCACGCGGGCATCGTGGGTGGAAAAGATGAAGGTAATGCCTTCTTCCCGATTTAGTTTTTCCATGATGTCGAGCAGGTTCTCGGTAGAGTGGGAGTCGAGGTTGGCGGTAGGTTCGTCAGCCAGAATAAACTTGGGTTTGGAAGCCAGCGCCCGAGCAACGGCTACCCGTTGTTGCTGACCGCCGGAGAGTTTGTTGGGCCGGCTGTTAATACGATCGCCCAGACCAACAGCCTTCAGCAGCTCTCTTGCTCTTTTCTCACGCTCTGCTTTAGGCCACCCCTGCAGGTGCATGATAAATTCCACGTTTTCTTTCGCCGTAAGCACAGGAAGGAGGTTATAGGACTGGAAAACGAAACCGATATTGTGCAGGCGAAAGTCCGTGATCTGCCTGGATTTGAGGGACCATAAATCTATCCCGTCAATCATGATATGACCGGCCGTTGGCCGGTCCAGACCCCCCAACAGGTTCAGGAAGGTTGTTTTACCGGACCCGGACGGTCCTACTACGGCAGAAAACTCTCCTTTCTCAAAGTTGAGATTAATGTGGTTTACGGCAGTCACCTCAATCTCAGTGCTGTCATAAATTTTTACCAGATCCTTAATTTCAATGATGTTCATATGTTTGGTTTTATTGTGATTACACATGAGAGGATTTATTCGATTCGCAATGCCTCGGCCGGATCATATTTAATGGCCTTAAGTGCCGGATAAATGGCTGCAATAATTCCGGTAAATATCACCATTATGGTCACGGATACGACCATTTCCGGATCAATGCTGGTATTGACGAGTGAGCTGAACCCAAGTTGTTCCAGTCCTTTTCCGAACATGGAAAGGTTTATATAATGGTACTCAAAATATTTGGAAATGAGCGTTCCCAGTATAATTCCGGTAATCCCGCCGGTAAGAGAGAGAAGTACCGTTTCGATAATAATCATCAAGAATATGCGGGTACGGCTCATCCCAATGGCCAGCAGCATACCGATCTCTTTGTGCCGTTCCAGGATGACCATAAGCATTGTGTTGATAATCCCAAAGAGAAGGGCAAGAAGAATGATCAAAATAAAGATGTACATATATTGATCCATTACTACCGTAATATAACTCAGTTCTGGACTAATCTCTTTCCAGCTCATTACTTCCAGGGAGCCTGTTGTTTTTTTGATTCTTTGCTGTACGGATACTGTGTTGAGGTCGTTGTCAACGCGAATGGCAATCTCATGACAGGCTCCTGCCGGCAGATCCGTCAGCCGGGCCAGGTCTTCATATCGTACAAAGACATTGGATTCGTCATAAGCCGTGTTGCTGGTTTTGTAAATGCCGGCCACACGGAAAGCCCCGGCTGTAAGGTTATTGTCCATATCCTGAAGGGTAATAACCACTTTTGAACGGACCCTGACATTCAGCTTATGGGCCAGTTTTTGTCCGATTACCACAGGATTTCTTTTGATCCCCTCAAAATATTTTCCCTCCACCATTTGCTGAGCAATGTCGGTTACCTTTTTTTCATCATCCGGACGGATCCCCATGATCTTCACCCCGGCGCCGGTTTCGGCTGAAGAGATCATTGATTGTACAATAATTCTTTGTGTAACCCCTTCTACATGAGGCAGGGTGTCAATTTTTCGGGCAAGAACATCTGCTCCGGGCATGTAATATCTCAGTTCGGCGGTTTTGCGAAACAGGGAATCATGGATTTGAATATGAGACAGTTCTGTGTGAATGGCTGTTTCTACTCTTTTGTCCATCATCCCTTTCATGAAAGCCGTTGAGAAAACCCCGGCCATGATCCCCAGGGTGATGGCGGTGAGCACCACCAGGCTGCGGGTCCTGCTTCTCCATATATTTCGCCAGGAAACTTGTATAAGCATGATATCTTTTTTTTAGTTTAATAAACAGGGTTCGTTATTCATCATTTGATTCGACATTTATCAGGTTCTTAATGCGTTTGATATATCCAGTCTGAAGGTTTTCACCACCGGATATATAGTGATGATTATGATCAGGATAAAAACCGTAAGCGCCTGATTGTAAAAGACGGGAGGCATCAGGGAAAAAGCAAATACCGGTTCGATGCCCATATCCAGAAACGCCTTAGCCGCTTCGCCTGCTATTCGAATAGGATGGTGATAGAACCAGGTGGTGATGGGAATTGTTGCCAGGATCCCTGTTGTGACGCCCAACAGACCAATATAGAATGTTTCCATAAAAAGAATCCCGGCCAGCAGGGTCTTTTGCATCCCGATGGAAACCATGACTCCCAGTTCCCTTTTCCGTTCGGAGAACATCATGATGACGGTGCCCAGGATTCCGAAAGCAATAACGATGTAAAGAATGGCTTTCATGAACTTTCCTCCCATGCGGTCGCTGGCGATCATCTGCACCAGTTCGGGTTCCATCTCGTCCCAGCTCATTAACCGGTAGGGAGAACGGATAAAAGATTTCAAAGCTTTCTTTGCCGGTGGCATATGATAGTGATCTTTAACCATGAGAACCAGTGAGGTGATACGATTCGGGGCAGAGTACAGGTCCTGGGCCAGATTCAAGTCCATATACACGAATGATTTGTTAAACTGGGGCAGAGGATTTTTGAAGATCCCGGTTATCGAATATTTACCGGCAGCATTTACTCCGTGGTAACCCATTCCCAGTAAAACCAAAGTGTCCCCAACGTCCAGATGGAGATAACCGGCCAGCTCGTTTCCCATTATCACTCCTTTATCACCGTGATGAATATAGCGACCGCGGACGATCCATTTCTCCGTATTGGTAATTTTGTTCTCCCGTTCCGGGTCGATTCCGATAACCACAGCACCCTTGGTAAGCTGATCGGAAGAAGCAAGGGCAAAAGACTCCAGCCTGGGGGAAATACCGATAATTTCTTTGGATTGATGTACTTTTTGTAATAAAGTATCGGTGAGAACGAAGGTATTGTTGATCGTCTTGTTTTCCCAGTAATCTTCCTGATGTATCTGGAGATATCCGGAATAGAACTTGACCACATTGTCGATCATCTTACTGTAACTGCCTTCCTGCATGGAGGACATGACCGCGGCAAAAATCACCCCGAAGAAAATAGAGGCTGTAGTGATCAGGGTCCTTCGTTTGTTTCTCCAGATATTTCGCCAGGCAATAACGGTAATATTCATAATGGTTTGTTTTTAATTAAATATTGATAACAGGTGTGTAAAACACATAAGGTTTCATATTAAACAGGATACGCGGTTCAAATCCAATTTATAAAAAAGTCTCCCGCATGCTGAATGTTCAGGCAGCCTGATGAGAGGCGGACTGGTTTGTCGATCATGTTTCCGTAAGACCCTTCTTCCAGGGAATATATCATGACGGAAAAAATCACACCGAAAAGAATCGACGAGATCGTTATCAGCGTACGGCGCCTGTTACGCCACAAGTTTTTCCATGCCACCCTGATCAATTTCATTTATATGCGTTTTTAATGAACTCTTTTCATATTCTGCAAGGAGAAAAAAACATCCTGAAGGGGAACATTGAATTTGATGTGGGTAAATTCCATCGTGGTTTTATTCCCCGGTTTGTCAGCCGGGATCATCTCAAAAAAGGTAGGGATGGTACGGTCGCCCACATTTTTTATTTTTGACAGGTTTTCCGTATTGACCAGATAACCGTCTTCATCATAAAACTCGTTTTTCAGGGTCAGGAACCCTTCTTTGGTGATCCAGGTATAAATCTTTCCCCATACTACCGCAGCCTCTTCTTTGGGAATAAGTTCTATTTTGTAACAATCGTACCCTTTCAATTCTTCGGAACCGATCAGCTTTTGATTATAGTCTTCCACAATGGATGATTCCTTGACCAGGTCATCATTGGTCATATCCGATCCCATCCACGACTGCATCATCATGGAGGGCGGGATCTTAATGGTGCGGCCTATGGAAGGGATCCAATTCCACATCTCCTTGTCCCTTTTCAGGAAAACCTGGCCTTTCTCTTTGGCCGGGGCCGTGATGTAGATCATGGAATATTTGATCCCTTTTGACCACGCTTTGAACGAAAGAGTCCTTTCCCATTTTGGACGGACGATGTGCATGGTTACCTCCGAATAGCTCGATTTCCCCCGCATCAGGTCGTTGGCTTTGTTAACGATCTCTTTGGCGGTAAGCTCTCGTGACGGTGCAGCATAAGAAAAAAAGAAAAATGTAAGAAAAAATCCCAGTGTTTTCAGATATGAATGGTCGAATAGTTTCATGGTATAAATTTTTATGTGAACATATTATTAATAACACGTTTTTTGTCTCTGCCAGAGGAAAATTTTCCCGGTTTGCGATAAAATCCACACCTACACCGTCAAGCACAACCATAAAAAGATAAGCATTGACTTTTGGGCATTTATTCCCTTTTGCCTTGTAATACTTTTCAAGAAAACTTAGCAACTGAATAATCTGAGTAAAGAATTTATCCGGGAAAACATTGAGTATCCGGGGTTGTATGATTACTAAAAAAAATAATTGGTAAAATTTTGGGTTCCCCTGCAATTTTAAAATATACCGACCCATTTTCTCTTTTGTAAAGAATTCATCACCCTCCATTTCGAAATCTTTGATTAACTCATCCATACCGAGAGAAATAATCTTGTTGAAGGGGTTGTTTATGTTTTCGAAATAATTGTATATCAACCCCTTGGAGTTTCCGTCCTCTTTGGCTATAAGACTGATGGAGATTTCGTGATATCCCCGCTGTGCAAACAGTACCAAGGCCGTATCCAAAATGATCTGAAATTTTTCATGCCCGATTTTGATCCACTGATCAGGTGTGCGGGGTGTCATATTTTATATATTATGACTGAACGGTCAGTCAAAAATAAAAAAGGGAAATGAATTATACAAAAAACAAAGAAATCATTAAGAAAATTGTTCCAGCCACATCCGGTTTGGATGTTTCTTCAGGTTTTTATGATGTCTCTGTGTCTTATCCATGTGGGAAAATAAACTGAACAAATAAAAAATATACTGAAAACCGTAAATTTGTAACATTTGGGAGAAAAGAACGTCTTACGTTTGACGACAGAGCCTATGACGGTCAGTGAATACAACCGGAGTGTGGATGATTATGCGGACAACATTTTCCGTTTTCTTATGGGAAACCTGAAGCAAAAAGAAATGGCGGAAGATATTGTACAGGATACCTATGAGAAATTGTGGATAAAAAGGGAAACTGTTTCTTACGAAAAAGTAAAAACCTACCTGTTTACGACAGCTTATCATACAATGATCGACCGGCTGAGAAAAGAAAGAAGGATGATCAGCATGGAGGAATCGGGAGCCTCGGAAAACCCGGTTGAAATGGTCTCTCCCGATATTAATAAAGTCCTTCATGAAATATTAAACAAATTACCAACCGATCAAAAAGCAGTCATATTGTTGCGGGATTATGAAGGGTATTCTTACAAAGAAATAGGAGAGATTACCGGGCAGTCGGAGTCACAGGTGAAAATTAATATTTTCAGAGGCCGTAAGTTTCTGAAAAATTATATAGGAAGTATTGAGGTTTTGATATGAGCAACGGGATGATCAATAGGAATAATTATGAAGCTTTCTTCCTGGATTATGTGGAAGGGAACTTGACGGAAGAGGAGAAGAAGGAGTTGTTTTTGTTTCTGGAGGCCCATCCCGGCCTCAGGAAGGAAATGGAGCAGTATGAGGAGTTTACACTGACTCCGAAAGGAATATCCTTCAGGAAGAAGGATCAATTGAAAAAAGCGGATCTTTCCTTTAAAAAAATTGATGATTTCAATGCAGAAGAAGCTATGATCGCTTTCTGGGAAGGAATGCTTACCGTTGAACAACAGAACCGTTTGGAAGAATATATTTATCAACATTCCGGTCGCCAAAAAGACTTTGAATTATATGGGAAGCTATTCCTGAAGCCCGGGAATATTTCTTATGCAGGAAAGAAAAGCCTTATCAGAAAAAAAACCCGGGGTATTTTCTGGCTTTACCGGACAGGAGCTGCTGCTGCAATCCTGGCATTGTTGGCTTTATTGTTCTGGCAGACAATGTTCCGGAACCGGCCTGCAGAGAATCCCATGATTTCTGAAGTAACCGATACGTTGCCTGTTCAGGAGGTGGTCAGGAAACCTGTCAGTACTTCCAGTCCGGTACAATCTTTGGTTGTTTCTGCGGAAAGCACACCTCTTTCCGGATCATCCGGAGGGCATGAGCAAATAAGAGAATATCCCCGGCAGCCGGCAAATGAGATGAGTGCAAAACCTTACCGGGAAAAAATTTCAGATGCTGAAAAAATTGCTTATTGTCCCGTAATCCGTGAATTTTCGGTTCCGGTGCGGGAGCCTGCACATTATATCGTTATAGAAAATCATTATTTGCAGGAGAATACTCCGGAGAACGTACTTACACTTGCGGAATATGCCGCTTTAAAGATCAAAAAGAACATTCTGGATGAAGATACGGCAAGAACTCCCAGGTTAAATGCCCGGGATATAATGATACTTGGATTCAAAGGGCTCAATAAACTGACGGGGATGAACCTGCAGGTGAAAAAGGAAGAAGATCCGGTTGACAAAAAGGAATATTTTGCGCTCACTTCACGGTTTTTCTCTTACACGCGGGTACGTCCGGTTGATAAAGGAGAAAAATAAGCCCCTGTAACTTTTTTTGGGGTTATGCCGTCTTATGTGCAGAAATCAATAAAAACAAAAAGTCATGTATAAAATCAATATGTTTATCATCCTGCTGGCCGCAATGACCTTCTCACTCCGGGGACAGGAAAGTGTTACGGCCCCGGATACCACGCAAAAAAAGGCGACGGAGAAAAAGTTTGTAACTCAGGATAAAGGAGATACGATTGTCATAAAAGTAGGGGAAAAAAACGTCATTTTGTCCGAAGATGCAGAAGATGCTACGGTAATGAACCGGTCAGAAACGGAAACAGAGAGTAAATCGTCTTCTGATAAGAAAAACGGAAGGGTTATTTATCAAGCAAAAGACAACGGAGATGAATATACGGTGACAGTGGGGAGTGAGGAGAATCCGATTGTGGAATATATTGAAGGAGATGATACGATTTATGTCAGATGGGGCAAAAAAGGAATAAAGATCATTGAGACCCCGAATGGCTCGATTATTAAGATCATCAAAGATTATGAACGGCCGGAAAAGAGCAAGAAAAAAAGAAATAAATTCAAAGGTAATTGGCAGGGATTTGAGTTTGGAGTGAACAATTACCTGACTCCCGACTTCCGGTTTCCCGGAGATTTTCTGGAGGTTTATGACGGAAAAGCATATAATCTTAATTTCAATCTGATACAGTACAGCATGAATCTTTCACACTCGGGGAAGGTAGGATTAGTAACCGGCCTCGGATTTCGCATGAATGATTATAAACTGACAGGAAACAACAGCATTACGGAAGACGGTACGGGCTATATTGTCAGCTTACCCTATGAACAGAATCTGAAAATGTCGAAATTGCATGTTAACTATTTTACCGTTCCTTTACTTTTAGAATTTCATACAGGGAATTACAGCAAAGGATTCAGGATGGGTTTTGGTGTGATTGGAAGCCTGAAACTGCGATCTTATACCAAAGTAAAATGGTATCAAAACGGGAACAAATACAAAAATAAAAGCAAAGGAGATTTTAATATCTCCCCGTTGGATATGGCAGCCACCATACGTGCAGGGGTAAACAAATTTGATATTTATGCCAACTACAGTATGGTTCCTTTGTTTAAAAAAGACCAGGGACCTGAAGTGTATCCGCTGGCAGTAGGCGTTGGTTTCCGGTTTTAGACTGGCGGATTTCGGGATAATAAATACACCAAATATTTATTCCAAATCCGCAATAGAAAACCCAAAATGTTTTCTATTGCGGAACGACAAAGTATTTCATCTGTTTTGGCTTTTCACCAAAACAATGAATAGTCCCCCGATTTAAGGTATCTCTTTTCCCTACTCCCTGGCTTTCCAGGAACTGATTTCCCGGATTTCTTCCGGTATCTATGAAAATACTAAGACTAACTCCGGCCTTCTCCCTGCCTTCGGTCTCCCTTGGCGCAGGAAACCTCACTCACTATTATACCTCCTTGCTCTTAACGCCTTCATTGGTAGAGATATAGACTATCGTCGACCCGGATCTTTTCTAAGGATGGTATCCGTATTTCCCCTCTGTCGTGTAGAGCCGGCAGGCTCTCACAGGCTCCCCGAAAATCCTCCTGATCATTCGCCTTGCTATAACACTCCGATCATTCCTTAGTATCCCGTCTCTTTCAATACTTCGGTGCTGTCCCTGTCAAACAGAATACAAAGACTATGGTATTATTATAATTTCCGAAGCTATCACACGGCTTTTGACCTCGCTGTTTAGGCGTCATGCAGGCATCTCTTCCTACTGCAAAGCTCGCTTCCGGCTGGCGGCAAACCTTTACCGGACAGGATTTGTTACCTACAGGATTTCTTCAAAAAGTTTCAAAGAACTTAGGCTCCTTATCCTCTTTTTCAGGACTTAGCCTGTCGCAACGGGCTTGTTACTTTAATACCGGTAATGTTCCGGTTTATACGGACCTTCCTGCGGTACTCCGATATATTCGGCCTGTTCCCTGGTCATTTTGGTAAGATGAACCCCCAGTTGCGGCAGGTGCAATCTTGCTACTTCTTCATCCAGGTATTTGGGCAGCCGGTAAACGCCGATTTTATAATCCTTTTTCCATAGTTCGATCTGTGCCAGTATCTGGTTAGAGAAGGAGTTACTCATCACAAAGGAAGAATGACCTGTGGCACAACCCAGGTTAACCAGGCGCCCTTCAGCCAACAGGATAATGGAATGTCCATCCGGAAAAATATATTGATCTACCTGAGGTTTTATATTGACTTTTTTAATACCCGGGAATTTCTCCAGTTCATCCACCTGTATCTCATTGTCAAAATGGCCGATATTACAGACAATAGCCTGGTCTTTCATTTTGGCCATGTGGTCGATGGTAATCACATCCCTGTTTCCGGTAGCTGTCACATAGATATTTCCGATTTCCAGGGCCTCTTCGACAGTCTTCACCTCAAACCCTTCCATGGCAGCCTGCAGGGCACAGATAGGATCAATCTCCGTAACAATCACACGGGCTCCGAAATTCCGCATCGAATGAGCCGATCCTTTCCCCACATCGCCATACCCGCATACGACAACCACCTTGCCGGCAATCATGATATCGGTAGCACGTTTGATTCCGTCGGCCAATGACTCACGGCAACCATACAGATTATCAAATTTAGATTTGGTCACGGAATCATTCACGTTAATAGCCGGCGCCAGCAGTTCATTCTTTTCCCGCATCTGATACAGCCGGTGCACACCGGTAGTAGTTTCTTCGGAAACGCCTTTCCACTCAGCCACCAGACGATGCCATTTGTTCGAATCTTCTTCATAGATTCTTCGTAAGGTATTCAGGATGATCTGCTCTTCTCTGTTGGACGGTTTTTCGTTCAGCAAGTCAGGATTTTCTTCGATCTTATAGCCTTTATGGATGATCAGAGTAGCATCTCCGCCATCGTCCACCACCAGGTTAGGCCCTTTACCGTCCGGGAAAGAAAGTGCCTGCGTAGTACTCCACCAGTATTCCTCCAGAGACTCTCCTTTCCAGGCAAAGACCGGGATACCTTTTTCGGCGATAGCTGCTGCAGCATGGTCTTGGGTGGAAAAAATATTACAACTGGCCCAACGTACATCTGCTCCCAGCTCCGTCAACGTCTCAATCAACACGGCCGTTTGGACGGTCATATGGAGAGATCCGGTGATCCGGGCGCCTTTCAATGGTTTTTCGGCAGCATATTTCTTACGTATAGCCATCAAACCGGGCATTTCTTTTTCCGCCAATTCAATCTCTTTCCTGCCAAAAGAGGCCAGGGATATATCCTTTATCTTATAGGGTAATGTTGACACAATAGAATCCGTAATGTTCATTTGATTATTTGTTTAAATTTGTTATGCAAAAGTAATATTATTTTTTGTCCCGCAGCAACTTCATAGCAATCTGTTTATCCTTTTCCAGTTGCCGTGCCAATTCTTCTACTCCTTCAAATTTTTTTTCGTCCCGAATACGGTCCACGAAGGTCACGGTTACATCCTGGCCATAAATATCTCCGTGAAAATCAAAAATATGCACTTCTATAGTTTTATCCGGCACGCCATGATTGACCGTAGGACGTATTCCTATATTCAGCATCCCGCCAAAGGATCGTCCCGAAAGAAATACCTGCACCGCATAGACCCCGTCGCCGGGAATCAGCTTATGCTCGTCATCAGGACATATATTGGCCGTAGGAAAGCCCAGGCTGCGGCCAATTCGTTTGCCTCCTACAATCCGTCCGAAAATAAAATAAGGATACCCGAGTAACTTTTCGGCATGACACACATCCCCTGACCACAGGACTTCCCGTATAAGGGTAGAACTCACCTCTTTACCGTCCACTTTCATGGCTTCCACTCTTACCACATCAAAACCAGCTTTTTCAGCATATTCCCGCATCTTCTCATAGTTTCCTTTCCGATCCTTCCCAAAAACATGATTAAATCCCATAACCAATGTATGGATATGCAGGGAACCTACCAGTATGTTCTCCACGAATTCCCAGGCCGACATATTACGGATCTCCTCTGAGAATGGGAGTATTATCATGTGATCAATGCCGCATGCTTCCAACAGTTCCTGCTTCCCTTTCAGGGTGGAAAGATATTTCAGTTTTTCCGTCTGATGATTCAGTACAAGTCTGGGATGAGGCCAAAACGTCAGGATCACAGTCTCTCCACCACTATTGACACCTATTTCCTTCATCCTGTCGAAGAGATACCTGTGACCCACGTGCACACCATCAAAAATCCCGATACCCACCACAGGCTTATTTATTTTAAACTCCTCTAAAGAATAATATACATGCATTCCGATATTCCTGTTTTAGCTGCAAAGTTAAAAAAAGAAGTGTATGTTATTCCGGACTTCCCTGTAAAAGCGTTTTCTCAGGATGAAATCGGATAAGCTCGTGTTTTTTGTTAACCACGTATAACTTCTGATAAGCCTGCTTTACGAAACTCCCCCAATACGTAAAAAAGATTCCTGGGGACAACCTTTCGCTGAAATTACCCTGGGCCGTCAAAAGAAATACCATTTGGCCGGATAGGAACTGACCAGTCCTAAAAGCCTGGTTGTCTTTGCACAAGGATATCATTATTTTGGTCTTCACAAGAAAAGGTTTGGCATGCCGGAAACTGTAAAATCAATACCGGATAACAACACATACTGTTCGCCTCCGAAAGCTTCTATGGGACATACCAGCCGACCATGATACTTACGGGTGTTGCATCCGTTTATGGGAAAAGAAGCATATGATCCGGCACGGTTGGAACGGAAGATTTCCCTGTTCAGGGAATATTCAAGATTTACCGGTTGTTCTTTACCAAATTGATAACTCATTCATTTTTATGTAAAAACCGATTTGCCAGAAACATTAATTCTCTTTCTTTCTACATATAAGTTTTATGCTATGAAACGAACA
Source organism: Bacteroidota bacterium (assembly GCA_011374625.1). Lineage (GTDB taxonomy): Bacteria > Bacteroidota > Bacteroidia > Bacteroidales > VadinHA17 > DRPN01. The sequence continues at coordinate 37,073 of DRPN01000181.1, forward strand.
TGAATTTTTTTATTCCGCCACAAAACCGATCATTTTCACCTCTTACAAAGATGATGACCATGGAGGAGACACCAATGGCGACGGGAGTGTAACCACCCCCGGAAATGGAGACCGGGAAGGAATATATGATGATAATGCCAGCATCCGGATAACCTGGAGCAACATCAGTTACGACAGTCATTAAAAAACATTTCAAACAACTATGCAACAAACAGGCCGGATATAATTTCCGGTCTGCTTTTTTTCTGTCGGAATATAATTTTCAGGTCATATAATTACAGATCCTCTGAAGGAAGACTGATTCAAAAAAGCCAAAGGAAACCTGCTTATAAATTTTTTTCCTGCAGTCTGTATACATCAGCCTGAAAAATTTATGTAGGTTTGTCCTTGTTTTACCAGGTTTTGGTATCTGCCGGTATTCCGGTAAAACGATGACTGAAAGGAAATGGCAAAACTTATTTCATATTTCATCTCACGGAACGCCCGGTATTACCGGAATTTTTTCTGTATTTGGCTCTCCCTGATCCTTTTTGTTTCTTCCCTCCCCAATTTGTCAAATCCGGATGTAATCATGTGCGGCCGTGAGATACGGGTAGACCATCTGGTCCATTGGTTTCAGTATATGATCCTTTCATTTCTGATGGTCTCCTGGCAATTCAAAAAAGCCCCTTCATTACTCCGGAAAATTATTTTTTACACCCTGGTCATAGGTATAGCCATCGCAGTAGGTGATGAAGCCCACCAACTCCTGATTCCCGGCAGATCTTTTACCTATATGGATATGCTCTCTAATTTTCTGGGGGTTATCTCCGGAGTGTTTCTATCAGACTTGTTTTGGAGACCAGTCACAAAAGGAAAACCACAAAAGACCGGGAAAACGGGGTTGTAACCCCCTACTCTTTCACCGAAACAAGAATGGTTATCATCTGTTTCAGCGGAATTAGTTTTATCATCACGGCCAGCAACAGGGATAAAGCAAGCTGAATGAGATATCCGGTCAAGGGGTTCATTCCCGAGCCATACAAGATCAAGCTTGTAAGTGTAATTATCCCGGCAAAAACAAACGTACGTAACGGAACCATTCGGTTTACGGGCATCCGTAACCGGCGGCTGACCATCAGAATCTGTATAATCCCTATCCCTGCCTGGGTAACCAAGCTGGCCCAGGCAGCACCGATGGTCTGAAAACGGGGAATAAGAATGAAATTCAAAAGGATATTCAACAAAAATCCTCCTGCCGCCAGCCAGCTTAATTGTTTGATATCTCCGCGAGCCGTAAGTAACGTTCCGAACAAATATCCGGAAGATGCGAATATCAGGGCAACCATCAATAAACCCAACACATCGGAGGAAGCTTCTGCATGACTCAGGTAGAGAAAATGCATTACAGGATAACGGTAAATAATAGTGGTTATTCCCAGAATCAGTATCGGGATCATCATAAGCAGAAAGGCAAATTTTACCAGCTCGGTTACGGGCTTATCTTCCTTGATCATCCTGGAAAACAATGGCAGTAAAATCACGGAAAAAAGGTACGCATACATAACAAAAGCATCCAACAGTCTGAAAGCCTGTGCGTATATCCCTGCCTGGCGGGCCCCGTCAGGCAGCATACGCTCCAGCATAACCGAATCAACCCGGTAATACAAAGCCATTAAGAAGGTGAGCACGGCAAAAGGGAAACTTTCGCGGACGATCCTGAAGAAAAACATCTTGTCAAAACGGGGACGGAAAAATTTCGTTTTGGTAAGCACCAGAATAAACGCCGCCACAGCAACAATGCCATAAGCCAGAGACTGCAGATAGACATACCACTCTATCCGGAAAGGCTGGTCGGTTACATGCCCCCATAATACGATACCCACCAGAAGAATCATTAGTATGCGGTCGGCTACAGATAGCACACTATCGGTTTTAAAAAGATGAAGCCCTGTAATATTAGACCGGAAAAACAAGATAAGGGATGCCAGAAACTGATTCAATATCAGGAACCATAGCAGGTGAAGCTGGCGGGGTGAATACCCCAAAATAATGGCGATCGCTATAGAAACAATGACGTAAACCACCGCCAACAGTAACCGGATCAGAAACAACTGGGAAAACCAGACAGACAGTTTTTCAGGTTCACGCGAGATAACCCGGTTATTGTAATTGGTGATTCCGGCATCCAGTAATATATTTAGCAAGAGGGAAAAACTGAACAAGGAAAAGTAAAACCCATAGGCCTCCGCTCCCGTAACATTCTGAACAGTGCGGTCGATTCCGAATATCCAGAAAGGTTTGACCACCAGGTTTAATGAAACCAATAAAATAAGATTCAAAAAAAACTTTTTTTTCAATCCTGATATTTTGGTTTATTTTACATGCAAAAGTAATAAAGCCCTGTAAACAGAAAAGAGTCTTTCATGAATATTGCCATAAATACCCGTTTTCTGATGCCCGGTAAGCTGGATGGCATCGGTTGGTTTACCTTCGAAGTAGCACGCCGTCTTGCCCGTGATCATCCTGAACATATTTTTTGTTTTTTCTTCGACCGGCCGTATGCTCCGGAGTTTATCGTCACCGAAAATGTTCAGCCGGTGATTCTCAGGCCTCCGGCCCGGCACCCGGTCTTATGGCATATATGGTTCCAGCATAGTTTGGCAAGATACTTGAAAAAACATCCTTTCGACCTGTTTTTTTCACCGGACGGTTTTATCCCCCTTCACGCCGGGGTCCCATCCATCCCGGTGATCCACGACCTGAACTTTATGCATTATCCCGGAGAACTCCCCAAAAGTGTCAACTGGTATTATCGACGTTATTTCCCCCGGTTTGCAGAAAGAGCGGCTCATATCATCACCGTTTCGGATTTTTCAAAAAAAGATATCACCCGACAGTTCGGGATCCCTCCTGAAAAGATCACTGTAGCCTGGAACGGAATTCATGAAGTTTTCAGCCCGCTCTCTGAAAAAACGAGAGAAGAAACCAGAAAACAATTTTCGGATGGAGATCCTTATTTTGTCCATATCGGATCATTACTGCCACGGAAAAACATACCCCGTATTCTTCAGGCTTTCGACCTGTTCCGGGCCTCTTCATCCGACCCCTGTAAACTGATGATCGCCGGCCGTCCCATGTTTGGAATGCGTGAGATTAAAAAGACGCTGCAAAATATGAAATATGCAGAAGATGTTATTATGGCCGGGAACCTTTCCCGCTGGGAAACCCACAGAATACTGGGTTCTGCCGAAGCGTTGATTTTTGCCTCTTATTTTGAGGGTTTCGGCATCCCTCCGGTTGAAGCCATGGCCTGTCATGTTCCCGTAATTGCCGCCCATGTAACGGCCATTCCAGAGGTGTGCGGGGATGCAGCCCTTTATGTGGATCCTTTCTCGTTAGAAAGCATCAGCCGGGCAATGCTCCGGATAAAAAAGGACCTCTTTTTACGGAAGGAACTCGTCGAAAAAGGATCTCACAGAGCAACCCTTTTCAACTGGGATCATACTGCCGCAAAAGTCTGGAAAGTAATTGAACAAACAGTACAAAAATAAACACGACCCAATCCTGAACCCGGAACCACTGATTATGAACCCAGAACAAATAACCTTAAACCCTGAACCATCAACCAGTCATGCTTGAACCCTTTTATTATAATCCGGAAACAGAAGCTGGCGTAGACGAAGCCGGGCGGGGCTGCCTGGCCGGACCGGTGACGGCAGCAGCTGTAATTCTCCCCAGCGACTATGATCTTCCGGACCTGAACGACTCAAAAAAACTCTCCGCAGAAAAACGGAAAACCTTACGTATAGAGATTGAAAATCAAGCTCTGGCGTGGGCTGTGACTATGATAGATAACACACAGATAGACAAACTTAACATATTCCGGGCGTCGTATATTGCCATGCATGATGCCCTGCGCAAACTATACAGAAAGCCGGATCTTCTACTCGTTGACGGGAAATTTTTCATTCCTTACGAAAACATCCCTTACAAATGTATCATTAAAGGGGACGGAAAGTATGCTTCCATTGCCGCTGCCTCTGTCCTGGCCAAGACACACCGGGATGAATACATGATCAGGTTACATGAGGAGTACCCCGTTTATCAGTGGGATAAAAACAAGGGGTATCCTACCAAAGGCCATCGCAGAGCCATCCGCGAACACGGCATAACCCCTTATCACCGCCGCTCTTTCCGCCTGCTGAATGAGCAAACGGAAATACATTTCAGAAAAAATATGGTTATGAACATATCACGTAAACTCAAATAAATTTGCTCTTTTTGAAAATAAACTCACTCATTTTTCCTTATTTTACCCCCGAATATAATACCAACAGCTTTATAATATTTTAACACTTACACATTATGAAACGTACAGGAACATTCATTTTAGGATTATTTCTTCTGGTCAGTCCATTGCTCCGGGCCGATGAAGGGATGTGGCTCTTACCCTTGCTGGAAAAGCTGAATATCGGCACCATGACCCGCATGGGACTTAAGTTATCTGCCGAAGACATTTACAGCATCAATCATTCCAGTCTGAAAGATGCTATTGTTATTTTTGACGGAGGATGTACGGGAGAGATCGTATCAGACCAGGGTCTCTTACTAACTAATCATCATTGTGGTTACGGAGCCATCCAGAAGCACAGCTCGACGGAACACAATTACCTGGAAGACGGTTTCTGGGCACCTACTCAAAAGGATGAACTCCCGAATCCCGGGCTTCGGGTCACCTTTCTCGTACGTATGGAAGACGTAACGGACCAGATCATACCGGCCCTGAGCGACACCATGTCCGAAGACACCCGTGCACAGACCATCAGTGAAATCAGCGGAAAAATTGTCAAAAAAGCAACCGACAGTACGGATTATCAGGCTTCCGTCCGCTCGTTCTTCTCGGGAAACCGGTATTATCTTCTGGTTTATGAGATATACAAAGATGTCCGTTTTGTCGGGACACCCCCTTCTTCCATCGGAAAATTCGGCGGCGATACCGATAACTGGATGTGGCCCAGACATACCGGCGACTTCAGCGTCTTTCGCGTCTATATGTCTCCCGACGGAAAACCCGCCGAATATTCTCCCGACAACGTACCCCTGAAACCCAAACATTACCTGCCGGTCTCCCTGAAAGGCGTACACCCCGGCGATTTTGCCATGATCATAGGCTACCCCGGAGGAACCTCCCGCTACATGACTTCCTGGGAAATCGACGAAGTGATGAATATTACTAACCCTAACCGCGTTAAAATAAGGGGTACCCGTCAGGAGATCCTCTGGAAAGATATGATGGCCAGCGAAAAGGTCAGAATCCAGTATGCCGAAAAATATTCCATGTCGAGCAACTACTGGAAATTCTCTATCGGCCAGAATCAGGATCTTAAAAAACTCAATGTAAAAGCCCGGAAACTGGCCCTGGAAAAAAAATTCCGTAACTGGGTATCCCGGGATCCGGAAAGAGAAAAAAAATACGGTCAGGCACTGGACCTGATCAAAGATGCCATTGAAAACAGGGCTGATTACCGCTATGCTTCTCAATATCTCAGTGAGGCTTTGATCCGGGGCAGTGAGGTAATCCATTTTACCTATTCCTTACGGGGACTGGAAATGGCTCTGCAATCCGACGATATTCAACAAATCCGTAAAACAGTGGAGACTGCTAAAAAAACAGCAAAGGAATTTTTCAAGGATTATAACCCTCCCACCGACAAAGCGGCATCCAAAGCCATGTTCAGATTGTACGCTGAAAATGTCAAACCGGAGTTTCAGCCGGACATATTCGCTATGATCCGGAAAAAATACAAAAACAACTTTGATAAGTATATCGATAATATGTTTAACAAGTCGGTCTTCGTCAATGAACAACGTTTCCACGCCTTTTTGCAGAATCCCAAACTAAAGACTCTGCTGAAGGATCCGGCTTACGATGCCGCCCAATCCATCTTCAACGAATATTTCTACCTCTTGGGTCAGGAAACACAGTTTGATGAAGAACTCAACAAGGGGCACCGCCTTTACATGGCAGGCCTGATGGAGATGTTCCCAAAAAAGATCTTTTATCCGGATGCCAACTTCACCATGCGACTCACTTACGGCACGGTAGAAGGTTATGACCCGAGAGATGCTGTTCACTACAAATATTTCACTACCCTGAAAGGAGTCATGGAAAAGGAAGATCCCGATAATTATGAATTCATTGTTCCCGAAAAACTCAAGGAACTTTATAAATCCAAAGATTTTGGCAGATACGGAGAAGACGGCATTATGCATGTATGTTTCATCACCAACAATGACATTACCGGCGGCAATTCAGGGAGCCCTGTGATGAATGGCAACGGCGAACTTATCGGTCTGGCTTTTGACGGCAACTGGGAGGCCATGAGCGGGGACATCGCCTTCGAAAACAGCCTGCAGCGCTGCATCGTTGTGGATATCCGTTATGTGCTTTTCATTATGGATAAGTTTTCCGGAGCCCGCCATCTGGTGGATGAAATGACTATCATGGAATAATGAAAACACAACCTGCCGGGCTGTCTGTATCTGTACACAGGCAGCCTGGCAGTGTTATTTTGCAGGTGCCTTTCAGAATATTTTTATATGGAAATTAATCTTAAAGAGATATTAGCCACCTTCATGGTGTTGTTTGCCGTGATTGACATCACCGGCTCAATCCCGATCATTATCGATATCAAGAGCAAGGTGGGAAAGGTCGAGGCCGGGAAGGTCACTCTGGTGTCTTTTCTCATCATGTTTGCTTTTCTGATAATCGGAGAACCGCTTCTGGCGTTTTTCGGCGTGGACATATCCTCCTTTGCTATCGCCGGCTCTTTTGTCCTGCTTTTCCTGGCTCTGGAAATGGTACTTGGGATTCCTTTTTTCAAACATGATGCCGAAGGCGGAGGATCTATCGTGCCTATAGCTTTCCCTTTGATTGCCGGAGCCGGTTCTATCACCACCCTGCTATCGCTGCGGGCCAGTTACAGCACCATTAATATCCTGATAGGTTTGTTGCTTAATATGATCATCGTTTATCTGGTGCTGAAAGCTACCAAATGGTTTGAAAGAATCCTGGGGCCCACCGGATTATACATCCTGCAGAAATTCTTCGGCATTATCCTCCTGGCCATTGCCATCCGTCTGTTTATCAGCAATACCGGAATTCATCTGAACAATGCCCCCTGATATCATCATATATACCGACGGAGCGGCCCGAGGGAACCCGGGGCCGGGCGGATACGGGGTTGTTCTGATGTCGGGCAAACACCGGAAAGAACTCTCTGAAGGATTTCGCCTCACCACCAACAACCGGATGGAACTACTGGCAGTAATCAAGGCACTGGAAGCCCTTAAGATCCCAAAAAGTAGTGTAACCATATACACCGACTCAAAATATGTGGCCGATGCCGTAAACAAGGGATGGGTTTTTCACTGGGAACAAAAAGGATTTAAAAAGAAAAAGAATCCGGACCTCTGGAAACGTTTCCTCAAGCTTTACCGCAAGCATAACATTAAACTGGTTTGGATCAAAGGGCATAACAACACTACGGAAAACGAACGCTGTGATCGTCTGGCTGTGGAAGCCTCCAAAGGGAACAACCTGAAAGAAGACGAGGGATACCTGTCCTCTGGCCAGGATCATTCACTTTTCTAAACATCCTACGTAGAGTCCTACGTAGGGAACTCCTCCCCCTCACCTTGTGACGGTCGGCTAAAAAAACCAAACGGGCGACTTTGCAAGCCTCCCATTCGGAAAATATCATGATTGCCTGAACCGTTTATTTCTTACTGACCTTATATACCCTTCTGACCTTCTGATCCTGACTGGTTACCGAGATCATGTAGATACCTGCATGATAATTCTGCATGTCAACCTCTTTCACTTCGCCCGGCTGTACCCGCATATATTCTTTGACAAGTACTTTTTTCCCGGTAATATCCATGATCACCACGGTAA
>DRPN01000184.1 GCA_011374625.1 Bacteroidota bacterium
CCATTACGGCGTCATTAGATTTCCCGGCATTGAACTCCAGAAAGCGCATCAGCTGCTGTTTGATAGCTTCCTGGTTATGACGTAGCGTCTTTTCGTCCAACAGATTCCTTTCCTGGGATTTACCCGAAGGGTCTCCGATCATTCCGGTAGCTCCGCCGATCAGTACCACCGGCCGGTGACCTTTCAGTTGAAAATGCTTTAACAGCATAATCCCTACCAGATGCCCAATGTGCAAAGAGTCGGCGGTTGGATCAAAACCAATGTAACCTGTGGTCATCTCTTTGTTAAGCTGTTCTTCCGTTCCGGGCATGATGTCATGGATCATACCCCGCCAGCGTAACTCTTCTACAAAATTCATAGCTTTTTCAAGTTTTGGACTGTGGCAAAGATAAGTCCAAAATCCGCAATAGAAAAGAGTCCCTGCGACAATAACAGAAAAAATTTACGGGAAAGGAACAGCGATTTTCAGATCGTGAGAGGTGTTTTTTTCACAGAACTGGCCTTTTCCAAAGGCTTTTGAATATCAAAATGAAGATACATAAAGAGCGTGGGAGCGAAACGGGAAATGGGATCGTAAAGCAGTGATTCCCTGACTTTATCCTGGGGCATAAAATGAGCTTTCCTGTCCATCGCGTTAACCAGTAACAGCAAAAGACTCAGAACAAATGCAACTTTGATAATACCTGGCAGAATCCCCGTCAACCGATTGATGAAACCCAACGCAACGGCATTTACCAACTTGTCCAGGACTTTTGCCAGAAGGCGAACCAGAATAACAATCACCACGAAAGTGATTACAAAAGAAATGATATGCAGATAACGGGTGGAAATATGGAATTTTTCCACCAGAATATCGGAGGTATAAAAGGAAAAACGCAGCGCTCCGTATAAGCCCAGAAACAAAGCTGCCAAGGAGGCTGTTTCAATAATAAGGCCGTTTTTGAACCCTTTTACGGCTCCGCACAGTAAAAAAAATGCAAGCAACAGATCGATGTAATTCATAACCGTGATGTTACGTTTTACAAATTAAGGGTATTTTTTTAAAATGCCCAAAGCATGGAAATCTTAAAAAATAAAAAATAATTTTATTTTAGTATTTGTATAAATATTTATTGAATAGTTTATTATATTTGTAATAGTAAAATTATCTACGTAGGCGTCTACGTAGGTAATAGTTGTGATAATAAAACATTAAAGTTATGGTAAAAGATAAAAAAAAACCAGAAAAGAGTTATGTCAGACATTTAACGAAGATTGCCGGAGGCACCAGTTATGCATTGGTCATCCCAATGGATTATATAAGAGACCTGGGATGGAAAGACCGGCAGAAACTGGTTGTCCGGAAGTATGGAAAGCGACTGAGTATACAAGACTGGAAACCGGAGGACTGATCTTCCGGCGGATTTAGGGAATAATTACTGAATATCACTTGGATAAGCCATTATAGTATTCCACAAGTTTTTTCAGGTCTTTTTTTCTGGAAACGGAAATGTGGTTCTTTTTGATAAAAGTTGCAATTTCACTGCGCTTATCCTGCAGGTAATCAATCAGTTTTTTTTTGTTCTGGATCAGAAACAGGGGTTGATCGTCCTTTTTCAGGTAGAAAAGATCCTTTTTGGGTTCAAACCGGGCCGGTTTGGGGTCCTGATATGGCTTGGGTTTTTCAGCTTCCCGAAAGTTGACCAGGTGTTTGGCCAGAAGTTGACAGGGTCCGTCCGTAAGTAATTCATAAAAACCTCCCTCGTTTGAATTTTTCTTCTTTGTCAGATAAAGAAACGTTTTATCGTCCAGAATAATCTTTACTATACTCTCCTTGGGGGCAAGCCAAAAGGTTTTGTTTTTTATCTGATATTCCATTTCATCGGTATACATGTCATAACGGATTTTGCCCCGATAGTGAAAGTCGTTCTTCATATAAATATCAGCGTCACGATAATCGGAGAAAAGATAGGGAGACCCTTTAATATCACTATAAGTCAGAAATTCTGAATAGGAATTGAAAGGTTCCTGACGAACACGGATATCATCAAGTACATGGATAATTTCATTCTGTGCCAGTGCCAGATGCCCTGTTGAAAGAATCAACGAAAAGAAAATTATCTTTTTTATCATTTTTAATGGTTTTAATTCGAAACATATAAATCATTTCATATTTGTTTATTTCATATTTTACATATTACTGTACATCGTGATAAATATTTACAAAAAGTATACCGTATTGCTCTTACAAACATATAAAATAAAAGGACCTTATATCAGTTTTCAAATGGATTTTTCTTTTCAAAATCCGGAAGGTAATGATCCTGGCTGGTGATGTCTTGGGTAAAGAGGTTGTTAAGTCCCAGAGAAAAGGCATAATCCATCAGGTTATAATATTCTTCTGATTTCAAACGACGGTTAATCTCCTGACAGGTGGCTGCTTTGAATTGCGGAGTATATTGCGACATCAGGCTGACCGGGATGTCGGGAGACAAGTTTGCGATCACCTCGAGACATCTACGACTGTTCTCCTGATGGCCGGGAAGGATCAGGTGTCGGATCAACATTCCCCTTGTTGCAATGCCTTTTAAATCAGTATCCAGTGGCCCGGTCTGCCGAAACATTTCTTTTAAAACACCGGGTATAATGTCAGCATAATTAGAGGCTCCCGAGAGTTTTTTTGCCAGGGTATTGTCCATATATTTGATGTCAGGCATGTAAATATCTATCAATCCTTCTATAGCCTTCAAGGCTTCAACCGAGTCATAACCACCGGAATTATATATGATTGGAATGGACAACCCCTTGTCCCTTGCCAGGAGAATGGCATCGGCTATTTGCCATATAATATGTGAGGGGGAAACAAGGTTAATGTTGTGGGCTCCGGAATCCTGCAGCCGGAGCATCTCGTCAGTAATATCTTCAGGGCTCATTTCCCGGACAGACGATTTGTCAAAACGCTGACTGATCTGCCAGTTCTGGCAAAAAATACACCGGAGGTTACAACCTGCAAAAAAGATGGTACCTGAACCTGCTGTACCGGAAATAGGAGGCTCTTCGCCGTAATGCAGTCCGGCATGAGCAACCAGGGCTTTGGCGCCGGTGCGGCAAAAGGAGATCTCCCCTGCCAGCCGGTTAACCTTACATTGTCGGGGACAGCAATCGCAGGAAACGAGCCGGTCAGTAAAAGAGGTTATCATACCGGCGAAAATAAACGATTTGTCTAAATTAAAAAAGCGGCAGGGACGAGGAAAATTGTTGTGCAACGATAATCATTCTCTATCCCGGGTTGTTATTGTAGCCCCGACAGGAATCGAACCTGTATCTACGGTTTAGGAAACCGCTATTCTATCCGTTGAACTACGGGGCCGTAAACGGAATGCAAAGATAAAATTTTTTCAGGAAAATATCAGATACTTTGTTTTCAAAAGGAATTCACCGGATTCTATCTTCCAAAACGGAAAAAGAGACAGATGCCCTGAAAATTGCCGGAGACCCTGTGAGTTCTCCGAACTAACCTGCCGTTAGCGCTTCCGGAAAAGCCATAGGAGGAACCCCTCGTTACAGCATAGTTAACAGATAAGTATTTCCCTTGCCGAAAATTACAGAAAAATCCGCCCTCAAGTTCAGGTATGGAAGTAGAATCGGAATAACCCCCCTCCCGAAATTTCGGATTGAATGTTGAGCAATATGACATATTTCAATTCAAGGCGGATAAAAATGTACCAGGTTCGGAAAAATCCGGGACATCAGGTTCCGGTTTGGAATTTTTCATAATTATAAGAAGTTTATAACCAAAGAAATTAAGAGTTATTAACAGAATATTGTGAATAAAAAAACTTTTATATCTGTTTATGTAATGATTCTATTTCATAAATTAAATTCTCAAATTAGTTTATTCTATTTTATAGTAATTTAGTGATATATAGCAACTTCCAAATAGACTGGAAAGACAAAAAGCTCATTATCGTGGAAGATGATGAGGCTAGTTATCAATATTTCGAGGCTCTGTTGAAAAAAACCGGGATTCGGATTGTGTGGATTAAGAATGGTTTGGATTTCATGAATTATGTTCAGGAAGAAAAAGATCCGGCTGACATTATCATTATAGATGTTTTGATTCCCTTTAAGAACGGGATTGATGCAACCCGGTTTGTGAAAAAACTATATCCCAAAATACCGGTGATCATTGTTACAGCGTATGCTTCCAGGGAAATCCGGGAAAAATCTTTTATGACGGGGTGTGATGCTTATCTGACCAAACCGGTTTTACCGCATACATTACTCACGACATTGAATGAGTTTATTGAAGCGGAGGGGGTAAAGAGATTTGAGAAAAGTTAGTTTCAGATATTCCTTTTTATACCCTGACCGAATAAAAAATAAAAAAAAGAGACAACATTATTGATGTCTCTTTTTTTATTTGTATGCAGAAAGAAATATTTTCTTCTTATTTTTTACCGGGGGGCATCTGTAATCCGGCGCCGGATATTTCAAGGTAGGTCCGGTAATATTGGTTCAGATCATTTTCGATGGCTTTGGCTGTTTCCGAATTATAAGGTTTACAGGCCATACTTATCTGCTGCATGATCTGTAGATCTACTTTCTTCTGATAGTCAATGGTTCCGGCCAGATTAGGCGGGAAGGAATAAAAATAATTCAATTCTTTTTTCAGATCCGAAACATAATCGAATGCCAACGTATCGGCTTTGGCAGTGGCTCCCGACTTGTAATAGGCATCTATTATGCCAACGGTAAAAATGTCATACGGCAGTTTGTCTTTCGGGAGTAACTCCATACAGCGGTCAAGAACAGCTACGGCAGAATCTTTTTTCCCTTCATCGACAAGGGATTTGGCAAGGCGGCTGAAAGCGTTTCTCACTTTGATTATGTTTATCGTACGACGGGTATAATAGTCGAGATAGACGTCCGGTTCGTTCATTCTGCCCCAGCGAAATTTGTGCATAAGATTTTCGTAAAGTCGGTCGGTATTGACCCTTCCGTAGTTGATATAATCTTCCCTGGGAGTTTTGATGGGTACAAGCCGGTAAGCAAACCCCTCCATCTGGAAATAATCTTCCATACCGAGGGCGTCATCGTGGCCTCCCGTGACATAATAAACCGGCCGTTTCCAGTTGAAATGAGCCAGCAGGTCCATAACCATCATGGAGCTTTTCATGATATAATTTTTCTTGATATCGATCTTTAGATCGGGAACGATCTTGTCTGCATCGGCCGGTCTTACGGTACCGTTGGACACGACGGTGGATCTGTTTACGGGAACACTGAATTTTTTTGACGGAAGGAAATCAATCCTTTCTCCGCCCTGCAGGGAGAGTTTTGTTCCCGGGTTGTCACTGGCCAAAAAATCAATTGCTGTCTTCAGGTTCAGATATCCTTTGATGCTTTTGTTTGGAACCAGATAAAGCATATTATTGGTCCCGTCCAGGTATTTTTCCCGTGGCAGGGATAACGGCAGCGGATCCGAATCGTAAACCTTTCTTTTCATCTGGTCGATATACCAGTCGGTATTGAAAAGCATCAGGTTGACAACCCGTATATCTGTACGTACATCCTCTACTTCCTGGATGTACCACAACGGGAAAGTATCATTATCGCCATTGGTGAAGAGGATCGCATCTTTTTCGCACGAATTGAGATAATCATAAGCCAAATCCCTTGCGGTATATCTTCCGGATCTGTCGTGGTCGTCCCAGTTCTGTTGGCCCATGATTGCAGGGACTGATAAGGACAGTAATCCGGCGAAAACAGCACTAACCGATTCGGAGAGAAATTTCCGGAACAGATAAAACAGTCCCAGTACACCCAGGCCGATCCATATACTATATGCGTAAAAAGATCCCACGTAAGCATAATCCCTTTCACGGGGTTGATTAGGTGTTTGATTCAGATAAAGTACGATGGCAATACCAGTCATAAAGAACAAGAGAAGGACCACCCAGAAGTCATGCGGGTTTTTTTTCCATTGAACCATAAGACCGATTAGACCTAAAAGAAACGGCAGCATGTAATACCGGTTGCGGGCCTTGTTGTGGGCATATTTGTCCGGCAGGTTGTCCGTGGGACCTACGCGTGGTTCATCAATAAATTTAATGCCACTGATCCAGTTGCCTTCGAGAGGTCCTCCCAGTCCCTGAATATCATTTTGCCGGCCGGAAAAATTCCATAAAAAATATCTCCAGTACATGAACCCCAGTTGATAGGAGAAGAAGAACCGCAGGTTTTCCCCAAAAGTGGGTACGTCAATAGTCTTTTTGGTGCCATCCCGCTCAGTTACCTGTACCTTGCGGCCTTTTACCTTCCCCCACTGTTTATAAATCTTAATATGGTCGGCCTGACTGCTGTACATACGCGGAAAGATAGTGGTAGCGTGCGGGTCGTAGACATAGGATTGGGAGTATTGGGAGATAATATATTTCCCGTTTTTCCGGATGTAGGCAGGTTTTCCTTCCTTGAGGCCGTTGATAGGTGCGTTATAATACTGCCCGAAGAACAACGGGCGCGTGCCATATTGTTCCCGGTCGATATAAGCCAGCATGGAAAACACATTATTCGGTTTGTTCTCGTTCAGTGGAGGGCTGGCATTGGCCCGGATCAGGATCAGGGCAAAAGAAGAGTAGCCGATCAAAATCATGGTCAGGGAGGTTATCAGGGTCATCAGTGTACGGCGGCTTTTCCTGCCGATGGTTATAACCGCAAAAACCAGAATGGCTGCTATGATAAGGTCCAGGAAAAAGGAGGAACTGATGAAAGGCATTCCCGACAGGATAACACCCGTACTGGCAAAGATCAGTATGGTTTTGAGATCTTTATTTTTCAACAGGAGATAGATTGTGGCAATGAGACTACCGAAGAGTATGATCATGTGAAGAAAAAGCCCTGTGTTGTATGGCAGGCCCAGCGTATTCACGGTAAACAATTCGAATTGGGAAGAGACTTTGAAGAGTCCCTGAATAATTCCATACATAATGAGTACAAGCAGGATAAACGAAACGCTCAAAGCTATGATCAATCCTTTATTTGTCGGCTTGTATTTTTTGAAATAATATACCAGGGCAATAGCCGGGATGGCCAGAAGGTTCAACAGATGTACCCCGATGGAAAGGCCCATGAGATAGGTGATCAGAATAATCCAGCGATCGGCATGTTTCGGATCTGTGTATTCTTCCCATTTAAGAATGGCCCAGAAAATGACAGCTGTAAAAAGGGAAGAGGTAGCATAAACTTCACCTTCTACGGCTGAGAACCAGAAAGAGTCGGAAAAGGTATATGCCAATGCTCCGACGACACCACTGGCCATGATAGCAATGATTTTACCTGTAGAAAGACTTGATCTTTTGTTAATAATTTTTCTGGCAAGATGAGTAATGGTCCAGAAAAGAAACAGAATGGTCATTGCGCTGGCCAAGGCAGACATGGAGTTGACCATACGGGCGGCCAGTTCGGTATGGGAACCTGCAAAAAGCGTAAAGAAACGCGCCAGGATCAGGAAAAAAGGAGCTCCCGGAGGATGCCCCACCTCCAGTTTGAAAGCTGACGCAATAAACTCACCACAGTCCCAGAGACTGGCGGTTGACTCTATGGTGGATAAATAGACATACGCGGCAATGACAAAAACGGCCCAGCCAGTGATGTTGTTTATCCGTTTGAAGTTTTTCATTCGTTAAAAATTTTATAAATATTCGGTTTTATTTTATAATAATCGGAATGACATGTAAATTATTTTAATTTTAAGGCGAAAATAATTCTTTTTCCCATGCATGATGGCAAAAGTAATATAAAAGGGTAATTTTGTTATTGCCTGTGGATGTAACTACCGAATATTTGTGAGAAAAATAAAAAAAATATTTTACCATACCGGCGTATCAATTATTTTCTTTTACTTTTTGATTAACAATACTTTTGCGCAATTTTATAATAATGGGCAAGACCCTGCCTGTTTGAAATGGAAGCAAATCAACACAGAGCATTACCGAATCCTTTTTCCTGAGGATTTTTTATCCAAATCCCAATATTTAGCCAATCTTTTTGAATATACCTATTCGTATGAAAACTATAGTCTGCAAAGCAATCCGCGTAAAATAACCGTAATTGTACATAATCAGTCCGTGGTTTCAAACGGATTGGTGATATGGGCTCCACGACGGATTGAGTTGTATCCGGTCCCGGATCCGAATTCTTATCCTGATGATGCATTGGATCAGCTCGCATTTCATGAGCTGAGGCATGTTGTGCAAATGGAGAAACTGAATGTTGGTTTTAGCCGGGCACTGAGTTACGTCGTTGGCGACATAGCAGCCGGAAGCATGGCGATCATGGTTCCTCAATGGTATATGGAAGGGGATGCGATTACGCAGGAAACCTTATTATCTCGCAGTGGTCGTGGCAGACTGCCCTCGTTTGAAATGGGACTGCGTGCTCTGACTCTGGAAAAGGGAAAGGTTTGGGATTATGATAAATCCCTGATGGATTCGTACAAGGATTATGTTCCCGGGAAATATGAATACGGTTATCAGGTGGTAGCTTATTCACGAAACAAATATGGTGCTGAATTATGGGACAAAGCATTGTCGCAGGTTGCCAATAAACCTTATACCATTAACCCGGTGAATTTCTGTTTTCGCAAACAGGCAAATCTGACCAAGAAAAGATTGTATGATTCCACATTCTGGTATCTGCGAAAGGAATGGGACAGGAAAGACAAAGAGAACGAAATCACCCCTTTCAGAAAACTAAATATCCGTAAAAAGAAAGCTTTTACCAGTTATCGTTTTCCGAGATATGTTAATGACTCATTGGTATTGGTGGAAAAATCAGGGATCGATCAGATCAACCGGTTCGTGCTGATTGATAGAAAAGGAAATGAACGGGTCGTCCATATCCCCGGTTATTATGAGCCGGTAAGATTGTCGGTAGCTGACGGAAAAATAGTCTGGGCAGAGACCATTTATGACGAAAGATGGTATAACCGGAGTTTTTCAGACATTAAAATATATAATATTATAGAACAAAAGGAATACCGGCTTTCCCGGCGTGCACGGTATTTTGCCCCTGATATTTCCCCTGATGGAAAGAAAATAGTTGCCGTGCGAATAGAAACTGATAACCGGAATTTTATTGATATTCTCAATATCTCGGGGAAAGTACTCCAATCATTTTCACTACCGGGGAATATCACTTTTTTCAAACCAACCTGGAAGAATAATCAGTCATTGCTGGTTATTGTATTGTCAAAAGAAGGGAAAAGTATTGAGGAGTTAAATACTCTGACAGGAACCTGGCATGTTTGGGTGTCTCCGTCTTTTGACGATATTCAATCAGTGAGTGCTTCCGGGAGGTACATTTTTTTTCATGCTACTTATTCAGGGATTGATAATATTTATGCGTTGGATTGCCGGAGTAAAGATATTTGGCAGGTGACACGTTCACGTTTTGGGGCATCAGATGTGTGCGTTTCGCCGGATGAAAAAAAAATAGTGTACAATGATTATACCTCGAAAGGGTATAATGTAGCAGAAATACCGGTTGACCCTGCAAGCTGGATACCTCTGGACAAGATTAAGGATCTTTCGCTGCACATGTTTGACTCACTACTGAACCAGGAAAAGGGGTTGATCAATCAGGGGAGCCTTCCTGACTCGGTTTACTCCGTGAAATCATACTCGAAATTTACACACCTATTAAAAGTACATAGCTGGCTTCCTTTTTATTTTGATTATGATAATATCAGTCTTGATAACATTCCTGTTTATCCGGGCGTTGTTTTATATTCTCAGAACTATTTGAGCACACTCGAAGGTTCACAGGGATATGCTTATAAGGATCGTGAACACCGGCTCATCACCAGTGTAACTTATCGGGGTCTGTATCCTGTTTTTAAGTTTATGGAAGAATACGGGGGCTCTCCGATGGTCTATCAGGATTCTGCAGCCACTCCCTTGTCGGATCACTTACCGCCCAGGAGCGATTTTACCATGCAGGTATATGTTCCGTTAAACCTCACCATCAACAAGTATGACCGGGGGCTAACACCTTCGGTGAATTTCCGTTTCACCAATAGCTATGTCTGGTCGGATTATTTACATAAATACAATAAAAACAGGATATTCCTTTCTTACCGGTTGTATTATTATAATTTATTAAAGATGAGCCAACGGGATATACTGCCACGTCTTGGATTTACTCTGGATACGAGATTTATTCATGCCCCCTGGGATAGAGAAGATTATGGGACCATAACTTATTTTCAGGGAAAACTGTATTTACCGGGAATCATGAAACACCATACTTTATCCCTGCAGGCAGGTTATGAAAAACAGAAGCTGGTTAGGTTTTACTACCTTAACCATCTTCATTATCCCCGGGGTTATCATTACTGGTTGTCTGAAAAATTAAAGACATTCAATGCCCATTATGATTTCCCCGTTTTCTATCCGGATTTTTCCATTGGATCATTGCTTTATATTTCCCGTTTTTCCGGTTCCTTGTTTTACGAAATGGCACAAGGAGAAAAAAACCTCAATTACCAAAACTATGAATATTCCGATCTCAAGTCCTTTCAGGGCTGTGGGGGGAAACTTACGGTAGATTTCAATGTTTTCAGGATAGAGTTTCCTTTAAGTTTGGGTTTTTGGACAGCATATAATCCCGATATAGACCGGGTAAATACCGGATTTGATTTCAGCATCAATGTTTACGGTTTGCGTATAAACCGTCAGCGCAGGCCGTTGTTGCCCGGAAGCGTTGCTGCAAGATTGCAGTAGTGATCAGCTTATTTCCATGGCTGTCCGGATTATTTCGGACCAGGCTTTACGCACATGTTCCTCACGGGTATAGGTCTGACCGATCACAAAACGGATGGTGAATTTTCCATGCAGACGGGTGTGGGTAAAATATACTTTTCCCGAGCGGTTCAGTGTATCCATAAGCTGCTGGTTTATCCGGTTCAGGGTTTCTTCATCCATACCGGAAGGATGATACCTGAAACAAACTGTGTTGAGAGGGGCTGGTGCCAAGAGCTCAAAATCAGGGGCTTCTTCGACATTTTGTCTGATCATGTGTGCCAGGCGGATATGTTCACGGAGTGTTTCCTGCATTTTCCGTAGCCCGAAATTGCGCAGTACAAACCATAGTTTCAGGGCACGGAAGCGGCGTCCGAGTTGAATACCCCAGTCACGGTAGTCGTTGACACGACCATGGGTTTTTGTCTTCAGGTATTCGGGAAGTATCTCAAACGTACGGATCAGGGCTGCTTTGTCTTTTACAAAATAAAGAGAACAATCAAAGTTAGTGAACAGCCATTTGTGGGCATTGAAGACAAAAGTATCCACATCTTCAATGCCTTCGATCATAAAGCGGTACTCAGGCAGGATGAGCGCCGAGCCGGCCAGGGCGGCATCTACATGCACCCATAGCCCGTATTCTTTGGCAACGTTTGTGATCTCTTTGAGAGGGTCAATGGCTGTGGTGCCGGTGGTACCCAGGGTGGCAACCACTGCCAGCGGATTGAATCCCCGGCGGAGGTCGTTTTGTATGGCTTCCCTCAAAGAATCCGTGTCCATGCTGAAGTCTTTCTTAACAGCACATTTTACCAGGTTTTCTTTCCCGAAACCAGCAATTTTAACTGCCTTCTCTATGGAAGAATGAGTTTCTTCAGAAGCGTAGACACGAAATTTTTCTGTGCCGGAGAATCCTTTTTCGTTGATAGCAAAGTGGGTATATTGTTCGCGGGCAGTCAGCAGGGAGGTAAGTGTGGCGGTAGATGCGGTGTCTTGAATAACCCCGTCGAAAGAAGAGGGTATGCCGGTGAGATACATAATCCATTGCATCATTTTTTCTTCCAACTCGGCAGCAGCCGGCGAGGTTTCCCATACCATACACTGAGCTCCCAGCGTGGCGGTGAGCATCTCTGCCAGTACGGACGGATAACTGCTGTTAGCAGGAAAGTAAGCAAAGAAATCCGGACTCTGCCAGTGGGTGATCCCGGGGATGATTTTCTCTTCGAAATCTTTCAGGATGACCTCCATGGGTTCTTCTTGTTCAGGAGGAGTATCCGGTAAACAAGACAGGATCTCGCCGGGTTTCACGCCGGATTTTACCGGGTATTTTTCAATATTTTCGTAATAATCGGCCATCCAGTCAACCACCTGATAGGCAAATTTCCTGAAGCCTTTGGTATCAAGCATAATAATATAAGATTTGAAGTGTTTATATCTCTGACTTTATTTCACTTCCGCCGGGAAGGAGTGACGACGAATATTCTATAATTTTTTAACGTTTTTGAAGAACATTAGCAGGGAAAGCCAGTAGTCGTCGGATGCCGGGTTGGATTCAGACAAGGCAGCTACACCGTGTTCTCCTTCTGCCCGGGAGGGTACAAAAACAGTTTTTTTGTCGTCCGGAATATTTTTGGAGATTTCAATCAGATAAGGATATTCAAATTTAGTTCCGGCGATCAGCGTTAATTTGTCATATCCCTGTAAAGAATCACAAACCGGGATTTGTGGCTTAAAGAACTCTCCGGGACTGAATGCTACCACGGCTTTTACATCCGGGTTATTTTTTGCTGCAAGCAGACAAAGGGAAGCGGAAAAAGAGCTTCCAAATAAAACGACCGGCCGGCGGCTTCTTTGAACAGCATAACGGATTGCCCCTTCAATATCCTTAAGACAGTCGCTCTTTTTGGGGTAAAGATGGAGTGAATCGGCCCTTCTGGCCGTTTCATTGGAAACATAATGACTTTCTTTTCCCTGGCGCAGGTCGACAGCCAGGCAATTATACCCGATCTTGACCAATCGAAGGGCAATTTTCCTGTATTCTCCACGGCTGGCATCTTCATCGTGAAAAAGCAGGATAAAAGCTTCATCTGCATTGCCGGTGTATAGATCTGCGGTAACCTTCAAAGAGTCAATAGCAGGAAAGATAACTTTATCCTGAGCTTTGGTTGATGGGATAAAGTTCAAGAAAAAAAAGAATAAGATAACCGGAGTTTTAGGTAAACTCCCCGAGAATAGTAATGTGGTTATTTTTTGCTTCAATGACACCTCCGTTTAATTCTACTGTTTTTTCC
This sequence comes from Bacteroidota bacterium, assembly GCA_011374625.1. Classification (GTDB taxonomy): domain Bacteria; phylum Bacteroidota; class Bacteroidia; order Bacteroidales; family VadinHA17; genus DRPN01. Next base: position 13,070 of record DRPN01000184.1, read on the forward strand.
TGTCCTTCGTTGGTGATATAACGTATTGTCCCCTCCTGCAGCGTGGAAATGATAGGGGCATGGTTGTGCAGAATCTCAAAAGATCCTTTGGTCCCCGGAACCTGTATCAATCTGACCTCTCCGGTAAAGACCTTCTTCTCTGGTGTTATGATTTCAAGATACAAGGCAGTAGCTTTTAGTTTATTTTGATTCAGACAGTAATTTTTGTCCTTTTTCGATTGCTTCCTCGATGGTCCCGACCATGTGAAAAGCAGATTCAGGCAGTTCGTCCACTTCACCGTTCAGGATCATTTTGAAACCTTTGATGGTATCTTCAATAGAGACCCATTTCCCCGGCATGCCGGTGAATTGCTCTGCTACATGGAATGGTTGTGAGAGGAAACGTTGTACTCTTCTGGCACGGTGCACAACCAGTTTGTCTTCTTCCGAAAGTTCATCCATTCCCAGGATTGCGATAATATCGTTCAGCTCATTATAGCGTTGTAGAATTTCTTTCACACGCTGTGCTGTTTCATAATGATCATTCCCCACAATATTGGGCGTAAGGATCCGGGAAGTAGAATCAAGCGGGTCAACGGCGGGATAAATTCCCAACTCGGAGATCTTGCGGCTCAGTACCGTCGTGGCATCCAGATGGACAAAAGTGGTTGCCGGAGCAGGGTCGGTGAGGTCGTCAGCCGGCACATAAACGGCCTGTACCGAAGTAATAGAGCCCTGTTTGGTGGAAGAAATTCTTTCCTGCATTTCTCCCATTTCCGTAGACAGCGTAGGTTGATACCCCACAGCCGAAGGCATACGCCCCAGCAGGGCAGATACCTCAGAGCCTGCCTGTGTGAAACGGAAAATATTATCCATGAAAAACAGAATATCTTTTCCCTGACCTTCTCCTTCTCCATCCCGGAAATATTCAGCCACCGACAGTCCTGACAGCGCCACACGTGCACGGGCGCCGGGAGGTTCGTTCATCTGACCGAAAACCAGAGCCAGTTTGGACTCTTTCAGTTTCTCCCGGTCAACCTTGGACAAGTCCCAGCCGCCGGCTTCCATATCTTTTTTGAATGCTTCGCCGTAATCAATGACGCCAGCTTCCAGCATCTCACGAAGCAGGTCATTCCCTTCCCGGGTACGTTCACCTACCCCTGCAAACACAGAAAGGCCGGAATAGGCTTTTGCAATGTTGTTGATCAGCTCAAGGATGATGACAGTTTTTCCGACCCCGGCCCCTCCAAACAATCCGGTTTTTCCACCTTTTGAATAAGGCTCAATCAGGTCGATGACCTTGATGCCTGTATACAGGACTTCTTTTTCGGTGGACAGGTCAACGAAATCCGGAGGATCCCTGTGGATGGGGTATCCTTTTGTTTTGTCCAGGGTGCCTAATCCATCAATAGATTCCCCGGTAACATTCATCAGTCTTCCGCGAATCTGTTCTCCCACAGGCATGCGGATAGGAGCTCCTGTAGCATTAACTTTCATGCCACGTCGAAGACCGTCGGTGGAATCCATGGCAATGGTCCTAACGGTTTTTTCACCTATCTCCTGTTCAACCTCCAAGACCAGGACGGAACCATCGTCCCTTTTTATTTCCAATGCATCATAAATATTGGGAAGCACAGCCTCTTTCCCTTCAAACTTTACGTCTACCACCGGTCCGATCACCTGGGTTACGATGCCTGTATTATTCTTCTTAGCCATTTATCTGAACTTTTATGTTACAAATTTTATATATTTTAATAAATAATTCCCTTCACTTAAATGAGTTGAAGCAATATTTTCTATTTCGTCCTTGATATCAGGTTTGTGATAAGTTCTTCCAGCAATTTCCTTCTCTCTATGCTGACTTCTGTTTTTGCCAGCTCATTCATCCCTTTCCGGAAATAATCAGTTATTATGTTTTTGGTTATTTCCGGAATATTTACCGAATCGTAAAAGTTCTTGATCGTGGAAATATATTCCCGGTCATTAGTTATGGGAGCGTTCAATATTTCCAGCATCTCTTTTTTCCTGGCTTCGGGCAGGTGTCCAAGCGTATAAACCGGCAAAAAAGTTTTTTTATTACTGAGAATATCTCCGCCGATTGTTTTTCCAAAAGTTTCCGTATCTCCGTAAGTGTCCAGGAAATCATCCTGAATCTGGAATGCCAGTCCGAGATATCTTCCGCACTCATAGAGATGATTGGTCTGTTCTTCTGTCGCTCCGGCAATAATTCCACCTATTTTCATAGCTCCGGCCAGTAGAACAGCCGTTTTCAGCTCAATCATTGTCAGATAATCATCTATCGTAATTTCCGGAATGTTTTCATAATTCATATCCAGTTGCTGGCCTTCACATACCTTTAAGGCTGTATCATTGAAAATTTTCAGCAGCTGATATAGTCTGTCATGGGGTGCTTTTAACAGATACCTGTATGCATAGATAGAAAGAGCATCTCCTGACAGGATTCCGATATTCACATTCCACTGCGTGTGGACAGTGGAATGATTTCTCCGCAGTACGGCATGATCCATGATATCGTCGTGAATCAGCGTAAAGTTATGAAATAATTCAATGCTGATGGCAGGAGCCAGAGCGTCTTCGATATTGTCTCTGAAAAGATTGGTGGTCATAAGAGTTAGCACCGGACGGATACGTTTTCCCCCCAGGTTGAGGATATAACGGATAGGTTCGTACAATTCAACAGGAGTCTCCGGGATGTCCAGCTCCCGGATAATCTTATTAACTCTTTCGGACAACTCGTTAAATGTATACATAGTGACTCGACAGGCTTAATCTAATTATTGTTTTAATGCTTCGGCTCCTCCTACGATATCCAGGATCTCTTTGGTAATAGCAGCCTGGCGGGCCTTGTTATAATGCAGGGTAAGTTCTTTGATCAGCTCATTGGCATTATCGGTAGCCTGATGCATGGCTGTCATTCTGGCCCCGTGCTCTGCCGAAAAAGAATCCAGCAGAACTTTATAAAACTGAATATTCAGGGTTTTTGGGATCAGGTCGTTTATCAGTTCGTCCCTGTCCGGTTCAAAAATGTAATCCGGGCTCATGCCGGACTTTTCCTCTTTGCCATTTCCAATGATAGGCAGGAAGGTCTCATGTGTAAGAATATGAACGGCTGCATTCTTGAATTGGTTGTATATAAAGTCGATCCGGTCATATTTTCCGGAAAGGAACAAGTCGACAAAATAGGTTCCCTGTTCAACGACTTCTGCAAAATTAAGTTGGTCAAAAATCCAGGTATTGGATCCTTCCAGGGGATATTTTTTTGATTTCAGAAAATCAGCTCCTTTTTTCCCTATGGCAAAGAAGGAAAGTTGTTTTTGCTTCCATTGTGTGGCATATTCAGTAGTAGCTATTTCGAGGGCTTTTGAGATGGCATTGTTGTTAAAAGCGCCGCAAAGGCCCCGGTTTGAAGTTACCAGGATAAGAAGTACTTTTTCGGGTGGACGGTCCTCCATCAATGAATTCTCCACATCATTCTCCAGACCCTGGCAGATGCTGGTCATGATTTGTTTGAGTTTGTTGGCATAAGGCCGGAGCATAAGAATTTTTTCCTGATTTTTTCTCAGCTTGGCTGCAGCCACCATTTTCATGGCTTGTGTGATCTGCCGTGTTGACCTGACACTGGTGATCCGGGTTCGTATTTCTTTTAATCCTGCCATAAAATTAGGAAAAATAAGTTATTCTTCTTTTTTATACTTAGACGTCAGGTTGGTAATGATCTCCTCGAGTTTTTTGGCTACTTCATCCGGAAATTCTCCTTTTTTGATGGTTTTCAGGATATCCTTGTGTTTGAGTTCCAAGAATTCAAGATATTCTTTCTCAAAGTCTTTAACCTTGCTCACGGGCACGTCCCTAAGCAACCCTTTGGTTCCGGCAAATATGATAGCGACCTGTTTTTCCACAGGTAACGGAGAGTATTGATCTTGTTTCAGAATCTCTACGTTTTTAGCACCTTTGTCAAGGATCGCCAGTGTAGAGACATCCAGATCGGAACCGAATTTAGCGAAAGCTTCCAGTTCGCGATATTGGGCCTGATCGAGCTTCAGGGTGCCGGCTACCTTTTTCATGGATTTGATCTGGGCGGCGCCTCCCACACGGCTGACGGATATTCCCACATTGATGGCCGGGCGTACCCCCGCATTGAAGAGGTCGGATTCCAGAAATATCTGGCCGTCAGTGATAGAGATCACATTGGTCGGAATATAAGCAGAAACGTCGCCGGCCTGGGTTTCAATGATCGGTAACGCAGTGAGCGATCCTCCGCCTTTCACCATTTTCTTTATAGATGGTGGAATATCATTCATCTGGGCGGCGATTTCATCCGATTCGATGATCTTAGCAGCCCGTTCCAGGAGGCGGGAATGCAGGTAGAACACATCGCCGGGATAAGCTTCACGACCCGGAGGACGACGAAGCAACAAGGATACTTCACGGTAGGAGACAGCTTGTTTGGATAAATCGTCGTAGATGATCAGAGCTGCTTCGCCGGTATCGCGGAAGAATTCGCCAATGGCAGCACCGGCAAAAGGAGCATAAAACTGAAGAGCTGCCGGATCGGAGGCGGTAGCCGCAACGATCACAGTATAATCCATGGCCCCATAATCTTCCAGGGTCTTGGCGATATTGGCCACGGTTGAACCTTTCTGGCCTATGGCTACATAAATACAATAAAGCGGGTTCCCGTCCAGGAAGTTTTGTCGCTGATTGATGATCGTATCAATGGCGATAGCGGTCTTCCCGGTTTGGCGGTCGCCGATGATCAGCTCACGTTGGCCCCGTCCTATGGGGATCATGGCATCAATGGCTTTGATCCCGGTCTGTACCGGCTCATTCACCGGTTGCCGGAAAATCACGCCGGGAGCCTTTCTCTCAAAGGGCATCTCGTAAAGGTCTCCTTTGATGGGGCCTTTGCCGTCGAGAGGCTGTCCCAGAGGATTGATAACCCTGCCCAGCAATGACTTTCCTGCCATGATGGAAGAGATACGGTGAAGTCTTTTGACAGTGTCTCCTTCCCTGATGCCTTCGGAAGGTCCCAGGAGTACGGCTCCCACATTATCTTCTTCAAGGTTCATCACAATTCCCTGTACCCCGTTTTCAAATTCGATAAGTTCGTTGGACTGTACGTTTGAAAGACCGTAAATGCGGGCGATGCCGTCGCCTACTTGCAGGACGGTCCCCACTTCTTCCATGGAGATCCGTGAGGTGATACCTTCGATTTGTTGTTTTAATATCTCCGATACTTCACTGGGTTTGATTGTAGTAGCCATAATGATACTTCTTTTCTATTTTGTTCTTGTAAGTTCTTTTTTCATGTTTTGCAGGGCTGAGCGGACACTTGCATCAAACCGGACATCTTCAATGTTCAGGATGAAACCTCCTATAATTTCCGGGTCTGTCAGGGTGGCAAGCTGGATGTCAGACTTCAGTCTTTCGCTCAACCGTTTTTTGATTTTCTCTACAATATTTCTGCCAATAGTTTTGGTCGTTGTTAATTGTGCATAGGTAATTCCCTGTTGTTTTTTATACTGATCAATAAAATCGCGTGCAATGTCAGGAAGGAAAACTTCCCGGTTGTTTTGCAGGATAACATCAAGAAAATGAGCAGTAAGTGACTGAACATGTGGGTAAAATGAGTTTTTCAGTACATTTATCTTTTCCGCCTCGGTGATGATGGGACTATCCAGAACATCCCTGAATTCCGGATTATCCTGTATGACAGACTGTATCAGGTTGATATCCCGGAAAGCCTCTTCCAGCTTCCCGGCGTCACGGGCAGCTAAATAAAAGGCTTTGGCATATCTTACGGCTATTTGGCTGACGTTCATAGATTGTTGTGTGAAAGAGTTAGTTTAACCGGATATCATCCAGATATTTTTCGATAATCTTCGTTTGTTCGGCATCTGCAGATAGTTTTTCCCGGAGAATCTTTTCTGCGATATACACTGAAAGTTCAGCCACTTGTTTTTTTATTTCGTCCCGAGCGGCGGCTTTTTCCTGGCGGATGTTCAGCCGGGCCATTTCTATGATCTTATCGGCTTCCCGGGAAGCCTCTTGTTTGGCTTTATCCACAATCTGATCTTTTATGTCCCTGGCTTCCTTCAGGATTTTCTCTTTTTCAATGCGTGCTTCCCGGATGATCGCTTCGTTATCGGCTTTCAGTTTTTCCATTTCAGCCCTGGCTTTCTCTGCCGTACTCAATGCATCGGAGATATACTCCTCCCTTTCCCTGAGGGAGTTAAGAATCGGTTTCCAGGCAAATTTTTTCAGAATAATCAACAGTAGTGCAAAGGAAATTAACATCCAGAATAATAAACCTACATCAGGGGTTACAAGTTCCATGGTATTTTGTTTTTAACTCGTTTCAAAAGGAAAATGAAGCAAAGCAGTTCAGCCAATCGCTGAACCGCTTTACAGGGTTTCACTACTTCTGGAACAGGATCAGCAAACAGATCACGATGGCAAAGAAGGCTACCCCTTCGATCAGCGCTGCGGAGATGATCATGTTTGACCGAATATCCCCGACAGCTTCCGGCTGACGGCTGATAGCTTCCATGGCTTTGCCTCCGATCTGGCCAATGCCAATACCGGCACCGATGGCGGCCAGCCCGGCTCCAAAACCTGCCCCCATGAGCCCGAGGGTTGAACCTGCTGCCTGAAGTAAAATCATTAATGGTAACATAAGCATAAAATTAAGTTAATATATAGAAAATTAATGGTGAGGCTCTTCCAATGCAAGCCCGACATACAGGGCGGACAATAAAGTAAAAACGTAAGCCTGGATAAAGGCAACCAAAATTTCCAGTAAGGTGAGGAAAACAGTAAAAGGAACCGAAATAAAAGATATTCCATAACCTCCCAGTAAACTCATTTCCCCGAAAATAAATATCAGGGCAAAAAAACCCAAAGCCACAATATGTCCGGCAATAATATTGGCAAAAAGTCGGATTACCAGGACAATATGTTTGATGAAAAGACTCAGGAATTCAATCAAAGGTAACAAAGGAATCGGAAACTTCAGCCACCATGGAACTCCGGGAGTGTTGAAAATGTCAATCCAAAAATATTTTGTCGAACTTAAAATAACAAGAGCAAAAGTAAATAAAGCCATGACGGTGGGGATCGCAACATTTCCCATCACATTGGCCCCTCCAGGCGGGATGGGGACCAATCCAAAGATGTTGTTGAAGAAAATGAAAAAAAACAACGTCAGGAGATAAGGCAAATAACGCTCATATTTTTCACCGATGGAAGGTTTTGCCACTTCGTCCCGGATGAATAGGATCAAAGGTTCCAGAAGGTTCTGTATACCGTGGGGAGGCTGGTTTTTATGTTGCCTGTAAGCTTTTGATATAGAGACAAAAAGCCAGATCATAAGCAACATGGTAAAGAAAAAGGATACGGTAACTTTAGTTATAGATAAATCAAGAGGTTTGACAATAGAACCATCCGGCAATTCCTCAACAATTTTCCCGTGATATTTTTCTTCTGTAGAGATTTTGAACCCTTTGTAACTGCTTTCTCCGTGATGAAATTTAGAGCTGAAAAAGATATGCAGCCCTTTGTCTTTACTATACAAAATGACCGGCAAAGGGATACAACAATGATAATCCTTGTAAGTAAAGAGATGCCATTCATAGGAATCCATGATGTGATCCATGATCATTTCTTTGGCATCGAAAGGCCTGGGTGTATGTTTTTGTGTGGAAGCTAACCCTTTCTCTGTTTTGCTGTCTGTATTTTTCAGAAACATTGCAGACGATAATACGAGTATCGACAGTGTTGCAAGCACAAAAACAGTGGTTAATTTTAAACGTTGTTTCACTGCAATAAGCTTTTTCTGAATAGTGAGGCAAAAATAAAAAAAAAAAGATATTAACTACCTGAGATATGAATTACTTATTTGTTTTTTACTGATGAAAGAATGGCAGAGTACGTGGCCAGTGAGTATCCGGCGTACAGAATCAGCACATAAATCAGGAAAAGAACATTGTTTGTTTTGACAAGGATCAGATAAAAAAGAATAAAAATAAAAAGAAGAAAAAACTTGATGACGGTGAGTAAAATGAAACGATTGATAAAACGTGCTGTTTTATTATTTTTTTTGTGAAGTAGCAAGAGGGCAAACCCGAGATATAAAAATAGGAAAAAACCAATCAAGGCAGGAAGTACGGGAAGATAAAAATTTGAAAAAAGCTGATGTAGGATAATTGCCGCAACAATAAAAAAGAATGTTGTAATACTAGTGCGTATCAGGGGTTTTCTATACAGGGACATTGCTCTTATTTTAGAAAATCTTTTATGGCTATATAAATCGCCAGGAAAACCGAGATAATGGAGAAAAGCAATGTAAAGAAAGGAAAAGAAAGATTCAGCTTTTGGTCCAGTTTTAACCCTCCGAAAACACCAAGAAAAATGATCACTCCCATTTCGAGTGCCATACTGGAGTATTTCACATAGTTATCAAGCTGTTTTTTTGTCTTCCGTAGCGGTAGCTTTAGATTTGTTTTTTTCTTCCTGGAGGAAGGTTTTTGAGCTTCTGTCATCGGTCATATTACAATTGCCTGTAAACTTAGAACCTGGTTCTATAGCCAGTTTATTGGCTATGATGTCTCCGTTGATACGGGCTGTTTTCCGCAAGGATAGTAGTTCAGAAACGGATATTTTCCCTTCTATAAAACCAAAAATTTCAGCATTCTTACAGTTGATCTCTCCTTTTACTTTTCCGGTTTCACCGACAACCAGTTTTCCTTTAGTGGAAATATTTCCTGTAAGACTTCCTTCGATGCGTATTCCTTCATTGGAGTTGATGTCTCCGGTGATTTCCGTTCCTCCTGTAATAAAATTCACAATTACATTGTTGCTATCCGTACCATTTTTAGCCATCTTTATTTTATTTTTACGGGTGACTGTTTGTTTTTTTACTTACTTAAAAATAATGGTATAAAGGTAGAAAAAAACCTTGGTTTCCCAATATGCCGGGTTTTACTTTTTCTTTCCGTCGTATGCCCATTTAAGATACAGGGCTCCCCATGTAAATCCACCTCCGAAAGCTGACAGGATAAGATTATCGCCTTTTTTAAGTTGATCTTCCCATTCATACAGACACAGGGGGATGGTTGCTGTGGTAGTATTCCCGTATTTCTGTATATTGATCATGACTTTTTCATTAGGAAGTCCCATTCTTTTTGCAGTGGCTTCGATAATTCGCATGTTGGCTTGGTGAGGAACCAGCCAATTGAGTGTTTCAGGTGTCAGATTATGTTTTTCCATCATTTCAACGGACACATCTGCCATACGTGATACGGCAAATTTGAAAACTACTTTACCATCCTGATAGACGAAATGTTCCCGGTTTTCGACGGTTTCACGAGAAGGCGGTCTGACAGAACCTCCTGCTTTCATGTAAAGGTATTTTCTTCCGGAACCGTCCACATGAAAGATATGATCTAATATGCCTATTTCTTCCTGTGTAGGTTCAAGCAAAACAGCTGCGGCAGCATCACCAAAAAGAGGACAAGTTGTACGATCGGTATAGTCGGTGATAGCGGACATTTTATCGGCTCCGACAACTACTACCTTCTTGTACTTCCCGGACTCTATAAATTCAGCAGCTGTTTGTAGCGTATAAAGAAAGCCGGAACAAGCCGCATTGATATCATAGCCCCAGGCATTTTTAATACCGACCTTGTCACTGATTATGTTTGAAGTAGCCGGAAAAAGATGATCGGGGGTAACGGTAGCACATAACAGCAGGTCTACTTCATCCGGGGAGGTCCCGGTTTTTTCCAGTAATCCCCTGACAGCTTTGGCTCCCATGTAAGAAGACCCTCGTTCTCCTTTGAGGATCCTTCTTTCTTTGATACCAATGCGTTGCATAATCCATTCGTCAGAAGTGTCTACCATAGTAGATAATTCCTCGTTGGTAAGCTTATAATCAGGTACCCAGGCGTGAACGCCTGTGATGGCAGCATGAATTTTACTCATTATTTGAAAGCTTTTAAGATTTTATTGGTTAAATCTGCCCTGACAATTTCCAGGGTCTGGTGTAACATGTTTTTTATGGCTGTTTCATTGGATATCCCATGACCGATAATAACATTTCCGTTAACACCAAGAACAGGAGTCCCTCCGTATTTTTCAAAGTTAAAACGTTCCAGAAAATCATCTTTTATTCCTCTGGATTTGGCAATAAGATAAAAAGATTCAGCTTCTTTGAGGATTATATTTCCAACAAAACCGTCACAAACCACTACATCTGCTTTATCAGAGGTAAAAAATTCATTGCTTTCTATATTTCCCACAAACTGGTAATGACGGGTGTCTTTCATTATTTCATAAGCGGACCGCGTGACCAGGTTCCCTTTGGTAGATTCTGTACCAATATTCAGGAGGGCAACACGGGGTTTTGGGATTTTGAATACATATTGAGCATACAGGGATCCCAGGAGGCCGTATTGAAAAAGAACATCAGGTCTTGAATCGGGGGCAATACCCACATCCAGTATTACGGTTTGTCCGTTGTGGATATTGGGCAAAGTAGCAGCAATAGAGGGGCGAATCACTCCGGGGATGGTTTTGACAGTCATGGTTGTTCCTACAAGCATAGCTCCGGTATTCCCTGCGCTGGCAAAAGCATCCACTTTCTTTTGTTCCAGGAGTTTGAACCCTATTGCAATACTGGATTCCTGTTTTTGGCTAAATGCTTTGGTAGGATGATCACCCATTTCTATTACTTCAGGGGCGTGAACAATATCCGCACAGTCTTTCAGTACGGGATATTTTTTCAGTTGTTTATGGATGATCTCTTTATTACCGACAAGAACGATCCGGACGTCCTCAGGAAGCGTTTTCTTGGCAAGTTCCGCTCCGGCCAAAATAGCGTGCGGAGCATAATCGCCGCCCATCACGTCCAGTCCTATACGTATCATTATACGAAAAGATTAAACTGAGGCTTCTTTCTCAATAACTTGTCTGCCACGGTAAAAACCGCATTCCGGACAAACATGGTGATACCGGACGGCAGCCCCACAATTTGGACAAGTCATAACCGTAGGAAATGCAGCTTTGTAATGTGTTCTTCTTTTGTTCCTTCTTTGCTTCGATGTTTTGCGTTTTGGATGTGCCATAATATTGCTAATTTTTATTTTTTAATATTCTTTTCAATGCCGACCAACGTTCATCATTGGTTTGTACATTTTCCTCCACAGACAATTCTTTTAGTTTCTTTAACATAACCGGATTACAGGTAGGATGACCTTTCTCATCATCCGGATGCACTCTGCGTAATGGCAGAGAAAGATGGATAAATTCGTATATATATTGACTGACATTTAAAAAATAATCATCTTCGGGAATGATGAGAGCGTTGGCTGACTCCTCAAGTCTTTCGTGACCGAATTTCACATACAATGAATAAGTGAAATTAACCGGCAAATCAAACATTTCAAGACAGCGGTCACAGGGAACCCTGACTGTTCCGTCAATGAAAAAATCAAATGTCAGCATGCGTATGGATTTATGCAGGACCACCTCTGTATGAAGTTGACCTTCTTTGATTTCGGATTCCGGGAAAATTTCAAAGAACGAAGCATCTATTTCGAAATCAAAACTATGGTCACCTTCTTTTAATCCTTTGAAGGGAATCCTGAACCTATCCGCATACCTCACACTCATCCCTCAGAAATATTTCGTGCAAAAGTAGAAATTTATATGATAACAAAAAAAAATATTCAAATCAAATCAATCCTTGTCGCATTTACTAATTGAACTTAGGCATGATCCTATATTAAGATCGGAACAAAACAAATTGATTCCTTATGAAACTATATTATTTCAGGGGAAGGGACATTGGCGGATAAGGATAAAAAAGAGATCACAATAAAAGAGGGGGATTTTATCCTGTTACTGCCGGATGAAATACATCAGTACAAAAATACTTCGGAAAATATGCCCCTGGTTTTTATTTGGGAAGTTCCCAAAGCGTTTGAATAGGATCCCTGTTTATATGTTTATAAGTTGATCTTTTCCGTAAGTTTTTTAATGAGGCTACCAAAAAGCTATCTTCAATCGTTTTGATGAGGACAATCCTTTGTTGTTTGAAGATGAGCCCAATTTAATTAGCCAGCGTAACCGGTATTAGCCGGCATTTAATCTTCTATGCTTTGTCGGATCTGTTCCCGGACCTGTTCCCAGATTTCTGCCGGCATTCTGGTGCCGATGGTTTCAATCACTTTTCCTCCCAGCAAAGATCCTATCTTGCCACATTGTTCCGGCAACATACCATTTACATAACCAAACAGAAAACCGGCAGCATAAAGGTCTCCTGCACCGGTGGTATCCAGGCTTTCCGCTTTGATGGCCCTGATTAGATAGGTTTCTTTTTCCATAGTAACCAGTGATCCGCTGTCGCCGGTTTTTACAACTGCAACTTTACAGGTAGCGGCGAGTTCTTCCAGGGCATCTTCCGGTTCTTTTCCTGTGAAAGCCCGTGCTTCCTCTTCATTGGCAAATATGATATCCACATACTCTGTCAGAAGCTCCCGGATGAAATTTTTATTTTCTTCCACCACATTGTAGCTAGCCATGTCATAAGATATTTCCAGACCGGCCTGTTTGGCTAACTGAAAAGCCCTGATAACCAGGTCGCGGTTCAGGACAAGATATCCTTCGATATGAAAGATCCTGTGACCGGTGAACATGAACCGGTCCAGTTGTCCCGCAGATAGTTCGGTGGCTGCCCCCAGAAAAGTGGCAAAAGTGCGTTCCGAATCGGGTGTGATAAAAGTAATGGCATGACCCGTAGGATTATCACTGTGTTGTAGTATGGTAGTGACGTGTTCATCGGACATGCTTTTTTTGAACATTTCTCCCAACTCATCATTGCCTGTAGATCCGATATAGGTTGCAGGCGTATCCAAGGCTGCCAGACCCCGGATTGTATTTGCTGCCGATCCTCCCGGTGCATAGCTTTTCGGCAGGGATTGAATCCGGTTAAGGATATGTATGGCCTTATCCCGATCAACCAAGGTCATGCTCCCTTTCGGGAGTTTCAGCCATTTGAGCAGATTTTCGTTGTCAATACGGACCAGGATATCCATCAGGGCGTTACCCATGCCAAGAACAGAGTCAGGATTTTTTTTCATAACAGATATTTAAAAATGCCCGGACGTATGTCCGGGCTTTCTTTTTGCTCCTCAGGCTGGACTCGAACCAGCGACCCTCTGATTAACAGTCAGATGCTCTAACCAACTGAGCTACTGAGGAATATGTTCTTCTTTCTCAGTGACCCTTTTAAAATTCCACCGGCCAACTTTCTAACCCATCCTCGATTTTTCACGCAAATCAAAGATTTGGAAAAATCAAGACGTTGCTTCAGGTTTGTGCTGCCGGAGAATTTTCAGCCCGGCAAAAATAAGATGTTTTCTTAAATTAAACAATATATTCTCAAGAAATAGATAAATTATTTTGAGGTTATTGCCCAGTCTTCTTATGATTTATAACATAAAAAATATTTGGTATAATGGCGAGAATTTAACTCAAATTGCGCAATAGAATTTTTTTATTGAATTCGGGTTTAACTCTTCAGCAAATCCGGACAGTTTCTATTTCCAGAAGTTTCCCCAGCTTCTCCAGTTTGGAAGCTATGTGTCCAACTCCGACAGCACAGTGATGTGCAGGACCATAAGCATTCCAGTTATTGACAAATTGCCTGGCACCAATGGAAAATCTGTAGCGACTATTGGTATTGCCTATCTCCAAAATAGGACCGGGAACCGATTCTCCCTCGGCGATCAGCAACATCAACCCCCCGTCATTTTTTTCAACTACCGAAAGAAATGTGACCGGGCCATTCTTTACCGACATCTCCACGGAAAGCCCTTTTCCCACTTTCCCGTGATAAACAAACAAAGGGCGGACTTTTGTTTTTCCTTCGGCAATAGTGATGTGACCCGGCCCGTCATGCCCCATGAGCACTATATCATCCTTGAAATCCATGGCATAGTACTCGGTGAAAGATCCACCGGCATGGAAAGAATCCATGATCTTCATGGCTATAGCATTTTTGACCTCATATTCACCTGCTACGGGAATACCCCGCGCCGTCAGCAGGGAGTTCCCCAGGATAATGGAACTGATGGCCTCTTCAGCTTCCGGGTCTCCGATACCTTTGTAATAATATGCCATGGAACCCAGTTGCTTTTTTTCAACCAACCGGTCAAGTGCTACCGAAGTACGGGCGGCACTTTGCAGATCAGACAAAGGGCAATCTTCCTGGATGTCAAATTTCTCATAAAAAAGGTCTATCCGCTCTTTGATCTGTGCATCGGTAACTTCTTTGCGGGCTTTTACAAGCTCTCCCACTTCTAACATCTCAATATGGCCGCCGAAAACAGCCACCATTTTTGTCAGGTCCGTATATATATCCAACATACCTCCGTAATAATGTCCCATACAAGCCATGCGGTTATGGGCTAAGATATTCTTCACACGCGCTGCCTCTAACCATTCCGACACCTCATCCCAAAACAGAGGATCGTTCTTTAACACTCCGGTTATTTGATGAAAGCGGATGTTCGCCCGATTAAACACATTGGCGATCTCCGGAACAGGGCATGAAGCACAATAGGCAAGCCATTCCCCTGTCATTTTGGTGCGGTCATTTAGGCTGTTGAAGTAAGAGTAATCTATAGCCTCTTCCGGAGCAAGATTCAAAACGATCACCGGAACTTTGGCCCGCCTGACAACAGGTAGTACGGTGGATGATAGTGCGTAAGTAGTAACATATAAGAAGATAATATCCACATCGGCCTGTCTGAACTTGTGTCCGGCGTCAAAAGCCTTTTCCGGCGTGTCGATCAGTCCCAGATTAATTACTTCGATATCTTTTTCTTCGGATAACTTTTGGTTTACCTCATTAAGATATCCGGTGAGTCTTTTTTTTAATCCTGTAAACTGATTCCAGTAAGTTTGCAGTCCAATGCCAAATAATCCGACTTTCAGGGTAAAATAGTTAATATCCATTGCATATATTTTTTTTAATCGTTTTCGTTCTTATAATTTGTTACATTATAATTAATAAGCAACCATGAGAGAAAAATTTTAATGTGTCACTAAACAATTGAATAGTGAGTAAATCACAAATTTACAGAACGAAGGGACCCCCTTGCGGGAGAACTCTTCTTTTTTATTTCCTCCGGACACTGATGAATTTTTAGATGAATTTTTGAAAAGACCTGATGTTTGGTCATTGGTTATTGGAATTTAACAACAATCTTGCTACTTTAGAATCAAAACCCGTAGTGATCTTGATATTCCTTTTTTCCCCTTCGATCATGTGAATGGTTTTTCCCAGTCTTTCTACCACGGTAGCCTCATCGGTAAACTCCGGCCGGTATTCCTGCCGAAAAGCCTTCTTCAGCAAATCTGTCGGAAAAATCTGCGGAGTCTGGACATAACGTACCTGCCTCCTGTCAAGGGGTCGGTTTCCTTCGGGGGTAAGGATACGCAATGAATCGGTGGCTGGTAGCACCGGAATGGCATTCCCCTTTTCACGGGCCGCCCGGAATGTTCTTTCGATCAGGGCAGAAGAAACCAAAGGACGGCTGGCGTCATGGACAGCCGTAAAATCTCCTTCGGGGATCAGGGTCAGACCGTTCCGTACCGAATGAAAACGTGTTTCTCCACCGGGGGTTATCTTATAGTTTAGAGAAGGGAAAAATCTACGGGTTTCTTCCTGCCAGTAAGCGATCCAGTCTTTATGCAATACCAGAATGACCGGAATGTCGGGATCATAGTTGTGAAAAGCCAGCAACGAATGCCATAATACCGGATAATCTCCGAGCATTAAAAACTGTTTGGGGATCGGTTGCCCCATCCTTTTTCCTTCGCCCCCGGCTACTATGATCACTGAATCTCCCTGCATGGAGAGAGGTTATTTATACAACACTCTTTTGACGTTGCGCTTGGGGGTTCGCTGGAAATCTTCCTTCATGACCTCCACTTTGTATATCTGCATATAGGCAGCCAGCTTTTTGTTGGCTTCTTTTCGTACGTCGTCCAGCACCCTGAGCACCTCCTCGTCTGTTGTTATCCTCAGTTTTTTCAACTGATCAAAATCGGGATAGATCAATGCTACGATCTTATGATCACGGCCTACCACCAGGGCTTCTGAAACAAGAGGGTAATTGTTCAGCACGGCTTCGACCTCCTCGGGGTAGATGTTTTGTCCCGAAGGTCCCAGGATCATGTTCTTGCTTCTTCCACGGATAAAGATATTCTGTTCCTTGTCCATGGTTCCCAGATCACCGGTATGGAGCCATCCGTCAGGATCCAATACTTCGCTGGTAGCCTTTTCGTTTTTATAATATCCCTCCATGACGTTGTCTCCTTTTACCAGAATCTCGCCTGCCACATTTTCAGGATCGTCCGAATCGATCTTAACCTCTAAGGTATCTACCGGACGGCCGCAGGAGAACAGCTTGCGTGTGTCCCAAGAAGCATAGCTGATCAGCGGTCCGCATTCGGTCATGCCGTAACCGACCGTGAAGGGGAATTTAATTTTGTCGAAGAATATTTCCGCTTCCGGATTGAAGGCTGCCCCGCCGATCACAAGCTCTCTGAAATTGCCGCCAAACACCTGGTATATCTTTTTGTTTACTACATTGTACAGGAACTTGTTGATAAGGGGTATCTTTAATAAAATTCGCATCGTAGTTTTCTCCAGGGAAGGAACGATTTGTTTCTTATAAATTTTCTCGATCACCAACGGCACGGAGAGGATCAGCCGGGGTTTTATCTCGGCAAAGGCTTTGGTAATAATCTGCGGCGACGGGGTCTTGGTAAGAAAAGTAATGTGACACCCCAGAGTAAAAGGAAAGAGAAATTCAAAAGCACAACCGTAAGTATGGGCAAGCGGCAGGAAAGAGACAATACGATCACCGGGATCCAGCGGCATGTGATGATGGGCATACCGCACGTTGGCAGCCAGTGAATTGTGCGACAGCATCACCCCTTTTGAGTTGCCGGTGGTGCCGGAGGTATAACTGATCACAGCCAGCTTGTCGTTGGTGATCTCCGGATAATCCAGGTCTTCTTTGCGGTATCCTTCCGGATAAGCTTGCTGAAATATATCATCCCACTGCCCGAAAAAAGCGGTAACTTTGTCGTCGGCAGCCTGCAACAGCGAAAAATCTTCCAGTTTGACGATGGTTTTTACTCGGGGAAAAGAGGTGGGATCAAGTGGTTCAAACAGGTTCTCCTCGGAAAACAATATTTTTGAATCGGCATGATCGACCAGTTTCTGAATGTCTTCAGGCCTGAAATCAGGTAAAAGAGGAACGATAACAGCACCATAGGTGATAGTAGCCAGATAAACAATGGCCCAGTGAACCGAATTTTTTCCGATAAGAGCGACCTTATCTCCTTCTTTAACATGGTTTTCACGGTAAAAAAGATGAATTCTGGCCATCATAATGGCGATCTCACGGTAGGTGAAATCTTTTCCCATGTAATTGGAAAGGGCCTTGATTTCCCATCCTTTTTCAATGCCTTCCCGGATGTAATTAACCAATGTTTCTTTGAGCATGATTATGTTTTTTGTCATTTTTCTGTAAAAGTAAAAATACTTGTGTATTTTATCAACTCTTTTCCCCCGGTGTGCGCAATGGCTTCTGAGGAAAACCATCAGAGGAGATATTTCAGGAGGAAGATAAGGTGTATTCAGTCATATAATGCCAATATTTGAAAATACATCATAAAATAAAAGACAACAATGGCAAAATGAAACACGGAAAAAACCCAGTTGTAAAGATGTCTTTTATGCCGGATTTTTTTCCGTACCAGCATGATGATCGTGGGAAGGAACAGGGAAAGAAAGATCAGTATCAGACGAGCTGTATTAAAATATTCATCCAGGTTATTCTGATAAAATGCCAGAAAATAAAAAAAAACAAGTATGAAGAATAAATATGTCAAATAGCTGACTTTCAGCAAAAGATAGGAAAATCTATGCTTGCGATGGGGCAGATAAGGACGTAAAAGCACAATGGCCAGGAAATATAAAATGATAAACCCGGCAATAAGTAGTATCCTGATTAATATCAGTGTTCCTCCGGTATGCATGCGTGCCTTCTGTTATATTAAAACCACAAGATACAAAAAAACCTGATACTGCGATAAGGCGATCATGAGATGATGTGAAAGGATCAATATAATGAATGAATACCTTTATTTCTTAATGCTGCTGATCGGGAAGCAGGTACTGATCATCATTTCTTATTGTTGTCATGATGGTTCCACACCAGGGCGCTGGCTCCGAGAACGGCGGCATTTTGCGTGTTCAGTTTGGAGGGAAGAAGTTTCACTTTTCCCTTATATATTTCCAGCAGGTTTTGTTCCATATGGCGGCGGGCGGGTTCGAAAATAAGATCGCCCGACAAGGTCAATCCGCCAAACAGGAAAATGGCCTCCGGATTGGTATGTGCCACTACATCTGCCAGTTTATACCCCAGCATCCTGCCGGTGTGTTCAAAAGCCGCCATCGCTACTTTGTCTCCTTTTTTGGCCGCCTCACTGATATCGCTAGCCGTCAGCTCATTAAAGCTGAGATCTCTCAGCGGACTGTCATCAATCATATCGCCCAGCAATTTAAAAACGGTACGCTTAATCCCGGTAGCGGAGACGTAAGTTTCCAGGCACCCTTTTCGTCCGCAGGCACATTGGCGGTTGCTCTCTCCCGGGCGGATGGAGGTATGTCCGATCTCCCCGGCAAAACCATCATTGCCGTAAACCAATTCACCATTGACGACAAAACCACTGCCTAGTCCGGTACCCAGGGTGATAACCACAAAATTTTTCATGCCTTTGGCCCCACCGTAAATCATTTCACCGATGGCGGCCGCATTGGCATCGTTGGTGACGGTGACGGGAAGAGTCGTAAACTGTTTAAACAGATCTGCCAGCGGGATAATACCTTTCCAGGGCAGATCGGCGGCATATTCAATGGTTCCTTTGTTGATATTCCCCATCGGGGCGCCAATGCCAATGCCAAAAACATCTACTTTTTCATTGAGTTTGCGGAGCTCCAGACGAACTTTCTCGTTCAGGGCAGCAAGATAAACCTCGATCTCGTCATAGTCACGGGTTTTAATTTTTCCTTCTGCAAGAAAGTTCCCTTCTTTGTCCACGATCCCGAAGACCGTGTTGGTACCACCGATATCTATGCCTATGGCAACATGTTTTTTCCCCATTGAAAAATTGTTTTACGGAACGAAAATATAAAAATATATATTTGTTTACGGAATCCGTTACCTAAAAGTTTCAGGGAAAAAACATATTTATACAAAATACCTGCTTGGTTTTTTTCTTCTGCCTTTTTACTTTCTGCTTTCTACTTCCCCATATACTCATTTCCCACCTTACGTGCCCGGGTAGGTTTATCCAGGTTAATGTTCAGAGCCAGACCTGTTTCTACCAGCACATTCCATCCGGCGGCCAGTTCGACATAATCCTTGTATTCGCCTCCGTCGGGGATGATGATGGTCGGGAAAGAGGTCTGCCGGTGCGAAATGGCTACGACGGTACATCCGACACCTTCCACCAGCACCTGTGTGAATTTTTCTTCTTCGCTTTCAAAAGGATCGATAACGATAACCACCTCGTCGGGATTCATCACTTCCTCAATGCCGTGTACGGCATAGGTCCCTTCCAGAAAATCGGATTTTTTCCGGGTGATCTCATTGGTTTTGAGTGTCAGTTCTTCCGCTACGCCTGTATTTCGTCCGGCGAAATAGATCATACCGGCGTTTTTCATTTTTTCCACCAAGGCAGGGTCCACTTTTACTTTCATGGCTTCATCCACCTGGTCTGCCAGGACGTTTAATCCGGACATCGTTTTGCCGGTAAGATTCCGGTAGAGGCTGTCATAAAACAGGCCCTGTTCAATTACCGATTTAGTGGCGGCTACTGCATCTTCTTTCCCACATTGCAGTACATGGGTGTCCAGGGCCAACTCTTCAAGCGGGGTGTTTTTGTTGGCGGTTAATGCAAAATAAGCAGTATGTCCATGGTCTTTTAATTGTTTAAAAAGACGGACTACTTCTTTGGTCTTTCCCGAATTGGAAGCACCAAAGACAGCCAGATTATCCAGCTGGTATTCCAGCGACTGGGTTGATCCGTCGGTGTATAAAGGAAAACGGTTTTTATCTTTCAAAGAAGCATACATCGTCCGTTTAGCCGGGAAAATACGGCTGCTACCCTCTCCTGTCAACAACATTCCTTTTTTGCTGCGAATTGGTTGAACAAAACGCTCCGTGCAGGCAGGATCAAATTTGCGGATCACTTCGGTGGTCTCCAGCATCTCCCTGATCAGTGCATATTGCATCTGTTTTTTATCGCTTTTATCCATGATATGAAGTTTAAAGTTTCTTAATAAAATCTTTCAGTTCTTCCTGAATGAGCGGGTCTTTCTGAAATCCGCCACCCAGGTGCTGCCAGAACGGTTCGGCATAATCCACGCCGACCATTTGACCGTAATTTACATTATTTTTCTTCATCTCCCCAAAAAAATCGTCCATTTTATGCATGTGACGCATCAGATCCATCTGGGATTGATGGTGAGAAAGCATATCCATTTTCGCTTCGATCACACTGGTGATATTTACGAAAAAGGAGGGAGTGGCGATCTTGTTTCCGATTGGGTCGGAAAGGGTCAGGGGTGCGGAATGATAAAGCAACGGGGTTATCTCCACCGGTGGTTCGTTCAGCGGGACATTGGGCAACGAAGAAATCATGGCCGCCGACTCGACGATGTTGCAGGTTGTGCGGTGGTCGCTATGGTAGTCCACCGGAAGATGTGTGATGACAATCCCGGCTTGTACCTTACGTATCAGCGCGATGGTCTTGAGACGTATTTCCGTCGTGTCGTAAAGGAATCCGTCACGACCATCCAGACAGTAATATTCGGCATCCAGGACAGCAGCCGCTTTCCGTGCTTCCTCCTTCCGCATTGCAATGGTCTTTTCTTCGGTGGAGTTGATCCCTCCCATACCTCCGGCCGTCATGGTGGCAATGACAATGCGGTACCCCCGGTCCTTCAGAAGTTTCAGGGTCCCTGAACAAAAAGCTTCCGTATCGTCCGGGTGGGCATGTAACGAAAGCACCGTCTTGTTAAATTGATGTTCCATTTTTTATACTTATTTTAATTTCACATTCTATCTATCTGTTTCTATCCTGTTTTCCCTGTACACTGTTCGTTCCTTTTATCTTATCAGACGAAATACAAAAGAACAGAGCGCTGTTTTATGCGATAAAAATTTGTTCTACAATTCTTTAGCGGGTATTGGTTTCAATCTTACAAATTGCGGCAGTGGTTCGGTTAACGGTTTCATATATTCAATGAAACGATCGCTGACAAAATTTCCTTCCCCGTTGAAGTATTCCCTGGGCATGGGTTTGGCTTTCACGGCCACATCATTTAAGGGCACCTGGTCGTATTGTATCTGATAAGGATCGTCGGATATTCGCTGCACAGACACCATCATACAGCTTACTCCCTCTTTGGCCAGTTCGACCGCCCGGACGCCACACCGGTAAGCTTCTTCGATATCCCGCTTTACAACTCTGTCTTCGGCTGACATAATCAGGGATTCGGTAATCTGAAACTCCCCGCGGAAACCGAATTTTTCAGTAATCATCCGGTGCATATTTATGGCCACGCTCGTGCCGCCCATCGCCCCGAATTCAATGTTGGAAAACTTGTCCCTGGTCTGTGAAGCGCTCACCGGTGTGCCATCGGCATATTTAATTCCCTCACCACAGACAATGGAAACCCAACCGTATTGGTTGTAAACTTTTTCAAAATCAGCCAGAAATTTTTCCTTGTCAAAATCAAACTCCGGGGCATAGATAAGGTGCGGAGCATCGTCTTCATTTTTTTTGGCCATAGCCGTAGCGGCAGCCAGCCATCCGGCATCACGGCCTATAGTCTGGTAGATGACAAACTGGTCTACGCGCTTCATGTCGCGGGCCAGAAAACCTGCCTGCATCACATTCAGAATATTGGAGCGGGCTGCCGAGGCGAAACCGGGCGTATGGTCGGTGCCGAATAGGTCATTGTCCACCGTCTTGGGGTGCCTATGCCCGTAAGTTCATAGCCGGCTTTACGGCAAAACTGTTCCACCTTGTTGATCGTGTCCATGGTGTCATTGCCTCCGATCAGAAAAAAATATCGGATATTATATTTCTTCAACGCCTCGAGGATAACAGAAAAATCTTCTTCCTGCACCTTATGCCGTGTGGACCCCAGGGCAGAGGATGGAGTGTATTTTAATCCTTCAATGATTTCTTCGGGCTGGTTTCCCAGATCAATGATGTCTTCCTTCATAAATCCCTCAATGCCGTATTTCATGCCGTAAACATTTTTGATCTGTGGAATATTACGGGCTGTTTCCACCACGCCCGCAAGGGAAGCATTTATAACTGCTGTCGGACCTCCCGACTGTCCTACGATTGCATTTCCGGTTAGCATAATCAGAGTTTTTGATTACAATTTAGTTCCAAACAAAACGAACCAAAAATACAAAAAAATAATGATTTGGCAAAATAACGACTTGGCAAAACAGAAGCGGATATTCTTTTGCGGGAGGGTACAAACTCCGGCCGGCTGTGCACTTTTTAAAAAACAAAATAATACCTGCGATATATTCTTCTCAAACACGCTGTAATAATGACCGGAACAAGAAATTTTACCTACGTAGGCGCCTACGTAGAAAACAGGCCTGATATCCTGCACCTATGAACTAAATTTTATTTTTCCGAAAAACTCAGGCCGGTGGTAATCCGGCTCAGGTGTTTTTACGGGATGCCAGGTGAGATAATGTTTCCGCGACAAATCATCTCCTATCTTGTAAAAGTTGGCCCGGAAGGTTTTTCCTTCGAAAGTATCTATGGAGTGATCCGTAAACACCTCTTTGGGGATAACCAGCAATAAGTCCCAGGAGAAATCCCCTGTTTTTTCTTCAAAAGGAGCTACCCCCAGCGAAGGATAGCGTTTGATATGTGCAAGAAGCGGGGGTGGCAGTTTCTCACGCGGCGACCGGGAAAAACCTTTTTCGGCCAGACATGTGCCGATACAGTTGGTCTCAAAGTTATAATACATTCCGTCATCTCCGGGAGCTACAAAAAACTCCGCGCAGCTATCCTGCCAGACAGGGCTGTTGTCTTCACTAAAACGGGCCCGGATAACCGGTTCCCGGACAAAATATTTCAGGATGATATGCCCGGGATCCCAGGCAATCGTAAAATGAACTTCCGGTTTCTCAGGAAAATCTTTCCAGTTTATTTTGTCTATGGGCTGCTTTTCCAGTGTATCCATAAATTGGGATAAAGCATGGATGTCTTCGGGAGAAAGAGTGGAAGGAGTTCTGTGAATCGTAAGGGTTTTCATCATTTATCCGTATTAATTTTTTCCAGTTCTTTCCAGGCCAGGGCGCTGGATCCCAGTATCGCAGCGTTATTTTCAGGGATAAGAGAAGGCAGGATTTTTACGGTTCCTTTAAAGACAGACTGGATTTTTTCGTTTACATATTTCTCTGTAGGTTCAAAGATATATTTCCCGGCGTTGGATAAGCCGCCGAAGAGGAAGATTGCTTCCGGACTGGAGAAAGCAACCGAATTGACGATGGACAGAGCCAGCATGTCAGCTGTTTTATCAAACGCTTCCAGGGCAATGGCGTCGCCCTGTTGTGCCGCTTCGGTGATCATCCTGGAGGTTAGCTGATCCGAAGGCACATCCCGGAGGGGACTGTGAACACGTCGTTTGGCAAATAATTCCTCCACTGTCCGAACGATTCCGGTGGCAGACACGTAAGTCTCCAGGCAGCCCTGGCGTCCGCATCCGCAGTCGCGTCCTCCCGGCACTATAATGGTGTGGCCTATCTCGCCGGCAAACCCTGTATGTCCGTATAAAACCTCACCGTTGATTACGATCCCGCTGCCCAGACCCGTGCCCAGGGTGTAGATGATGAAATTTTTCATCTTTTTAGCGCCGCCGTAAATCATCTCCCCCAAAGCTGCAGCATTGGCATCGTTGGTAAGTACCACCGGTTCCGTGAAATATTTTGACATCAGTTTACACAAAGGAGTAACCCCTTCCCAGATAAGATTGGGAGGATATACTATGGTTCCGTGATAATAATTTCCGTTGGGAGCGCCTATACCGATGGCTTTTAATTCGATTTCTACGGGTATCTTTTTCAGCATCTCCCGGATGGCTTCCTGCAAGGCAGAAACATAATCATTGATATCGGGATAGTCTGTGGTGGAAATACGGTTTTCTCCAAGTATGTTTCCGTCACGGTCCACAGCACCCATCACACTGTTGGTACCTCCGATGTCAATTCCTACGGTAATGGCTTTTTTCATGGGAAACTAATATTATTTGGTTTTGGTTATTAGATCTTGTTGAATGTTTTATTTACTCAATAAAAAGAAAGATACAGAATGTACAGGATGGCTGCCAACGGGACAAAAAAGCTCACGGTGGTGTTGGACAGATCGGCCGCCTTTCCCATGATGGGAGAATAGAACGGCTCCCCCAATAATAGTGATCATCAGTCCCGATAATTCATTGGTGCGTTCCGGCATATCATCAATGGTGATCGAAAAAATTAACGGGAAAATATTGGTAAAACTAAGGCCTATCAACAACTGAAACAGCGTCGCTGAAAAATCACTCAGCTCATAATGTTTTTTGGCTAACCCCGTCAGGGGGCCTATAACGTCACCGAATCCCATACATAAAAAAGCCAAAAAAACCGCAGTCGTTTGATGTTCGGAAGGCTTAGTCATAATTTTGTATTAAAACGTTTTAATTGTCCGGATAACAAACCAACGTAATTTTTTTCAGAGGGAAAATAACAATTTTCCTAAAAATAAAAAACGATAGATCTTCATTAATATATTTCTTCTTCCTCACCTTACCCTTCTCCTTTCTCCCTTCTTCCTTCGTTCTAAGCTTTTCATTTACCTCTTTCTTTTTCTTTTCATTATTCTTGGTGCAAAATCATACACTACCTTCCATGTTTCTTCCACATCCCAGTTGGCCTTGATATTGATTTCTTTGGAGAAATAAGCCACCGGCTCGGGCTGAATATTTTCCAAATACACGCCGGTATCCCATGCTTTGTTATGATTCTTATCGTCCACAGCTTTGACAATATATTTTCCCGGATTCAAATAATTGAAGTAAACAGAGGTGTCTGAGACGATAATATATTGTCTGATACGGTTTTTTTCGGAAGCATCCCATAACTGAACGAGGGTCTGTCCGGGGATATTTTGCAGGTTCAGCTTGAAATTGCCGTACTCTGCCAGCCTGCGGGTATGGAAGCTGATAACAAGCGTATCTATGGTGTTCCCGTAAATATCCGTGAAAGCACCGGGAAGCAACTCCAGTTTATATTTGGTATTTTCTTTCCAGGAACATTGAATCATATACCTCCTGAGGAAAAAGGAGTCTTTCAGGAAAAGATAAGGCTGTCGCACAAAAAGGGTGTCTTTAAGGCGGTAAAAAACGATTCTGGAAGTATCCGTTTCCCTGACAGGTGCGGAAGGTTCCAGAAGCAATGGACTGTTCAGTTCCTTACTTCCCCGCGAAGCATTGGAGGCAATCTGCAGCAGGGATTGAGACTTTTCTGTTTTTTTGGCAGATTTTTTTCCTTTTTTTGGTGTCTTGATCCGCAGGGTTACTGTATCTGTGATCTGTGTGGGGTTGCCCAGCGAGTCTGTTGCTGCATAGCTCACGGCAAGGTCAAAACGCTCCAAGCGGATCAAGGAAGTGTCTGTCAGCCATAGCTCCAAAGTGTCTCCGGTAACTGATTCTTCAGGAATATACCACGATACCGGAATATCAGGTACCAGGGGGGTTATCTCGGGGTGCAGAGCAGGCAGGTTGAAAATCAGAACGATCATTTCCTTGCGGGGACGGTCAGAATTTTTCAGATATTGCTGTTCCATATTTTCGAGGAACAGACGTAGCAGAAAATCAGGACCCGATAACATTCGCAGACTGTCAATCGTGGTGGAATCGTTTAAATGAGAGTAGGCAGGAAGAGGCTTCAGAAAAATAAGACTGTCCAAAAAGCCTACCATGTCCTGCCCCTGGTCGTACTTATAATTCAGGTTCCCGTCTACCAACGCCACGATGCGGAACGTATCGGCTTTCAGGTTCTGCAGATAGAATTTCCCGTCCTGATCCGCTTTGCTCATATAAAGGGGTTTTTCAAGAAATGGGATAGAATCGCCCAAATGGTCATAAAGCAGGACAAAAGCTTCTTCCGGAGGACGTAACGTAAAGGCATCCTCCAATTGTCCGCGAATTTGCAAAGAGTCCAGCGTGGGTCCGGTGGAAAAAACAAAGGAATAGTTTTCCAAAATATTTCCTTCGTTGAAATCTTTGATGGCATCCCCGAATTGGAAAGTGTAAGTAGTGCTGTCAAGAAGAACGTTGTTCAGCTTTATGATCAGTGTCTTTCCTTTCATACGGATCTCCGGCCGCTCCGTCAGGGGAGGCGAGACGATCAGCTTCTTCTGGATGTTGTCCAGCTCAACAAATTCATTAAAACATATCTCGATCGTGTTTCCCGTAAAGTTGACCGAATGGTTTTCCGGCGTGGACGCAAGGACTTTCGGAGGAGTCGTATCTTTGGGTCCGCCGGGAGGAGAACCCACGCGGGCACAGGCTCCTGCAAAGAACACAGTAGCTATAATTCCTGCGATGATGATATTCTCTTTCTTCACGGTATAACTCCGATAAATTGAAAACATACAAACCTACATAATTTTTTTTATGTAAAGATATATAAGCTACCCGGGAGTTGAACGCGAGTCCCCTATTTGACCATTAGCCTTTTGAGCTTTCTGACCTTGATTTTTTTTTATAGCTTTGGTCAAAATTTAGAAACATGATTCTGGAATATATTCACTGGAATGTTAACCCGGAGATCTTCCGTTTGGGCAACTTTGCGGTACGTTGGTATGGTCTGTTTTTCGCACTGGCTTTTTTGTTGGGTTATATCATCGTGGGAAAGATGTTTAAGAAAGAAGGAGTTCCCGAGGCGCTGCTGGATAAACTAACTCTTTATATGGCGCTGGGAACGATCATAGGCGCCCGTCTGGGGCATGTGTGTTTCTACGAGCCCACTTATTTTTTCCAGCATCCGGGAGAGATTCTGAAGATCTGGCACGGCGGACTGGCCAGCCACGGGGCTGCCATCGGCATTCTTTTGGCACTGTGGCTCTTTGCCAGAAATACCAAACGGCATTTTCTGTGGGTCATAGACCGTATTGTTGTGGTTGTGGCCCTCGCCGGCTTCTTTATCCGCATGGGAAACCTGATGAACTCTGAAATATACGGTATCAACACCCACCTTCCCTGGGGGTTTATCTTTGTCCGCAACGGCGAGACCGTCCCGAAACATCCCACACAGATCTATGAAGCGCTCTCTTATCTGATCATTTTCGTGGTGCTCTATTGGATCTATCTGAAAAAGCAGGGGAAAGTGCCGGAAGGATACCTTTTCAGCCTTTTCCTGATTATGACTTTTACAGCACGTTTTCTTATCGAATTTATCAAGGAGGTTCAGGAACCTTTTGAGAGTAACCTGCCTCTCGATATGGGACAACTGCTGAGCATTCCCTTCATCCTCACAGGCATTATCCTGTTAATCGTAATCCTCAGAAAACGAAAGACACCGATTGTCTCCGGGGGGAAAGACTAAGAACCAGCTCCCGGCCATCATGAAACCAAAGCACATATTTATTCTCATACTCCTCTTCCTTTCGGGATGTATCACCGACGAAAAAGTCACCACTTATTTCCATCCCGACGGCACCCTCACACGGATAGTGACCTTTAAAACAAACCGGAAAAAGCTCGATCCGGAGCAATTGGCAATCCCGGTAGATTCATCCTGGACCCTCACCGTGCGGAAAGACACTGCGGATACTGCTCAATTCCTGGTGCGGGCAGAAAAAACCTTTGGCAGGGTGCAATGGCTGAATAATGACTATAAAATAAAACCCAATGCTCTTTCGGGTGTAAAAAGGGAGATTTCCTTTGAACGGAAGTTCATGTGGTTCTATACCTTTTATTATTATCAGGAAACCGTTTCGAAAGTCTTTGACCAGCATCCCCTGTCGGAGTTCCTGACGGATATTGCAGAATATTTTTTCCTCGGCTTTTTTTGCAGAATATGAAAACAGAGTGCAGCTTCCGGGCAGGCTCTATGATTCGAATGCCGACACGGTGGAAAATGACCTTTGCTCGTGGCAGGTGCGTCCGGCACGGTATCTGGGAGACGATCTGGACATGTTTGCTGCCGCACGTGAAGCCAATCTGTGGGCGTGGGCTGTGGGCCTGGTAATACTTGTTCTGACCCTGGCGGTGTGGTTGGTGCCGAAGAAGAAGGGAGAGGTGAGAGAAGAGAAGGATGGAAAATAAGATAGTACTTAAAAATCTAAATTGAACTTTTTAGAAAGAAATTTAGCCAAAAAAGTTCAATTGGTCCGGCACACTAAAAATTCATTGTGATAAAAACGACACAGTTTCACTTAATTTTTTAGCAGGCCATTGCTATTAGGGGATAATCCCCTGTTTTCGCCGGTTTTCTTAACTATTTGAACATACCTCTCCCATACTTTTTCAGCATTTTTATTGTTTTATTTCTTTTTTACGCTGCTTCGGGGAGCCTGTCAAGCTCCTTCCAGTCAGCCTTATAAAAATGGTGTTCATACATTTTGATTTCTATTTGGTGACCACTGGTGACAATTTTGCCAGGAACAGCAATAAACCAGTCAATAAATGTCC
>DRPN01000080.1 GCA_011374625.1 Bacteroidota bacterium
AGACATGGTCAAGCGTTTAATAACCACGGACACCTCTCTGGATTATCCGGAGAAATTTGCAGAGGTCATCCGTACCATTTCACCGGAAAAGATCCGTATTATCACCGAAAAGTATTTTGACCCCGACACTTTCATCGAGATCGTGGCAGGCAGTTGTAATAATGGAAAAAAATAGTATCATATCATTAGGCATAAGATTAGGATTGGTTTTGTTTTTACTCGCTGCGGTAGCTACTATACCAGCCTGGTCACAAAACGATACTATTCGACCTGCTCCTCCTGTCCTTTCCCTGGTGAGCGTAATTCCAAATACAGGTTTTGTGACTCTCCGGTGGACCAAAAGCCCGGATAAGGATGTTGCGGGTTATATTATTTATCAAGGGAAAAATAATATCTGGATTGCTATCGACACCCTTTATAATCCAAATATTGAATCTTTTGAAGACTACAGGGCTCATGCTGATTTTTTCCCTGTTTCCTATGTGATTGCAGCTATTGATACAGCCGGGAACCCCAGCCCGCTTACTGCTGAACACACAACCAATTATCTCACTACCCTTTTCGATGCCTGTACAGGCAATATCTATCTCTCCTGGACCGGATACAAGGGTTGGGGAGATCAACTGGTCTCCTATGCCATTTATGGCAAGGAAGGAAATAATGATTTTAAACTGCTGGATTCCGTCTCATCCGGCGTATTGGCGGATACCCTCACGCAGGTCATCCCCGATAAAGACTATTGCTTTGTTGTCAAAGCCTGGCATACCAACGGTTGGGTATCCCATTCCAACCGCAAATGCATTACCGCCACCATGCCACCCCCACCCGATTACATTTCCGTTGATGAAGCATCGGTTATCGGAAACAATCAGGTTTTCCTGAAATTCTCAATAGATAACACCTCCCAGCTGCAGCATTATATCCTCTTGCGCGGTACAACCCCCGATCGTTGTTCTGATACGATCATGGAATGGGAAAAGTACACGGAAGCCGAGCTTTCCTACACAGACGTCCCGGAAGATTCGCTGAAAGCACCTCTGTATTACCGGTTGGCCGTACTGAATGAATGCGGCCGTATGGTCAGGCAATCCCTCCCGGCCACCATTCTGGTTCCTCAGGGATATCATGAAAACTTTAACATCTACCTTTCCTGGAATCCCTGTCTCAGCTATGACACCCTGGAAAAGTACACCATTTACCGGCAAACCGGGAATCATGCCGAAGAGCTCGTTGCCGAGTTGTCTCCCCGGGACACTTCCTGGACAGAAAAAATTGAGTCACTCCAGTATATGGCTGGAAACAGCGGTATTTATTGTTACCGGATAGAAGCTACCGGCCGCAACCATTTCTCCTGGACAGAACAAAACAGTTTCTCGGCAACGATTTGTATAAATGCAGGACAGCATGTTTACTTACCCAACGCCTTTACCCCCAACCAGGACGGTCAGAACGACTTCTTTGTGCCTGTATTCTCCTTTGCTCCGGAGAAGTACCACCTTATCATCCGTAACCGCTGGGGAACCATTGTTTTTGAGAGCTATGACTATCTGCATGCCTGGGATGGCAAAGACAAAAAAGGAAGCCCGGTTCAACAAGGTGTTTACAATTATTATCTGTATGCAGAAACCCCACAGGGAGTGAAGATTAGAAAGAAAGGATATGTGATGGTGATAAGTAAATGAAAAGTTAAAAGCCGGAACCCTCCTTTCACAACAATACATTTTTCAACTTATGACTAAGATTCTATGATTTTTGACTAATTTTGTAAAAGGCGAATTTTGAGGATTATGACAGAGAAACAAATCAAAGAGGCGTCGGTATTAACCAAAGCTGAGGACACAAATATACGTAAGCAGTTCAGGCTTCTGGTAGAAAACAGTCCCCGGTTGAAGAAGAAAGCCGACCGTGAGATGGTGGAAAAAGCCTTTAACCTGGCATTTCTGGCTCATAAGGATATGCGCAGGCGATCAGGGGAACCTTATATCTGTCATCCATTGGCCGTAGCCCGCATTGTCTCCGAAGAGATAGGGTTGGGAGCCCTTTCCATAAGCTGCTCTTTATTGCATGATGTTGTGGAAGATACGGATTATACCCTGGAAGATATAGAACACTTGTTTGGAGAAAAAATGGCCAGGATCATTGACGGGCTGACAAAGATCTCAGGCGCTTTCTCGGAACAATCATCCTCGCAGGCAGAAAATTTCAGAAAAATATTGTTGACCCTTTCCGACGATATGCGCGTTATTCTGATCAAGCTGGCCGACCGCCTGCATAATATGCGTACGCTGGATGCCATGCCCACGGAAAAACAACTCAAGATTGCCTCGGAAACAATATACATTTATGCCCCCCTGGCCCACCGGCTGGGATTATACAAAATAAAGACAGAGCTGGAAGACCTCAGCATGAAATACAGGCATCCCGAGATCTATGAAGAGATAGCCAATAAGATCAGGCTGAATGAGAAAAGAAGAATTGCCGAGATAAACCGGTTTTCTCTGCCGATCATTCAGAAACTGGAGGAAAACAACATCCGGTTTGATATCAACGGGCGGCCTAAGTCCATATACTCCATCTGGAAAAAAATGCAGACCAAAAACGTTTCTTTTGAAGAGGTATATGACCTGATAGCCATTCGGATCGTTTTCGACCCTAAACCCAGAGTGTCTGAAAAAGCCATGTGCTGGATGATATATTCTCTGATCACAGACATATACCTCCCCAAGCCCGACCGGTTGCGAGATTGGGTCAGCAAGCCCAAGGAGAATGGCTATGAAGCCTTGCATGCTACGGTAATGAGCCATGAAGGAAAATGGGTAGAAGTACAGATTCGCTCACGCCGCATGGATGAGATCGCCGAACGGGGATATGCCGCCCACTGGAAATACAAAGGGATAAACTCACAGGAAAGTGGATTGGACACCTGGCTGAAAAGAATCCGGGAAATGCTGGACAACCCCAATAAAAATGCGCTGGAGTTCCTTGATGATTTCAAACTGAATCTTTTCTCCTCCGAGATCCTGGTTTTTACACCCAAAGGCCATATCAAATCCCTTCCAAAAAATGCTTCGGCACTGGATTTTGCCTATGAAATACATACCGAAATCGGGAATCATGCCATTGGGGCCAAAGTCAACCATAAACTGGTTCCGTTAAGTTACAAGCTGTCCAGTGGCGATCAGGTGGAGATTCTCACATCTGACAAACAACGGCCTCAGGTCGAATGGTTACAGTTTGTCATCACAGCCAAGGCCAAAGTCAGTATTAAAAACGCCCTGAAATCCGAAAAAAATAACCGTATCAAGATTGGCAAGGAAAAACTTGACAGAACCCTGAGGGCCCTGAAAATCACCCCCAATGCTTATGTGTTTAGAAAACTGATGAATGCCTATGAAACACTTACCAAAGATGAACTTTACAGTAAAATAGGTCTGGGACTGATCGAACTAAACAACATTGAAGCGATCTTAAAAAAGAAATCCCAGAATAAACTGGTGAGATACTGGTCACTTCAGTTTCTCAAAAGTATCAATAAAAGTTCTCCGAAAAAGAAACAGGAAGATTCCGGAACCGTTGGAAATAAGAAAAAACCCATCCTGTTGCGCGAAAACCTGGATAAGGAAGACTCGGAATATGTCATAGCCAACTGTTGCAAACCTATACCTGGCGATCCAGTGGTCGGCTACCTGGATAACCAACTTGACACCATCATTATTCATAAGGCTAATTGTCCGAATATTATTCGGCTGGCTTCCAAACATGGCGACCGAATCATCCCTGTACGCTGGACTACCCATAAGGTAAAATCCTTCCTTTCCCGGATCAAAATACAGGGCATTGACCGGATGGGCATCCTCAATGAAATCACGACAATCATCTCCAAACAACTGGATGTAAATATCCGGTCGGTGAATGTGGATGTACTGGACGGTATCTTTGAAGCCACCATAGACCTGTATGTTCATGACACGATTCATCTTAATAACCTAATCCTGAAACTGGCCAAAATCAAAGGAGTGGATTCCGTGAACCGGGAAGAATATACCGGAGAATAATGACTCTGCCTTTTCCTTCCACACCCGGGAAAATGAATAATGAAATTTATTAAACCGAAATTTTGAAAGTTTTGACCTCTCCGCAAAAAGAGGTATAAACGGCACCTTGGGATGGCCCCTCCACCTACCTGCTGAAAGGAAGACCTGACCGAAGTCATTCGTGCAGGAACGGACGAAGACATTCGTCCGGGGAGCAAAGCCCGAGGAATTCTTTGGATTAAATCTAAATAAGCTTTTTTATCTCAATAAAAATACTTAATTTGCCTTGATTTAAATAGGGACAATGACCATGGCAACTAAAAAAACACAGAATATTGTAAAAAAGATTTTCAAGGAATATCTGCAAAAGAAAGGACACCGGAAAACACCGGAACGTTTTGCTATTCTTAAAGAGATATATGAAACGGACGGCCATTTCGATATAGAGTCATTGTATATCAATATGAAAAATAAGAATTATCAAGTTAGCAGGGCAACCCTGTACAACACCATTGAATTGTTACTGAACTGCAATCTTGTGATCAAACATCAATTCGGTAAAAACATTGCCCAGTATGAAAAGTCCTATCACTGCCGGCAACATGATCATCTGATCGATACCGAAACCGGCAAGGTTATTGAATTTTGTGATCCGCGTATTCATGAGATTATCCGTACTGCCTGTGAACTGAACAACTTCAAACATCTTTATCATTCATTATATATCTACGGGGTTTCCCGAGACAGTGAAAAGGATGCAGATGATTCGACAGAGGAAGATATGTAAGTTTTTCATTCATTTGTTATATTTTCTGATGTATATTTGCACACAGGTGGATTGTGCTTGCCTGATTAATGCCAGCAGCAAATATGGGCACAGCAACTTCCTGAATAAATAATAATTAAAAAACGTAAAACAGTGAAAACGGACATATTATTGGGATTACAATGGGGTGATGAAGGAAAAGGAAAGATCGTGGATGTTTTAGCACCCGATTATGAGGTCATTACGCGTTTCCAGGGGGGGCCCAATGCTGGTCATTCCCTTGAATTCAAAGGTAAGAAATTTATCCTCCACACAATACCTTCCGGCGTATTTCGTAAAGACAAGCTCAACATTATCGGGAACGGGGTAGTCATTGATCCTGTTATTTTTGCCGAAGAAATACAATCTTTAAAAAACGAAGGCATCGAGCTGAACAAAGAAAACCTGCTAATCTCCACCAAGGCCCATCTTATCTTACCTACACACCGTTTGCTGGATGCCGCTTCCGAAGCATTCAAAGGAGGTTCCAAAATCGGTTCTACTCTGAAAGGTATCGGGCCAACCTATATGGATAAAACAGGTCGCAATGGACTTCGCTTAGGAGATATCATCCGTCCTGGTTTTATGGGTAAATATAAAGCCCTTACCCTGAAACACAAAGATCTGTTAAACATGTATCATTACAAAGGAGAACAAGACGATTACGAGAAAAAATGGTTCGATGGAATAGAAGTAATCCGCAGCTTTGATCTGGTTGAAAGTGAATATCGGATCAACAGGCTGTTAGATGACGGGAGAAACATTCTCGCGGAAGGGGCCCAAGGCACTTTGCTGGATATAGACTTCGGTACTTACCCCTATGTCACCTCTTCCAATACAATCACTGCCGGCGCCCTTACAGGACTGGGCCTTGCACCTTCCCGCATCGGCCATGTTAAGGGGATATTCAAGGCATATTGCACCCGTGTGGGCAGTGGCCCTTTTCCCACCGAGTTGCATAATGAGAAAGGAGAATTTCTCCGGCAGAAGGGACATGAATACGGCGCTACCACAGGTCGGCCCAGAAGATGCGGTTGGCTCGATCTTCCTGCCCTGCGGTATGCCATCATGCTGAATGGTGTGACTGAACTGATCATGACCAAGCCCGATGTTCTCTCAGGACTGGAGTCTTTCATGATATGTACACATTATCAGATCGATGGAAAAAATACCAACCAACTCCCCTACTCTCTGGAAGATAACATAAAACCTGTGTATAAGAGTTTTAAAGGATGGTCACAGGATATCTCAGGAATCCGGATGTACAGGGATCTGCCTGAAGAGCTAAAAGCTTATAAAAACTTCATTGAAAAGGAAACCGGTATTCCTATTACGATCATCTCCGTTGGCCCGGACCGGGAAGCGGTAGTAATGATTGAAAAATAATCGGCAAATAATAATTGAGGGAAGAGAAAAAGATATAGCCTGGAGACAGGTATGCTATCTATCATTCTTCTGTCTTCTGAATATTCGGCATTTCCAATCCATAGCCTTTGTGCCTGTCTTCCATTTTCAGCAGGAAAGCAAACAGCACGGATAATATAGCCAGACCTAAAAATATCAGGATATCATAAAAATAGTTATATCTGAGGTTCAGTTTTTCCTTTTTGATGGTCTGGTAGGCGCTTCTTGCAGCGGCCTTTATTACTTCAGCTGTCACAACATCCTTATCTCCGGAAAGATTGATATTCCTTGTGTTTTGAATAATTCCCGTATATATTTCGTTCTCCACTTTTGCAGGATCCACCCGACCGGAAAGTACCGGCTCATAATGCGAGTATTGAACGATGGAGTCCACGGCTGATCCGGTTGCTTTTTCTATAGTCCGGTTAATTTCTTTTGGAGTATAACCGGCAGAAGCCAAGGTTTCGGAAAAAGCTTTTTCTATGGCTCCCTTTACCAATTTTTTGTTAGGGGAAACATCCGGATTGGTATAATTCAGTACCACTCCAAGCATAAGTGGGACAGCCCATAATCCTATATTCTGGATCCAGAAAATTACAGCATACGCTGTTCCCAGTCTTTGTTCGGGGATAATCTTGGGTACGGAAGGCCACATAGCTGAGGGAACCAGTGAAAAACCGATCCCCAAAATAATCACCATGGCTGCGGCCACCCACCACATTCTCAGTGAGGGAATAAGGAACACCCCATGCACAAACACCAGAATCAAGGAACCTATGATCATAATGGTCGCTCCTTTCCCAAATTTATCATAGATGCCACCAAAAACCGGCGTGAGAAGGATGGTTCCAAAAGGCAGTAACATGGTAATCGTCCCGGCCAGGTTGGGATTAACATTGTATTTATTGATCATCAGGTCATTGGCATAGAATAAAAACGGGAATACGGCCGAGTAGAATAAAACACACAAAATAGCAATATACCAGAATCCACGGTTTTTGATGATATATACAATATCCCTGATCTTGAACTCATTTTCTTCCGATTTTTCTTCCTCGGGGACAGCTTCCGATTTATCCAGTTTGATATCCATTAGAGAGAAAGAAATAAAGGAAATCACGCCAATCAGCATCACGGTCATAGCAAATAAGATAGGAGCTGTCACTGTAAACTTTTTGGCCAGGGGAATGGAGATAGCAACTGCAAGTGCTGTACCCAACCGGGCAATAGCCATCTGCATACCCATGGCCAGTGCCATTTCTTTTCCTTTAAACCATCGTACTATAGCTTTAGAGATGGTAATTCCCGTTGCTTCTGTTCCCACGCCAAAAATAGCAAAGCCAAACGAAGACCATAAAACCTGCACCTTCATCTCTCCCAAAAGAGGAAGATGCACAACGGCGTTATCAGGAAAATGATGTGATACAGCCCAGTAGTTAATTGCTGTTCCAATAAACATCACAACCGTGGCCCCCAGTCCGGTCTTCCTGATACCTAGTTTATCCAGTATAAAACCACTGATAATAAGCATGAACAAAAAAACATTGAACCAGGCATAAGAAGACATATAATTTCCTATCTCGCTACTGTTCCATCCCAAGATACTCTCCAACATTGGTTTTATCGCCGAAAGTGCATAGTTGAAATAATAGGCCCCAAAAATGGACAAAGATGCCAACACCAATGCAGTCCAGCGGGCTGCCGTAGAATCTCTCAAAGATTTTTTTATATGTTCTGTCATAGTTTTACGGTTTGGTTTTATATTGGGTGCGAAATTACGAGATTCGAAAACATTTCCAAAAGAAAAGAAAGAAAACACATATCTTTTAATAATATTCCTTGAAAATCTCAAAAATTATAACTAAATTAAGGGAGTAAAAAATTAATTCGTCATGGCTAAGATCAACTTATCCAAATATGCATATGAACGATTATTGGAACGTGAAAGACACGTTGTTAACCCCGGTCCGGTAATTACTATCTCCCGTGAATATGGATGTCCTTCCAAACCCATTGCTGCTCTTTTAACAGACTTGATCAATGAAAAATATGCCGGGAAAAACAAATGGCACTGGATCAGCAAAGAAATTCTGGAAGAAACTGCTCGTAAACTGGGGCTTACACCCCGCGAGATAAAACACATTTTTGAATACAAGGAACGCAATCTTCTGGAAGATCTGCTCATCGGCCAGGAAAAAAAGAACTATTACCGTAGCGACTGGTCCATCCGCAAAACACTGGGTGAGGTAATCCATGCTACCGCCATGGAAGGACATTGCATCATTGTGGGGCGTGCGGGAGTAGCTTTAACACGCGATATAGAGGCCTCTCTGCATGTCAAACTGATAGCTCCGGAACAATGGCGCACCGTCCAGGTCACCAGGATACATGACATCCCTTATGAGAAAGCTAGTAAGCTCATCCGGGAAATGGACAATAAAAGAAAAAAATTCATAGAGTATTATCTTAAAAAAGAAGCCAGCAACAGCATCTTCGATGTAATATTCAATTGCAGTACTCTTTCCAAAGAAGAAGTGGCTCAGACTATCCTGAAAATGGCCCGGCAAAAAAAATTATCTAAATAATCTTCCGGTCTTTTTCTTTGCGTTTTGGACCGATCACGGAACAATGTCCATAAAGTAAACGGAACAATACCCGTAAATTAAGTAGATAGTATTCCATTTTTTATATCTTAGCCTCGTCAAACCTTTCCTTTGTAAGGGCATAAACCGATGTAACATGAGAACCATTATCAATTTCTTTGAGGAGAGCGTCAGCAAATTCAGCTCTAATGTATTTTTATGGGAAAAAACCAAAGACAAATACGAAGGAGCTACCTATGCCGAAATCCATCACGAAGTATATCGTATGGCTGCCGGCCTGTTAAAGGAAGGTATTAAAAAGGGCGATCGCATCTCCTTGTTGTCAGATGCCAGAAATCTCTGGATGATAAGTGAACTTGGGGTTTTATATACTGGTGCCATTAACGTTCCCATTTCGATCAAATTAACAACTGATGAAATTCGCTTCCGTCTCGATCATTCGGAGTCGCGTATGGTCATTGTTTCCAGGCAACAACTGCCTAAGGTCAGAGAGGTGGCTTCTTCCATCCCCACCCTGGAAAAGATCATTGTCCTGGACCGTATCGATGATATGAAAGACAATGAAGAGTTTGTGGGAGATATTCTGGCAAAAGGAGATGAACTGCTGGAAAAAGAACCCGAACTGCTGGAAAAAGCAAAAGAGGCTGTCGGCGAAGAGGATTATGCCAATATCAGCTACACCTCCGGCACCACCGCCGATCCCAAAGGCATTATCCTGATGCATAAGAACTATGTGGCTAATGTCAACCAAGCCTATAGTCTGATGGACATCCCTACCCATTGGATAAGCCTGCTTATCCTTCCATGGGATCATTCCTTTGCCCACACGGCAGGCTTGTACAGTTTCATGGGAAAAGGAGCCAGTATTGCCTCGGTAGCTATAGGGAAGACACCATTAGAAACTCTCAAAAATATTCCTGTCAATATCAAGGAAATTAAACCACATTTACTTTTCAGTGTGCCGGCTCTGGCCAAGAATTTCCGAAAAAACATAGAAAAAGGAATCGCCCAAAAGGGAAAAACCGCAGAAAAACTATTCCAACATGCCCTGAAAGTTGCCTACCGTTACAACAAGGAAGGGTACAACAAAGGGAAAGGATTTGCGAAACTCCAAAAGCCTTTGTTAAACCTGTATGATAAGATCCTGTTTTCCAAGGTCAGGGAAAATTTTGGCGGAAACCTGGAATTTTTTATCGGAGGCGGCGCTTTGCTGGATATTGAGCTGCAGCGTTTCTTCTACGCCTTGGGTATCCCGATGTACCAAGGGTACGGGTTGTCCGAAGCGGCACCTATTATCTCTGCCAATGCTCCACGTAAACATAAACTCGGCTCTTCCGGCACCATCGTCAATGACCTTGAACTGAAGATCTTGGACGATGATGGAAATGAAATGCCCATAGGACAAAAAGGAGAAATCGTGGTGAAAGGAGACAACGTTATGGCCGGCTATTGGAAAAATGAAGAAGCTACCAAAGAAACCCTCAAAGACGGTTGGCTCCACACAGGAGATATGGGATACATAGATGAAGACGGCTTTCTGTATGTATTGGGTCGTTTCAAGAGCCTGCTGATTGCTGATGATGGTGAAAAATTCAGTCCGGAAGGTATTGAAGAAGCCTTCACTGAGCAGTCGCCTCTGATCGAACAAACCATGCTTTACAATAACCAGAATCCTTACACCGTAGCGTTACTCTACCCAAATGTTGAAGCATTGAAAAAACACCTGAAAGAAACGGGACTGGACCCGGCCGATGAGGAAGGGCAAACAGCAATCCTGAGAATAATCGGAAATGAACTGAAGGAATACCGTACCGGTGGGAAATATGCCGATATGTTCCCGCAACGCTGGATGCCCGCAGCTATCGGAATACTTGAAGAAGGATTCACGGAAAAAAATAAACTGCTTAACTCCACCATGAAAATGGTACGCGGTAAAATCACGGAACGATACCGGGAATTGCTGGATTATCTGTATACTCCTGAAGCCAAGGATATTACCAATCCCCGGAACAAGGTAGTCATAAAGAAACTACTGGAAGGATAATTAAAGCCTGCCGCCTGTCCGAATAAAAGTTCTGGCCGGACAAGCAAAACTGTATAACTACCGTATTATTTTCCTGTCAATGATTCTTTCGTAAACAGGTTGTCATCAACAGGAACATTGAATTCGACCTTCGTAAACCTGATCTCCCCCTGACCTCCGGCAGGGCCTCTGTCAGAACCCCGTGCAGCCTGACGGGTCCCCCTTTTTCCTGCGCGGGCACCCTGCCCCGGTGTGCCTGACACACCCTCCATCCGGGTTTTGCGCACAAAAGGAATCATAACACCTTCCACATTTTTGTATTCGTCATAGCTTACCAGACGATTTAGGTCACGGCCGTTATAGTTCATGCGGGTGGACGATTTCAACAATAAATAATCATTTACATCAATAAAAAATCGGGTCACTACTCCTCTGCCGCGCGTATATTTTATTTCATACACCGGTTTGCCATCCATATCGTCTTTTCCTTCAAGCGTAAGGTTATCACGGATCTCTTTCCAGGACTCAAGTGGTCCACCCAGTTTTGACCGTTCCTTTATCATCTGAACAAGACGTGCCGGCATTTCCCGCACTTCACCCGAACGGGGTGAGATAAACCATCCTTGTGTTCCGTCAAAAACCTGTATCATTTTACGTCCCTGCATATCCGATTCATAACGGATTTTATCTCCTTTCGTCAGGATCGTAAAAGGCACTTCCATGGTGCCGCGCATAGTTACCCCCTTAATTCGGGTT
Organism: Bacteroidota bacterium; assembly: GCA_011374625.1. Taxonomy (GTDB): domain Bacteria; phylum Bacteroidota; class Bacteroidia; order Bacteroidales; family VadinHA17; genus DRPN01. The sequence goes on from DRPN01000080.1 coordinate 11,626, forward strand.
GTTTTTACCGAAGACAAATGATCATATCCGGATGCTTTGGCATGGTTTGCCAGGACATCATCCAGCGACTGGCCCGAAAGGAAACCGAAGGAAGCCAGAATCATCAAAAAGAAAAAGCTTAATTGTTTCATAGCATTAAAATTAAAATTAAAAAAATCTCTTATTCATAACGCAGTGCTTCCATAGGGATCAGGTTGGCGGCCTTACGTGCCGGATACCACCCGAAGAAAACACCAACCAATGCGGAGAAGATAAAAGCCAGAAATATAGAATACGAAGTCACGCTAACCGGCCATCCCAGTATGGATACAAACAGACGGGACGAGCCCACCCCCAGGATCACTCCCAGCAACCCTCCCAGGAAGCTGAGTAAAATGGCTTCCAGCAGGAACTGTCTCAGAATATCTTTACTGCGGGCACCCACGGCCATACGCAGGCCGATTTCACGAGTACGTTCCGTTACGGATACCAGCATAATATTCATGATGCCGATGCCGCCCACGAGAAGGGATATGGCAGCGATACTGGCCAGGAGTCCCACCATGGTATCCGAAGTAGAGGTCAGCATATCCAGGATCTCCTGCTGGTTACGAATACGAAAAGGCACGTCCTCATCATTGCGGGCAATATGCTTGCGTTGCCGCAGCAGATTGTCTATCTCCTGCTGAGCCTGGTCCATCAGTTCCTCCGAAGCAGCAGAGACGTAGATCATCTGAATACGTGTGGTCTGTCCACGCAGACGGCGCTGTACGGTCTGGAAAGGAGCATAGATCACATCATCTTCATCGGTACCCATGCCCGACTGACCTTTGGCCTGCATCACCCCGATCACACGAAAAGGGATATTTCTGATACGCACCCGTTCTCCTACCGGGTCGGCCCCCTCGCCAAAAAGATTCTCCACAACGGTTTTCCCCAATACACACACCTTGATGCCCCGGGCAGCATCTTTATCCGTAAATAATGTTCCGGATTCAATCTTCAGATCACGTATCTCAAAATATTCCGGATAAATACCTGTGATCTGTGTATTCCAGTTGTTGGCACCGGCAATCACCTGGGCACTGGTACGGGCCACCGGACTCACATATTTTACCGAAGGACATTCATCCCGTATTGCCCAGGCATCATCAATCACAAGGCGTTGGCCTGTGCCTGCCCCTGACGACACCCCTCCACGAAAACTGGAGCCCGGAAAGACCATCAGTACGTTACTCCCCAGTCCGGCAATCTGTTGTTCGATACTTTTGCGTGATCCCTGACCGATAGCCAGCATGGCAATCACAGAGGCCACGCCAATAATTATGCCCAGCATCGTCAGAAATGAACGCACCTTGTTTTTATTCAGGGAGCGGTAAGCAATGATAAATAAATTGATATAACTCATGATTGTTCGTTTTCCTGGTAATCTTCATCTTCGTTATCTTCATCTTCCTCTTTTGGCAGCTTCTGCAATTCTTCCCATGCATTTTTCCGGTTTTGTACCATCACTTCCCGGTGTATTTTCCCATCCCGGAACATCACTTTTCGAACAGCGAACTGAGAGATATCCGGCTCGTGCGTCACCAAACAAATAGTGATTCCTTCCTCATTCAGTTTCTGAAAAATGTCCATGATCTCAAAGCTGGCACGGGTATCAAGGTTTCCGGTAGGTTCATCCGCCAACATAATGACCGGGTTATTGACCAGAGCACGGGCAATGGCCACCCTTTGCTGTTGTCCTCCGGAGAGTTGACTGGGATAATGCATCATCCTGTCGGCCAGCCCCACCATCTCCATTACATGTCTGGACCGTTCAAGGCGTTCTTTTTTCTTGATCTCCCTGTTATAAAACAAAGGCAACTCAACATTTTCCAGGGCTGTGGTACGTGCCAGCAGATTATAGGTCTGGAACACAAATCCGATCTTGCGGTTTCGCAGATGGGCCAGAGCATCGCGGCTGAGCGTATTCACATCCACTCCATCCAGGAAATACTTCCCCGAGGTGGGCAGGTCCAGACATCCCAGGATGTTCATGAATGTGGATTTTCCCGACCCGCTGGGCCCCATAATGGACACAAACTCTCCTGCATACACATCCAGATCCACTCCACGGAGGGCATGTACCTTAACCTCTCCCATGTCATACACTTTCACCAGCGACCGCACTTTAATAATATTTTTATCCATAATATCCCTGTTTATCTTCTCCCTCTTCCGAACTTCGGCAGGAATGGACTGCGCTGCATCTCTGAGGAGGATTGTTTCTTATCCGATGACATACTATATCCGGTAACCACTTCCATGCCTTCTTTCACTTCCCTGCCGGAAATCTCGGTATATCTGCCGTCAGACAGGCCGGTACGGACACGCACGGGGCGGAGGGTATTATTTTCAAGAACCCATATATTCCCAATGGGTACTTTCCGGGAAGCCTGCTTGCCGCCTGCAGTAGCACCCCCACCGTTCATAAAAGCTCCGGATTGTCCGCCTTTCTTTCGCATCTCCTGAAATTGTTTTATGCGCTGGTCTATCTGTGCATCGCTCATGCCCATCGATTTCATCCTCTGACGGATACGCTGCATTCTCTCATCCTGTTTCTTTTTAACCGAGTCCGGAAGATTCTCATTATAATGTTCCAGATAACTTTCCGGTGGATGGAAGGTCAGAGCTTTTACCGGCACACGCAGGACACTGTCCGCCTTGTTCACATAGATGGACAGGCTGGCTGTCATGCCGGGCATCAATTTCATTTCCGGGTTGGGCACATCAATAATCACGATATAGTTCACCACATTGGAGATAACCACCGGCTGCAACCGTATCTGTCTGACCTTACCGTTAAAATTATCATCAGGATAGGCATCCACGGTAAATGACACCTCCTGCCCCACCTTCACCTGTCCTATATCTGCTTCGTCCACATTCGCTTCCACCTGCATCTTTGTCAGGTCGTTCACGATCTGAAACAAAGTGGGCGAATTAAAACTGGCTGCCACGGTCTGCCCCACTTCAACATTCCTGGAAATAACAATCCCATCGATCGGAGAAGTGATGGTGGCATACCCCAGGTTGGTCTTCAGCCTGTTGAGCTGTGCTTCGGCAGAATAAAGGTTTGCCTGGGCCATTTCGTATGCATCCAAGGCTTTCTCATAATCTATCCGGGCCATAACCTTTTGTTTATAAAGTTCACTGGTACGTTTGTAATTCCTTTCAGCCTGCCTCAATTGTATTCTCATACGCTGTACCGAGGCTTTGGCATCAAACACCTGGGCAGCCAGCGTGGTGGTATCCAGACGGGCTATCACATCCCCTTTCCTGACTTTTGAGTTAAAATCCACGAAAATCTCATTGATTTTTCCCGACACCTGGGTTCCAACTTCTACCTCTGTCACCGCCTGCAGCGTCCCGGTAGCCGTCACCTCATTCCGGATATTCCCCCGGTCAATCTTTACCGTCTCCCAGGAAACGGAAGATGACCTGTCGGACTTACGGAACCATAGAAAATATGCAACGGCACCCAGTGTGATCACCACCAGGCCAATAATTATTCCTTTTTTCATTTTTTAAAAATTTTACTTGAAAAATATTAAAAACGGATGGGTTTCCCCAAATAAAAATCAAGAATCTTCTTCTTGAAAATAAAATCATACTTATTTCTTATCAGAGTCACCTGTGCATTGGCATAATTGTTTTTTTCTATCAGATAATCCGTAGCGTTCAGGAGCCCAAGATTATATTTTTTTTCCACATCCAGATATGATTTCCGGGCCGACAGTAATTGTTCGTAAGCAGCGGCAAAACTTTTGGAAGCAACTATCAGGTCACTAAAAGCCTGCTCCACTTCTTTTCTCAGTTGTACTTTTACGTTTAATTCATTCAGGCGGGCCGTCTCAATATTAATCATGGACCGTTTTATATTTGTTTTTACCTGTTTACTATTAAATAGGGGAATACTAAGAGATAACCGTACGGATTGTCCGAAGTTGTCCCATACCTGATTCTGGAAAGGATACGGTCTGGATTCCACCAGGGCCTGCTGTTTGTCAGCCAGCACTTTTTCAGTCGGGTCCGAAGCCAGATATCCGATTTCCTGGGTTACGGTCGTATAACTACGGTCGTAAAGGGAGCGGGCGTTGGAATATCCCGAGCTGAGATTAGCTGATAAAGATAAACGCGGATACATGGCTCCACGGGATATTTCAAGATTTTTTTCTGCACTCATCACTTTCAGGGCAGCGCTTTGCACTTGTGGCTGCGTGTTCAATGCTTCCTGATAAATCTCGTCTGTTTTGAGTGTAAGAATCCGGGTGTCAAGGGAATCGGGCAATTGAGGCCTCACCACATCAAAACCGGCATTCACCGGGATCTCCATCAACTGCATCAGGTTCACCTTGGACATCCATAACTGGTTTTCAGCATTGACCTGCGCATAATGATCGATAGCCATTTGTGATTTCATCTGTAACAGATTGCTCTCCGGCAGCTCTCCCATCTCTACCAATTTTTCGGTTCTTTCCACCTGAGCTTTTGTCGAAGAAACTTTGTTGCGCGCATTCTCCAGTTGTTCATAGGCAAACAATACCTGTACATATCCCAACACGACATTCAACGTAACATTCTTTTTCAGGGTCTCCAGGTCCTTTTCACCGGCTTTCAGATCAATTTCATTTTGCTTGATCTTATTTTTTATCTGAAACCCGTTGAAAAGGGTCAGACTGGAATTCATGGAAAAACTATTGCTGGCAAAGTTATTGTTATTATACTGGTTGGTATAAGGGTCAATAGATCTCCCGAAGCTATATGACTGTGAGGCTGAAGCATTCAGGGTAGGGAGACGCTGAGCCCTGGACTGTTCATAATTTATCTGTGTCAGCCGGTTATTCAGCCGCTGCTGGTTCATCTGGATATTATTCTGTAAAGCAGTATCAATACATGCCTGAAGCGGCCACAGCCGCGTCTGCTGCGCTTGCGTCGTCCCTGTCAGAACAATCAAGACCATAAGCAAATAGAATCTGGAAATCTTCATCATGAAATATTTTTTTTTAATTAACGCAATTTAGACAATCAAAAAAAGGCTTTTATTCTGTTTGGTTTATTTTTTTATGATCACCTGTACCCAGAATTTTGTCGGTTGTGTCATTCCCTGCAACATTTGTCGTCGTTGTTCCATTTCTGCAGAGGATACAGACCTGCCTCCCCGCATACCTCCTCTGCCACCCACATGAGGTACTCCTCCCATAGCACCTCCACCGGTACGCATCCCCGGTCTTTCTCCTCCGGAAGGGGCAGCCTCAATGGATCCGGTCTCTATCCCCAATGAGAAGGGATGATCCGTTATATTATAATGCAGGGAATCCAAAGGGATACGTACCACATAGGACCACATGTTCCTGTCAAAATAAGCAATGTGCCCTGCCAGGCCTTCCTGCCTGTTAGCCGGGATAACAGATTCCGATCCTTTTCCCGAAAAGCCTGTCACTTTCATCGCCCGTCCGGGATTCCCCCGATGTAACGGTGATACAGGCCTTGGTTTTGACGGGCGTATGGGAGCCGGTCTGTTCCCGGCAATTTTTTCCCGTTTTAACGGGTACTGAATACCCATTTTGTGCTTTTTATGGCCTGTTGTATCTATCCACAAGGTCATACCCGTCACCATGATTTTCGTCTGAAGTGACCGGTCACGCACCCGCAAAAAAACATACAGATTTGCCGTATCATGTTCAACACTGAATGTATAAATCCCTTTTTTATTCCCAACCAGCGAATCTGACAGGGGAAGAGTAGCCATCCGAACCAGAGAACCCGGCATCTGCAAAGGTGGTGAGGTATATACAGGAAGTTTCTGGCATCCTTGTATCATTAATAAGATGATGATCAGAAACGAAAAAGTATAGAAGCTGTGTATACGATTTTTTTTCACGTTAAAATTATTTATGGTTATTTTGACAATTCCGATTAATATTTTATTCCATTAGAAGACAATTTTCCGTATCTTAATCCGGAGAAAAGCCGTTTGGAGGGAAAAAACTTATTTCCTGTCAAAACGTCAAAAACGAATCATGGAACGGATTTTGTCATGCTCTTATTATTACTAATAAATTTATTTGAAAAGGATGAATACGCCGCAAGAGATCAATCAAAGATACAGGAAAATCAACAAACTGGTTGCCAGACAACGTCTAAAAAAAGCACTGGAAGAATTGAAAGGAATATTACTGGATTCCCAGTTGGGAGAATTAATCACCACACTGGAGAATCTGAATATCACGTATGAGAGTATGTTAAAATATACGATGGAAGGAATCGACGATCCGGAAAGGATGAAGATATATAACCACCTGAGACGATCCATCCTTCAACTGAATAACCGTGCTCGCGAAAAGATTCTGGAAAAAGATACCACACGCCAGACCTCCGTTCTGAAACACGATTTCAGGATGCGGCAGCGTCTGAGCGGCAATGAGTATGTCAACACACTGGATGACCTTTATTTCGCCCATGATATCAGGGAATTACTGCAAAAGGATTATGGTCTCAACAGCCCTCTCCCAAGCGAGTACAGAAAACATCATGAGACCATCCGGAATATATTCAATTACCTATGGCTCACGGATGAATATACCGAAGCTACCCACGAACTGGTCAACATCACCCTCGACCACAGGAAATTTCCCTGGCACGAACGGGCTTTGTTTGTCAGTGCCATCACCCTTTCCCTCCTGAGATATTTTGATCAGACCAAATTTATCTTGCTGCACCGCTATTTTCTGGATTCGGAACCGGAGGTACGGGAACGCAGCCTGACAGGCATGATACTGGCTTTCTATCAATTTGATGATATCCTCCCCGTTTATCCCGAACTGGAAGAGATCCTGGCCGGTCTTGGGGAACAACATAATATTGAAAAAGACATCGAAGCCATCACCTTACAGATCATCCGCTCGAAAGAAACGGAACAGATCACCAAAAAGCTGAAAGAGGAAATCATTCCTGAGATCACCAAACTGGGACCCAACCTGCAGGAAAAGCTGAAACTGGATGAGCTAATCCCGGAAGATTTTCTGGAAGATAAGAACCCGGACTGGTCGAAGGTATTCAAAGGCTCGGAAAGTCTTTACGAAAAAATGGAAGAGTTCTCAAAACTGCAAATGGAAGGAGCCGATGTGTTCATGTCGGCTTTTGCCCACCTGAAAAACTTCAGTTTTTTCGAAGAGCTCATGAACTGGTTTAAGCCTTTCTTCCCGGATAATCCGGTAATTGACGAGTCTCTTGCGGGAGAAGAGCATGAATTTGACAAAAATACTTTCGTCGAAGGACTGTTTCAAACTCCATTTATTTGTAACTCTGACAAATATTCTTTCTGCATGAACCTGCGTATCATGCCGGCTGCCCAAAAACAAATCATTGTCAACCTGTTTAATGCCGAATTGGAAGGAATGAAGGAAATGACCCAAGAAGACAGTATGCTAAAACCTGACCAGAAAACAAAGGTCATTTACACTCAGTATATCCAGGACCTTTACCGTTTCTTTAAATTATATCCATTCCGTCATGAGTTTGACGATCTGTTCAGCCGTCCCCTGGACCTGTACAACAGCCGTTTTTTCGAGAAGCTTGTACATGGAAGCACTGTTAAGGAAACCATCGGAGCCTACTTTTTTGAACACGACCGTTATGAAGAAGCATTGGATATTTTCCGGCAATTGCAAAATGAACAGAATCCTCCCTCATACGAACTGACGGAAAAAATGGGATATGCCTGCCAGAAACTTCGGCGTTTTGAAGATGCCCTGGAATATTACAAACAGGCTGAACTTTTTGACAAAAACAAAAAATGGCTTATCAAAAAAATCGCATATTGTTACCGGGCTTTGAAAAAACCAGAAGAAGCCCTTAAGTACTATCGTCAAGCCGAAAAGAACGATCCTGAAAACATGTATATCCAAGCTTCCATAGGTCATTGTTACCTGGATATGGAAAAATTTAACCAAGCGTTAAAACACTATTTTAAGGTGGAATACCATCAACCTGACTCCGTAAAGATTTGGCGACCTATCGCCTGGTGTTATTTTGCTCTTGGCAAGTTGGACGAAGCCCGGAAGTATTACGGGAAAATCCTTGAAAAAGAGCCTACCCGACATGATTATCTGAATGCAGGTCACGTGGAATGGGCTCTGAATAACCGGACGGAAGCTATACGGCTATACGAAGCTTCCATCCGGCGAGGGTTTGTATCATTCCGCAATTTCCTGACCTCTTTCGAAGCAGACAAACCATGGTTGCTGAAAAACGGCATCGACCCCGATGAGATCCCTCTGTTGCTCGATTATCTGGATTACAGGACGGGGAAAAAGGGTTAATAGTTTAGAGATTAGAGTTTAGAGCTATCTACGTAGGGAGATACGTAGTTGTATTTTTGTTATATACTATTGTTCAGATATCTTTATTTGCAATGTTTTTAAATTCCCTCCTTATTTTCATCTTTTTTCCCTATATCGCTTATGTGAATTGAAAAAGAAGTTTTTTTAACTTTTGTTCTTGAATTATTGCCGGGAATTTCGTACTTTCAGAAAATCAATTAACAGGCATCGGTTTAAGCGTTTACACATGTTGTCATTTTTTAAGAAATGGTTTGGAAACAAAGGCAAACAGGGCAAACACACCGGTTCTACCGACCCCGTTCTGGATCTCGGGCCTGCAGCTACTTTGGACGACTCATCAAAAAAAATTCCTAAAGCAGATATTCACCGGCTGATGATCCAAGCTACCCGCATTCGCAAGACAAAAGGATACCATGAGGCGGTCCTGTTTCTCGAGGATCTTGCAGAATATTATTTAAAAGAAAGAAATACGGCACTGGTTACTACTGTCAATAAACTGGTGCCATATATGAAAAAAGACACACAGCTAACTTATGAAAAGGCCCGTCAGTGGTTACAGGATCTGATCGGTCGGTTGCCTGTCACGGATCCATACTTCCTGAATGTCCATATAACGATGGCCGAGTTGCTGGAGGTGGAAGGTACGGACAAGGCCATAGAATATCTCAAAAAATTCCTTCAGGAACATCTGCCCTCAGCAGATACATACTATCACCTAATCCGGCTGGCTGATTTCTACCGTAAGCAAGGTGACCTGAAACAGACAAAGAATTATCTGGAGCAAGCCCGACAATGGTGGGATACCAAGCTGGCTCGTTACCGCCTCATCAAGATGCTGCGCCGATGGCATCACAGTGCAGCCCTACTTTCTTTTGAAGGAAACGGCAGTAAAGACCCTGCCGATTTTCTCTTCCACCGTTTTATGGAGTTCGCCCTGGATATGGCCTGTGTGCTGGATCCGGTACAAATAGATGAGTTCCACAAAAGGAAAGACCAATATTACAAAGGCAAACGGGGATTTTCCGGAACAAGCCAGTTTGAGAAAGCCATTGAATCACCGGCGTTGCCAAAGAATCGCGACACCCTAATCCGGGACATTTTTGGTTTTGTCTTTGAAGAAATGCCTCTGATGTTGGGCGTGCCTGAAAAACAGCTACATTTTCATCCCGGCGACCCCGAAAGCCTGGATGAGGTGAGACAGAAAAAACTATTTAGCACCCGCCCTTTTACCCGGTATGAAGAACTGGAAAAGAAAATCAGGAAAATCGTCGGTTTATAGTTTATGGCTAATAATTCCGTGTTAGTAGTTCCGTGTTCATCTTTTTATGTGTTAAACTTTATGCTCTGCGCTTTGAGTACCGTGTTCTTATTCTTTGTTCTTATAACTTCTTCAGTTCCTCTTCCACGTTCCGGTATATTTCATCCTCCACGTTATTCAGATCGCCTTTTTCAAAAGATTCTCCGGTAATCTTTTCGTACAGTTCTATATACCGTTGGGAAATCTCCTCCACAAAATCCGGTGTCATTTCCGGCACCTGCTGACCTTCTTTTCCCTGAAAACCGTTTTCAATCAACCATTCCCTGACAAACTCCTTGGATAATTGCCGCTGTGGTTCTCCTTTAGCAAAACGCTCTTCATAACCATCGGCATAAAAATACCTTGAAGAATCAGGGGTATGAATCTCGTCAATAAGGATGATCTCTTCCTTCCATTTCCCGAACTCATATTTAGTATCCACCAGGATCAACCCTTTTTCGGCAGCCATTTCAGTACCCCTTTTGAATAAGGCCAGTGATAATCTTTCCAGTTCCTCATATTCATCTGCCGGTATCAACCCCGACCGGATGATTTCCTCTTTGGATATATCCTCATCGTGTCCGAAGTCGGCCTTGGTGGTAGGTGTTATAATCGGCTCCGAAAAACGCTGATGTTCTTTCATCCCTTCGGGCAGGGAAATACCACAAAGTTCCCTTTTTCCCAATCGGTACTCCCTCCAGGCATGGCCGGTTAGATATCCTCTGACCACCATCTCTACTTTGTATGGTTCAGCCTTATAGCCAATGGTAACATTGGGATGCGGGGAAGAGATTTTCCAATTTGATACAATACCTGCTGTGGCATCCAGAAACTTCACAGCAATCCTGTTAAGCACCTGTCCTTTGTAAGGGATCCCTTTGGGTAAGATCACATCAAAGGCAGAGATTCTGTCTGTAACCACCATAACCATATACTGATCGCGAATGGTATAGACATCCCTCACTTTTCCCTCATAGCGGGAAGTCATTCCCTCAAAAGCAAAGTCTGTTTTCAATAAAGCAACATCTTTTCTCATATTTATATTTCATTAAATTACTCATTCCGCATCTTTTTCCAAATCTTCTTCTTCCACGCTTTTCTGGTGGTTCTCCTTATCATAGGCATCCACAATATCTTTCACGAGGGGGTGGCGCACAATATCTTCCTGACCAAACTGCACGATAGAGATACCGGAGATACCTTCAAGAATTTTTATAGCCTGCAGCAATCCCGAATTCTTTTTCCGGGGCAGGTCAATCTGAGTAACATCACCGGTAACGATAAACTTCGAATTCATACCCATCCGTGTCAGAAACATTTTCAGCTGGTTGACGGTAGCATTTTGTCCCTCGTCAAGGATCACGAAGGCATTCTCCAGGGTACGTCCCCTCATAAAAGCCAGTGGAGCGATCTGTATGGTTTCATCCTCGAGATAAGTATTTAGTTTTTTAAAAGGCACCATATCCCGGAGGGCATCATACAGGGGTTGCAGATAAGGGTCAAGTTTATCACGCACATCGCCGGGCAGGAAACCCAAATGTTCTCCGGCCTCGACAGCCGGACGGGTCAGGATGATACGACGTACTTCCTTGTTTTTCAGAGAACGTACAGCCAGGGCGATAGCCGTATAGGTTTTTCCCGTACCGGCAGGGCCGATGGCCAAGATTAGGTCGCTGTGGGAAGCTTCTTTCACCAAACAGGCCTGATTGACCGTCCTGGCTTTTATCGGTTGGCCATCCACTCCGTAAATGATCGTATCCTCCTGATCCTTTTTGTTTTTCACGGCAGAATAAGAGTCATCCAAAAGAGCACTCAGTTCATCTTCTGTCAACGTATTGTGATGGTGGATAAAATCAAGGATCTCCCGTATCTTCTCTTCAAAAGCATAGATCTCCTGCGGTTCTCCCACTACTTTTATCTCATTGCCCCGGGGGATAATCTTGAGTTTTGGAAAAGCACGGTTTATACGCTCCATGGCCATATTATGTACACCATACAGCATCATCGGATCAATCCCTTCCAAATATATGGTCTTTTCTGACATATAGGTTTAAGAGAATTATTACTTTTGTTTTTGCAAAATAAGAGTATTTTTTCAGGATGTTACTATTTTTTTGATACTTTTTGCAGGAATGAATATAATTACACTAACCACCGACTGGCATCAAAGAGACTACTATATCGGAGCCGTAAAGGGAAAGATTCTTTCTCTTTGTCCCAATGCCCGTATTGTGGACATAGCGCATAACATCCCGCCTTTTCATCACCAAAAAGCTGCATTTATCCTCCGGAACATTTGGACTCATTATCCAAAAGGGACCGTTCACATTATAGGCATTCAGGCTGAAAGCAAGGAAAAACCGTTGATCATACAACACAGTGAACAATATTTTATCATGGCCGATTCAGGACTTGCCGGAATGATTTTCCCTGACGGACCCGAAGAAGTTTACAGGATTTCTTCCGACAACGAGGAAACTTTGTTTCCTGTTCTTGATAGGTTTGTCCCTGTGGCATGCGCCCTGGCTTCCGGTAAGAAACTTAAGGATATTGGACAACCGGCCGGAGAACTGAAGACCACACATCCGGTACGGCCCGCCATCGAAGAAGGGTTTATTACCGGACTGGTGATCTATATTGATTCCTATGGCAACGTTATCACGAACATTACGAAAGACACCTTCGAACGTGTCGGTGAAGGTAGACCTTTTGAGATACATCCTGGCACCGGCAGCATTCTGTATCGTATCACACACCTGAATAAACACTATTACGAGACTCCGCCCGGAGATATCCTGGCGTTGTTCAATTCACTCGATCTGCTGGAGATAGCTATTTATCACGGCAACGCCGGCGAACTACTGGGACTTGACATCAACTCTACCATACGCATAATATTTAAAAAATAACTTCTACATTATCCATGAACAATTCACAGGAATTACCGGATTATCTCCAAGCTTTTGACAGGCTGGTACATATTATGGACGATCTGCGGGAAAAATGCCCCTGGGACCGTGAGCAGACTTTTGAGAGTTTACGAAAGCTTACCATCGAGGAAGCTTACGAACTGGCGGATGCCATCGTAAAAAAAGATATGGAAGAGATCAAGATCGAGACCGGGGATCTCCTGCTCCACATTGTTTTTTACGCCAAACTGGCACAGGAAGAAAATGCTTTCACGCTGGCCGAGATAATCAATACGCTTTGCGAAAAGCTGATATACCGGCACCCACATGTATATGGAGATACAAAGGCCAACACTGCCGCTAAGGTACTTGAAAACTGGGAACATTTGAAACTGAAGGAAAAAAACAACAAGAAACATTCTGTCCTTTCGGGGGTGCCCTCCTCTCTACCTGCTATGATCAAAGCTTTGCGTATTCAGGAGAAAGTCAGTGGAATAGGGTTTGATTGGGAAAACAGGGAAGACGTTTGGAAAAAACTGGACGAAGAGATCAGGGAAGTTAAAGAACAAGCCGCAGATAAAGAATCCTCTCTACAGAAAGAACAACTGGAGACCGAATTCGGAGATCTTCTTTTCTCAGTCATCAATGCGGCACGTTTGTATGGAGTGGATCCCGAGGTCGCCCTGGAGAGAACCAACGCCAAATTTATCCGGCGTTTCACGGAGATGGAGAATATGACACGGCAAGAAAAAAAGACCTTTTCGGATCTCTCCCTGAAAGAAATGGACGCTTTGTGGGAAAAAACGAAAGAGAACGAAGATCACTGAAAAATGTTAGCCGGCAGCGGGGAGGATCGAAGAACAGGAAGAGTCAGAGTCGCTCCAGTTCATTTTTTAGGAAAAAAATCAATTCACGGACATATGAGAGACTGAAATCAAAACGTATACCGGCGGCTTTATAGATCTCCGGGATAGGATGGGAGTACCCCAATGAGAGGGCATCCATATATTGCCGGATGGTCTTTTCCGGATCAGACCGGTAATTTTTCCATATAGCAATGGCCCCGAGTTGGGCGATCCCATATTCAATGTAGTAAAAAGGCACTTCGAAGAGATGCAGTTGTGTCTGCCACGAAAGGCCCTGGTATTTCTCAAACCCACTCCAGTCTATGAGCGAGGATGAAAAATCTTTCATGAGCTTCATCCAGGCATTGTTCCTTTCTTCATGTGAATGTCCTGGATGTGTATATAACCAGTGCTGAAATTTGTCAATAGCAGCTATCCAGGGCAGGATATGTATGATCCCCTCCAATTGTTCTTTTTTTGCCCGTAGCAGGTCGTTCCTGTCGGGAAAGAACACATCCCACTGATCCATAGATATTAGTTCCATAGACATGGAAGCCAGCTCCGCCACCTCAGAAGGAAGCTCTTTATACTCAATCAGCCGGATCTCCCGGCTCAGCCATGAATGGATGGCATGACCTCCTTCATGAAACAAGGTTTCCACATCCCGGAGATTGCCTGTTGCATTCATATAGATAAATGGCAGGTTACTTTCATAGAGGGGATAATTAAAGCCGCCGGGTGCCTTATTTTTTCTGGAGTCCAGGTCGAGATACCCTTTCCGGTTCATGGCACGTAGCAGAGCTCCAAAGAGGGGATTGACCCTTGAAAAAGCTTCAGAAGTTTTCTCCACTAGCTCTTTTACCTCATTAAAAGGCTTCAGCGGCGGCCTTCCCAGCGGATCATGTTTCAGGTCGTAAGGTCTGAGCTTGTCTGTTTTCATCAGTTCCCTGCGCCGGGTATGCATTTCTTCCACCAGTGGTATAACCGTCTGACGGATCGACTCATGGAATTCCTCACAGTCACTTACGTTATAGTCAAAGCGACCTAACTCGGCAAACCGATAATCCCGGTAGTTATCGAAACCGGCGTTATGCGCCACCACAGATCTTTTTTCTATCAGCGTGGTAAATAATTTCTGCAAAGTCTCCGCATCCTCCAGTCGCCGTTGTGTGATCTTCAGAAAAGCTTTTTTTCTCAAGGCTCGCTCCGGTTCTTTAAGATAATTGGAAGCCTGCTGCAGGGTCAATTCTTTTCCGTCAAGGATCACAGTCATTTGTGAAGCGATCTTCCCGTATTCCTGTTCCAGCACCTCCAGCTCGGCCTTCAAAGGCACATTTTCTTCCCTGAACAGATCGTGGCGGTTTTTCACGGTACGGAGCAACACCTTATATTTCTCCCTGTCCAATTGCGAAGAGAGCGGATGAGACAGGAATTTTTCATCCAGCTTATCAGACCACCGGGAGATTTCAGGCTCGATCTCCGACACAAAGGTTTCAAACAACGCGGCATATTCCTTATTATCCGTATGACAGTTCATCCGGATGTACCGCCAAGCCAGCTCTTCTTCCAGCACAAAAGCCAGTTCACTACGGTCGGTAAGCCATCTTTCCATTTCTTCCGTCTTCCGTATATCCCTCTCTTGCAAATCATCAAACCAAGGCTGTACGTCTTCCCACCTGGTAATAATCAGATCGTCCGGAAGAAAATGTCTTTTCATCCGGGCGGGCTTCAACTCATTGTCCCTCATTTTATTAAAACTTTTCGGGTGGTCTGTAATCTAACTCTCTTTCTCTTTTCCTGTAAAAGTCTTATCCTGCTTCTTCTCTTCTTTTGGTTTCTCCGGGGTTTCCGTTTCTGAAGCAGATTTCTCCTCACTTTCTTCTGCCTTCTCTTTCTCTTCCGGGAAAGAAAGCATATCATTCTTCTGCAAAAGGTTATACCAGGAGATAATCTTTTTGATATCTGAAACATATACCCTTTCCCGATTATAATCAGGTACAACTTCGGCAAAGTATTCCTTCAGCTCTTTGGGATCCGATTTGGGAGAAATGCTTTCTTTTCCATCTTCTTTATCAAAAATGGCTTTAAAGACCTCTTTCAAAGGAATATCTTTTTCATGTGTAAACACAGATATTTCTTCCAGCGAATTGATTTTTTCGGAAGAAAAAGCACTGGTTCTTTTCCCTGTTTCAATGTTTTCCACAATGATGGCGTTACGGCCATGAGCCACAAACTTATATAAACCCGGTTTCCCGGAGATCGCCATAATATCTTTCATATCCATGGTCAAATAAGTTTATTAAATCTATAAATACCAGTAAAACAAATCTAAACAATACCCACAAAGATAAAATGCTTCGGCAAAAATCCAATTTTTCCGGGGCAGATCATTTCATTCCTCTTTCTTTCCTGATGGTCTCGTAGGCTTCATTGATTTTCTGGAATTTCTCTTTGGCAACTTTCTGGAGCTCTTCCCCCAGATAACTCACTTTATCAGGATGGTATTCGACAGCCATTTTACGAAAGGCTTTTTTTACCTCTTCATCGGTAGCTGTTCTGTCCAGGCCAAGGATCCTATAGGCGGCATCAGTATCCGGGACGAACATGGATTTAATGGATTGACGGTCTGTTTCCGACACGCCCATATTCCGGGCTATCAGATCGATCATCTCCAGTTCTTTGGGGTGCATAATTTTATCGGCACCCGATAGTCCATACAGCAGATGGAGTAGCTGCAAGCGGCTGGGGTAGTCCAGATAACGGCTGACCTGCATACTTACATCTTTCACGGGAATATTCTGTTTCAGTATATCCCGCAACATCATCACCGCATCTCTGGCTCTTTCCGACCCCATAGATCTCCTGAGGTACTCTTTGACATAGTCCAGTTCGGAGCGCACTACTTTTCCGTCGGCTTTCATGACAGCTGCCAGCAGTACCAGCAAACTGACAGTAAAATCTCCTCTGGTCGTCTGTCCGGGCTTTAACTGTTTTACTTCGGCGGCATTATCATAAATCGACCCGATCACGAATCCCAAAATACCACCCAGTGGTCCGAGGAAAGCCCAGCCCAAACCTCCGCCGATCCATTTTCCGTATTTTCCCATGTTTAATTCAATTTTTTAACAAATCATTATGTATTCTCACTATCTGAGGTAATAACATTCTTTTTCCGTCATTCACAAGTGTATAGTCAGCCCGTTGGCGGCGTTCTTTTTCGGTTATCTGGCTATGTATTCTTTTTCTGATCTCTTCCGGTTCCAGATTATCGCGGCGCATCAATCGCTGAATCCGTTCGCGTACAGGAGCATACACATTGATGACCCTATCCAGTAAGCGGTCGGCACCACTTTCAAAAATAATAGCAGCCTCCTGAATAACATAGTGTTTACCCTGATGCTTTTGTACCCACAGCTGAAAATCCCTGAAGACCGCAGGGTGTATCAATCCGTTGATCTTTTCGCGCATGGCAGGGTCTCGGAAAAGTATATGCGCAAGATAAGACCTGTTCAGTTCTCCCTCCAGGTAAACTTCTTTCCCTAGCAATGCAGTAAGCGATTCCCTGAGTTGCGGCGAGCGGTTCATCAGCTCTTTGGCCTTGCTATCAGCATGATAAACAGGCACGCCAAGATGCTCAAACACCGAGCACACAAAAGACTTCCCGCTTCCTATTCCTCCCGTGACCCCTACTCTCTTCACTGTATCTTTTCAATTAAATACTCCACCCGTTCGGGATCAAAACGTACAGATTCGATATATTCCGGTTTTCGGGATAGATATACTTTGATCTTTCCTGACCGATCTTTTACAATATCCCTGTAATCCACCCGGGCGGTAAAAAACTCCGGCAAAACTTTCCTGTATCTGCTCAATCCCACATGAAATGTCACTTTCACCGTAGAAGGGAACAAGAAAAGTTTGACACTATCAGGTACGTTTATTTTTTCAACAGGAATTTGAAACTCAGCCTCTGTAAACTGCTCCACCTGCACTTTTATTTTGACTTTTCTGACCGAGACTTTTACCTTTTTCTGCAACCGGACCGGCAGTGTTTTTTCAAAAGACTCAGCCACATCAATGAATTCCGCATGTTCCGTGTAAAGATTTTCCAACGTATCCAATATCCGGGCAGGTCCCGAAACCATTACAGAGTCGGGCTCTACATGTATAGGACACTTATAGATAAATTGCCGCGCCAAGGTAATCTTTATATCAGGCAAAACAAGCAGTTTTCTTTTTACGAGGCTGTCAAAAACGAAATACAATGTATCCGGCCGGATGGCGGTAACATCGAGACTTTGCCCAAGCTGATCGTTAACCATCCCCCTCAAATAAGATGTCAGTAAATAAAATTCCCTGTTATTATCTGTCCTCAAAGGTCGCAAGGGAAAAGACCTAATATCCACCCCCAATGACCTCAGTCGCGGTTTTAGTTTATATTTCATCAGGGTATAACCCAGCCCTTTCACCTGTAATATCAGATGATCCGGAAGATCATTAAGAATCACCCGGTTTGGGACACTATTTTTGAACCGTACCGGAAAAGAGAGGCTGGCCGTTGTATCCTTACTTAATTGATTAAATAACCAAAATATAGTAGAAAGCGCCAGAAAAAACAAAAAAATCACTGTGTCACGGCCAAATTTTATTCGTTTTATCCGATCGCGCAACCAGTTCTTTATTTTCTCCAGCCGGTTCAAGACTATGGTTTATTTCTGTGGTCCCAGGTCTGAAGCATCTTTCAGCACAGCGCTCTTATCCACCTTAACTCTGATATTGTCAGAAATCTCCAGGGTTACAGTGTTGTCTTTAACATCTGTTATTTTTCCGTAAATACCTCCTGTTGTAATTACACGATCACCTTTCTTCAGGCTTTCACGGTAATTTTTCAGGTCCTTTTGCCTTTTTACTTGTGGTCTGATCATAAAAAGATAAAAAATCACAATAATTGCCACCAAAAAAAGCAAGGACATCATAGGATTTTGTTGTTGCTGACCACCTTGGGCCGTTGCAAGAATCATACTAAAGTAATTCATTTTTGTTCAGTTTTAAATTATTAAATTTAGTTATTATTTATAGTTTTTGGCTCTTGGTTCAAAGTTAAGTTCTCTGATTTTTTCCCTTTACATTTGCAGTAATGACCAGCAAGCTTACCGGGGGTTTGGTATTAGCCCGGACTGCTATTGTTTTATGTTGTGCACCCATTTTCCCAAGACTATTGAAAACAACCTCCAGTTCTCCGGTACTGCCAGGGGGAACCGGTTTCTTAGAATATTTTGGCACCGTACAACCACATGATGCAGAAACCGATTTAATCAAAAGGGGAGCAGACCCTGTATTGGTAAACTCAAAGACATACGACACTATCTCCCCCTCCGCAATATTACCGAAATCATGCTGATACTCTTTGAAATGTATTCTGGCATGACCGGTATCCGCCTGAACCGTTTTTCCCGTTTCTGCAGGCCTGTTTTCTTCTGCCGTTCCCGTATGCTTCTGGTTACAGGCTGAAAAAAAGACCATTACCACAACAAGCACAAAGGCAATTTTTTTCATAAGACTTGTATATTTTCTTTTGCAAAGAAACAAGAATTTTAGCACATCACCAACAACAGATCATCCGACCTGTCCGGAAAATAACTTTACCGGCAAGTTTCTCAAACTTCTCCGATTAATCCGCGTCCTTCTTTGTAAATTTTGTCAGCTTTTCTAAGGTCGGAAACAATCTTGTCCAGTAACCCGTTGATAAAAACCGAACTTTTTGGTGTACTATAATATCTGGCAATTTCAATATATTCATTAATACTGACACGAACAGGTATCTCCGGAAAATGAAGTATCTCCGTAATGGCTTGTTGAAGAATTAGAATATCCATCCGGGCAATGCGATCCACATCCCAGTTATCAGCATGGTCTTTTATAATGATCTTATACTCTTCGGAATGCAATATACTTTTATGCAACAGCTTATAGGCGAAATCCTCATCATCTTTGTTTTTGAACAATGATGGAAGTGGCACTTCAGCCCCATGTTTCCCGGGAAATTGTTCGAAAAAACGGATCAATATTGAAAGAATAAATTCCAACTCATCATTCCAGTAAATACTTTGCTCTTCAAGACTGGCAAGGAGATCCTCCGATTCAGGAAGTATTTCACTTAACAAGTATTTTATTATTTCCACATCATTTTTGTAATTACTTGTCTCCGATTCCATAAAGGAATGATAAGCTTCAGAAGAAACGAGTTTCTGATAAATATTCTTCACCATTGCACGCGAATCCTGCCAGGAAAGAGCATGATTCCTGATATGCTGTTCGATCCCTTTGTGGCCGGAAAGATCCCTAATCAAACGGTTTTCAATAAAACGTGTATTGGGGTGCAGATCTTCCCAGGTTGGCATTTTCTTTTCCTTACCCAGCCGGATTCTTTCTTCGGCATAGTCAGACACTTCCCTTAAAAGCAAAATGATCATAAAAAACAGGGAATATGCACGTTCAAGAGATGTTTTCAGCTCTTTTTCTGCCTGTTTAATAGTACTGTAAGATTTTTTTGAATAAGCATATAGTACCTGTAATACCTTTATCCGAATGAGTCTCCTGCTCAACATATTTATTTTTATTCTATCATAAATTAAGGTACAAATGTAAAGATTTTATCGGTTGATACATTAAATTCTTATATTCACACCCATTCTACGAACCTGCAAAACATTCTAAACTATTCGTCTGAAATATCTTTAACAGTAAACATTTAAATATTTTAAAAATATTTTTTTACATTTGACCATCTAAAAACATTTAACCAAAACCAGGAAACCTTAAATTGAAGAATGATGAAAGAAGAAATTGAAAAAAATGAAAACCAGGGAAAAAACGGAAGAGACGAGATTTTCTCCGTTACTGTCCGTGCAGGGAAGAGGACCTATTTTTTTGACGTAAAGTCTACCCGGAAAAATGAGTATTACCTAACCATCACCGAGAGTAAGAAACGTTTCGGGAAAGAAGGCAAACCATTTTATGAAAAGCACAAAATTTTTCTTTACAGGGAAGACTTTGACGGTTTCATGAATGGACTAAGTAAGGTTTTGGAATATGTCCGGAATGAACAACCTGAGCTTAAAGAAGAAAAAGGGGAACAAAAGGCAAAAGAAGCAACCGCTGTTGCTGAAGAAGAGTCAGCTATTCCTGCCAAAGAATCCATTGCAGAAGACTTTACCAATGTTGAATTTGAAGATCTTGGTGAAAACAAAGAATAATCTCTACCTAACTCAATAATATCTGTAATACTACTTTTTTATACGACATTTCCATATGTTGCGTGCTGATTCATGTCTGTATGAATATATCAAACCCGGCTGTTTATTATTTTGAATCTTGCAGCTGGTTTCTGCAATAGCAGATACAGCCAACATTTTTTACAGGTTTTCTTATTAAACAATCCCTATAAATGGGTATTGCTTTTTTCCCATGCTAACTGTAAGTTTGCATAATTTTTATAGCACTGTAATATTATGCAAGATTAAACATAAACGTGGGTTACATTGAGGCTTTCCGAGTTACATACTAACGAGACAGCATTCATTGCCAAAGTCATGGGCCGTGAATCATTCCGCAAGAGAATGGGGGAAATGGGTTTCGTCAAAGGGCAAAAAATACAAGTGGTACGAAATGCGCCTTTAAAAGATCCCATAGAATACTCCATCATGGGATATTCCGTTTCCCTACGACGCAGTGAAGCCATCCTGATCGAAGTCGTTACCAAAGAAGAAGCCCGCAAATTAGCCAGGAACAAGTTCAACGGAGTGATTACCGAAGAAGTGCTCCGGGAAAAAGCCCTGGAAAGGGGAAAGACCATAAACATCGCTTTGGTGGGCAACCCCAATTGCGGTAAAACGACAATGTTCAACCAAGTCTCCCGTTCCAAGGAACATGTAGGCAACTATGGCGGGGTTACCATTGAATCAAAGAAAGCCACTTTCGAGTTTAACGGCTATACCCTAAACCTGGTCGATCTTCCGGGGACATACTCACTATCGGCTATTAGCCCCGAAGAACTTTATGTACGAAAATATCTGCTTGGAGAATTACCGGACATAGTCATTAATGTAATAGATGCTTCCAACCTTGAGCGGAATCTATACCTCACCACCCAACTTATAGACATGGACCTGCGAATTGTCATGGCATTGAATATGTACGATGATATTCTGAAAAAAAGAGACCGGCTTGACAACAAGGCATTAGGACAACTTTTAGGGATACCCATTGTTCCTACTGTCTCTACCCGTGGTAAAGGGATCTACAAGCTTTTTGAAAAAGTTATCGATGTATACGAAAACAGGGAGCCTATTACCCGTCACGTTCACATTAACTTAGGTAAGGAGATAGAAGATTCATTAAGAACCCTGCAGGATCTGATCTTGGAAAACAAAAAGCTCACGATACGCATTTCTTCACGATTTTATGCCATCAAGCTTCTGGAAAAGGATAAATCGGCCAACTTTTCTCTTTCGGCATGGGATAATTATAACAAGATTAAGGAAGCTACCGAAAAGGAAATAGAACGGCTGGAAAGTTTGTACCATGAATCTTCAGAAACATTAGTCACAGAAGCCCGGTATGGATTTATTTCCGGGGCTTTGAAGGAAACTTTGGTAAAAGGTCCCAGGAACCGCAGAGAAAGGACTGAACAGATTGATACGGTACTAACCCACCGCTTCTGGGGATATCCGCTTTTTTTTCTTTTTCTTTTCATAACTTTCTTCACGACTTTCGAAATAGGGAAATATCCGGTCGACTGGTTAAATGATTTGGTTCTGTTGTTCTCAAATCTTCTCGACTTTCTCCTCCCTGCCGGTTCTCTCAAGGAACTGATCGTAAACGGCATTATCGGTGGAATTGGAAGTGTCATCGTTTTTCTTCCTAACATCTTAATTTTGTTTTTCTTTATTTCTTTCATGGAAGACTCAGGATATATGGCACGGGCTGCTTTCATTATGGATAAACTAATGCATAAAATCGGACTACACGGCCAGTCGTTTATCCCCCTCCTGTTGGGTTTTGGATGCAATGTCCCGGCTATTATGGCTACCCGTACCATTCCCAACAGAAACAACCGCCTGCTTACCATGTTGATCAATCCACTGATGTCCTGCAGTGCCCGTTTGCCGATTTATATTCTGCTGATCTCTGCCTTCTTCCCAAGACATGCTGCATTGTTGCTTACGGGTATTTATCTGACCGGGATCATCCTTGCAGCTCTTGTGGCCAAAATATTCAAAAAGGTCCTTTTTTCCAAAGATGAAGCGCCTTTTGTCATGGAACTGCCCCCTTATCGCATGCCAACCCTTCGCACTACCCTGAAACATATGTGGAATAAAGGAGAAGAATATCTTAAAAAAATGGGGACGGTCATTTTGGTAGCAGTAATTCTGGTGTGGGCACTCACTTATTTTCCAAGACCGGGGAATGATACTCCATATGATAAGGCCATTAGCAAACTTGAAACAATAATCGAACAAAAATCCACCGGGAATGCTCCAATAATTCAAAAACAAGACTTACGTCAGAAGATCCAGATTCTTAAAAAAGAAAAAGAAGTTTATGCTTTGGAAAATAGTTATATCGGGAAAATAGGAAAAGCCATCACCCCAATTTTCAAGCCGTTGGGTTTTGACTGGAGAATGAGTGTAAGTATCCTGACCGGCATAACAGCCAAAGAAGTAATCGTCAGTACCATGGGGGTACTCTATCAAAGCCCCAATAAAAGCGGGACCTCTTCCGAGCTGTTGGCACAACGGTTGAAAGAAGATAAATTTAGTGAAGGCCCCAAAGCAGGTCAAGTAGTTTTTAATAAGATTACTGCCCTCAGCTTCATAATATTTGTATTAGTCTATTTTCCATGTATAGCCACGGTAACAACCATCGCCAAGGAATCGGGAAGTTGGAAATGGGCTGCTCTGGCAGTAACTTATACAACCACTCTGGCATGGTTATTGGCATTTTTTGTGCAAGTAGCAGGAAAATTTTTCATGTAATTAAATAAGATGATTCAAAATATATTAACATACATAATAATAGCAGCAGCATTGGGTGTTGCCGTATCCAGGCTTGTGAGGTTCTTCGTCAGAACAGCCCGGGGAGAAAATCCCGGTTGTTTGTCATGTTCACTGCATCATCCACATAATGTAGGCAAAAAGAATACTTCACCTTTGCAACACCCCGGAAAATAAAATTTTATGATTGATTATATACTGGCAGGCTTAGGCATTATCCTCATGATTATCGGACTGGCAGGTTGTATTGTCCCTATCCTCCCCGGTCCGCCCATCAGCTTTATCGGATTACTTTTCCTGCAGTTTTCACGCTTTGGTCATTTCTCTGTTTCTTTCCTGCTTGGTATGGCAGCACTGGCATTTACAGTAACCATCCTGGATTATATTGTGCCCGTCTGGGGAACCAAAAAGACCGGAGGCAGCAAGGCCGGTATATGGGGAGCTACTGTAGGCATGATCATCGGGATATTCTTTTTTCCTCCCATCGGCATTATTCTTGGTCCGTTGTTCGGTGCCATTGTTGGGGAAAGTATCCACGGGGCTTCTTTCAATCAATCATTCAAAGCCGGTCTGGGGTCTTTACTGGGATTTTTCATGGGAATAGGTCTGAAACTGATCGCCTCGTTTATTATGACGTTTTATTTTTTTAAAGAACTGTTCTGAGAAAGATATCGTCAGTCTTCACCTGTCCGCCCACCTACCGACAGGCAGTAACGGATGTTCTTCCGGGCGGAGATGCGTAATTAATTGAAATCAGTGTGCTTTGCACACGAAATTAGCAAGTTTCTCTTGCGTAAAAATAGCAATAAATTTCGTCACGTAGCAACTATTTTAGACCTGAATGAATATCTGATTTCGTTCGCAAGGCAAACACATGACCATTACATGACAGCAAATGCAGCGAAGAACATCGTTCACCAATTGTTGTTCCTGACTGCCGTCAGGCAAACATACTTGTCATCCCATCCCTTCTCCCAGCGTCGCCACCATAACGGCTTTGATAGTATGAAGACGATTCTCGGCTTCATCAAAGACCACGGAGGCTTTTGATTCGAACACTTCTTCAGCAACTTCCATTTCTTTCAGACCAAACTGCTCATGGATCTTTTTACCAACGGCTGTTTCCAGGTTATGATAGGAAGGAAGACAATGCATGAATTTCACTTCCGGATTGCCGGTCATCTCCATCACCTGCCGGTTGATCTGATAGGGTTTAAGCAATTTAATACGTTCTTCCCATACCTCCGAGGGCTCACCCATGGACACCCAGACATCGGTAAACAGGAAATCAACTCCTTTAACAGCAGTTTTGACATCATCAGTAATGGTAATGGAAGCGTCTGTCCTGACTGCGATCTTACGGGCTTGGGCTACCAGAGCTTCCTGTGGTTGAACAGCCGCCGGAGCGGCAGCCCTAAAATCCATACCCATCAGAGCAGCGCCGATCATCAATGAATTTCCCATGTTATTTCTGGCATCCCCCAGGTAACAAAATGCCAAATCATTCAATGGCTTCCCGCTATGCTCCTGCATGGTCAGGAAATCTGCCAGCACCTGTGTCGGATGAAACTCGTTTGTCAAGCCGTTCCATACGGGCACACCGGAATATTCAGCCAGAAGTTCTACCCGTTCCTGTTCAAAACCACGGTATTCAATGCCATCATACATCCGGCCCAGCACCCTGGCCGTATCGCGAATCGACTCCTTATGGCCTATCTGTGAGCCCGACGGGTCCAGGATTGTAACGTTTGCTCCCTGATCATAGGCAGCAACTTCAAAGGCACATCGTGTGCGGGTAGAAGTTTTTTCAAAAATCAGGACTATATTCTTTCCCTTGAGATATTGTTTTTCGTGCCCTTCTTTCTTGGCTTTTTTCAATTTGGCCGATAAATCTAATATATCCAGAATTTCATCCGGAGTAAAATCCATCAATTTTAAAAAACTACGGTTTTTCAAATTTGTTTTCATTATTTACATATTTTTAATGTTTATCATCATAGTGCAAAGTAATCTTTGTTCCAAACTTTTTATCTTCCAGTTTGGTACCTTCGGTAATTACACTTTTTTCACCCCCGTTTTCCACAAATTTCACTGCCGCCAATATTTTGGGAGCCATATTTCCTTCTCCGAACATGCCCTGTTCCAGATAGCGAAGACTGTCAGCCCGGTCAAGAAATTCCACTATTTGCTGATTTTTCTGTTTGTAATTCAGAAACACATAGGGGACATCGGTAAGTATATAAAACTCATCTGCACTGATAGTGGATGCCAGCAAAGAGGAGGCCAGGTCTTTATCAATTACGGCCTCACAAGGGCGCACCATCCCTTCTTCGTCAAAATAGACAGGGATTCCGCCACCACCGGCGGCAATAACAATATGTCCCCGGCGAGCCAGTTCTTCCACGATCTCTGCATTCAGGACTCTTTTGGGTTGGGGAGAAGGTACCACACGCCTGCATCCGGACAGATCTTCCTTAATCTCTTCCTTAAATATCCAGCTCTTTTCCCGGGTCAACCGTTCTGCTTCCTCTCGGGAATATATCTTACCTATTCTTTTCTCGGGCTGTTGAAATGCTCTGTCTACCGGATCCACTACCACTTCGGTGACCAGGGTAACCACTTTTTTTCGGATTCCGTGACGATGCAATACGTTATGCAACATCCTTTCGATCATATAACC
>DRPN01000161.1 GCA_011374625.1 Bacteroidota bacterium
CCTTTTGTTATCAGGTCGGTAACGGCCGCATTGAAAGAGGTATAATCGGCAGAAGTGATGCCGATTGTATAAGTGCCGGAAAGAGGTTGGGACAAACCATGTCCCCATACAAAAAAGATCAGAAATAAAAGAAAGTAAATTTTTTTCATCTGTTTATGTTTTGTATCTGTTACGGAAAGATTACGTAAAGGTTATAAAAAAAAGACGAAAAAAAAATGAGATGCGTTTATTTACTCCTCAAATTTTTTTGCACCTTTACGGTAAAATCAAAATAATATTGTCATGAGAATTGAATATATTTTGAGTTGGGCCGTGATCTTGATGATTTTGTCTGCCGGATGTGGTGGGACAAAAAAAGTTACCAAAGTGACGATTGAGTCGGACAAATCCAAAGTGGTTGTGAACAATACTCCCAAAGAAGAATCGAAGCAAGAAGAAAAGAGTGAGAATGATACGATCACGGTGAAAGAAGAAAAACTGGTGGGGACGCAGGAAGCGCCGGTGCCGAAAGAAAAGTATTTTGTGATTATTGGAAGCTTCCGTTACCCCGGGAATGTGAAGAAGTACATTAAGCAGATACGCGATGAAGGTTTTTCTCCGTTTGTCTTGCGTAATGAGGAAGGCCTGTTCCGGGTGGCAGTATTTTCCTACGATGATGAAATGCGTGCCCGGGATAAGGTGCATGCTATCTGGAAAGCCTTCCCTCAGCATAATGATACCTGGTTGCTGATCAAAGAGGAGTAAACAGGTTTTTGATGACGAAACATTTTAAAGATAACATCTGTTGTTTAGCGTTGATATTGTTTATGCTGACTTTGTTTTTAATATTTTCTAATACTTTGAATAAAAAACCATGTTTCAATTAAAGACTGCATTCATTTTCTTGTTTGGTGTTTTGATTTCCTTACAATCATTAACGGCGCAAAATATTCCATCGAAACAAACCTCAATTACACCCTCCGAACAACAGATCCTCAAATCCTACGAAAGATGGTCAAAAATGAAAGACGATTGGCCAAACCTGAGTCGGTACAAGGCTGCTAATGCTCTGGTGCCGCCTCCGTCAAAAAATGAAAAACGGGTTGTTTTCATGGGGAATTCTATCACCGACGCATGGATAAGGATTTCTCCGGAATTTTTTAAAGGGAAACCTTATTTTGACAGAGGTATAAGTGGGCAAACGACGCCGCAGATGTTGATTCGTTTCAGACCCGATGTGATCAAGCTCAGGCCCAGTGTGGTCGTTATCCTGGCCGGGACAAATGATATAGCGGGGAATACGGGGCCTTCTTCCCTGGAGATGATAGAGGATAATCTGGCCTCTATGGCAGAATTGGCTAAATTTCATCATATCAAAGTTATTCTTTGTTCTGTATTGCCCGCTTATGATTATCCGTGGCGACCCGGTGTCAAACCGGCAGAAAAAATCGTGACCCTGAATCAATGGATAAAAAAGTACGCTGAGAAAAATAACCTCTACTATCTGGATTATTATTCATCCATGGTAGATGAACGAAAGGGGATGAAACAGGAATATACGGTGGACGGTGTCCATCCCAACAAATTAGGGTATCAGGTTATGGAAGATCTTGTGGAGAAAGCCATTCAGGAAGTGTTAAGCCGTAAATAAACCTCCCCGGTTTCTACTTTGCCAATTTGATATAATTCATGCCCTCAGGTATTTTCCCTGTTATAAGCATCTTTTACAGGCAGCACGATGATTTGTGGGATCATATGTTGGCAGTAAATGAAATTAAATTGGTGTGAATATCAGCTCGTTTAATTGTCCGGGCTGGCGTATGTCGGGTGATCCGTGGATTTCAGGTCCTAAAGCCATGCGTTACCTCGTTTTTATTCTGAAACGACGGTGGTTACAGTAAAAAGGTGGAAGTACAATTTTATCAACATAAGACTGAGTTTCAAGATGTTTATGTTCGGGTATTCCCAAAGGATAAGAAGTACTTTAGTCGCCGGTTTTTTTACAAAAAATACTTATCTTGTGGATGAACCAAAATTATTAAAAATGAACCTAAATAAATCATTAGCTTTTTTATTGTTGGCTTCAATCATTATTATATGTTTTGGTAATAAGAAATTGCCTGATACAAAACCCAATATCTTGCTTGTTATGGCAGATGATATGGGTTATTCTGATCTCGGTTGTTATGGAGGTGAAATCAATACTCCAAATCTTGATAAACTTGCAAAAAATGGTATACGTTTTACTCAATTTTATAATACTGCCCGTTGTTGTCCAACCAGGGCAAGTTTAATGACTGGTTTATATCCCCATGAAGCAGGGGAAGGATACATGACAGGGAGAAATATGGGCCCAGGTTATTTAGGATTTCTAAATGATTCATGCGTTACGATTGCAGAAGTATTAGAGAAAGCAGGATATTTTACCGGGATGGTAGGCAAATGGCATGCTGGAAATAATAGAGAAAGTTGGCCTGAAAATAGGGGTTTTAAACATTTTTGGGGCATTCACAATTATATAGATAGTTATTTTAAAGTCTTGAATAATTGTGAAGTTTTTTATAATGGAAAAATTGTCATTCATCAGAATGATTATCCTAAAATTGGTGCTTCTTCAAATAAAGAATGGTATACTACTGATGTGTTCACCAACAAAGCAATTGAATTTATTGATTTAGCAATAAGAGAAAAAAAACCATTTTTTCAGTATGTGGCATATAATGCTCCTCACTGGCCATTGGAAGCACATGATGATGTAATCGAAAAATATCTTGAAAAATATAAGGCAGGTTATGAATCATTACGAATACAGAAATATCGCAGGATGATTAAAATGGGAATTGTTTCAGATCAATGGCAATTACCCAAAAGAACAATGCCTGCTTGGGATTCATTGAGTGATTCCTTAAAACTTGATACAGAATTTCGGCGAGCAATTTATGCAGCCCAAATTGAGATCATGGATCAAAATATTGGCAGATTAGTAACCCATCTAAATGAGAAAGGGGTTCTTGACAATACAGTTATTATATTTTTATCAGATAATGGTTGTTCTGCGGAGCCTGAGGATAATATTTTTGGATATCAATGGGGAAAAAATACCAGATGGAATTATCAGGAATGGCGCAGAAATTCGGCAAGGGCAGGTGCAAGCCAGGGAATGGTATGGGCTATTACCAGTAATAGTCCATACAAACGATATAAAAAGTTTACCCATGAAGGGGGGATATCGACACCACTCATTGTGCATTGGCCAAATGGAATAAAAAAGCCGGGAACATTTGATGATAAACCTGGGCATATTGTTGATATAATGGCCACATGTTGTGAACTTGCCAATGCCACTTATCCAAGATTGCGAAATGGTATACCTGTTAAAAAAATGCGTGGAATAAGTTTGGTTCCAAATTTTAAAGGAGCTGAAAGCCCTAAACATAAGACTATTTTTTGGGAACATGAGGGCCATGGAGCTTTGCGTATGGGAAAATGGAAACTTGTTTCTGTTAATCCCAGGGATCAAAGTAAATGGGAGTTATATGATATGGAAAAAGACAGGACCGAAATTCATGACCTTTCAACTCTATTTCCTGAAAAACGTGATGAAATGATTAAGAAATGGATTGAAATAGCTTATGAAACCAAAGCACTTCCTTGGCCAGATCTTTCTAATGCAAAAAGAAATCCTGTTGAAAAATAGTAATTACTTATTTTTGTTTCTTATACCAAAAAGTAAAACACTACACAGAAATGTAGTATCAAACTCATCTTCTACACCTGGAAAATACATATATCAGACACACAGCAATATACCGCGGTCAAAAAATCTTTGGCACTACACGGTTGTATAACAGCACTTCCGAAACGATTTTTCGGCAACGAACCGGAAATCATAATCCGGGAACTCAGAGCTCTGAACTATTTCTTCCAGAACGCCGGGGAGAAAAGGACGAGGACGGTAAAAAGTTCAAGACGTCCCAGCATCATCAGAAAAGAGAGGAACCATTTGCCGAAAGCATTGATATGATAAAAGTTATCCATGGGCCCCACCGAACCCATGCCCGGTCCCACATTTCCCAACGTAGTAGCCACAGCACTGATAGCCGAATCAATATTAGGTTCTATGGTGGATATGACTACCACTCCGAAAGCAAATACAAGAATATAAATCACGGCAAAAGCCAGGACATTGGTAAGCACCCTTGAGGAAATGTTATGATGGTTAAAGCGTACCGGGATCACGGCATTGGGATGTATCAGCCGCCGCAGCTCATAGCGGCTGTTTTTTATCAGGAGGGCAATACGCATGATCTTCATGCTGCCGCCCGTCGACCCGGCCGACCCGCCGAAAAACATGAGTACCAGTAAGATCACCACCAGAAAAGGTTCCCACTTGAGATAATCGGTAGTAACATAACCGGTGGTTGTCAGGATAGAAACCACCTGAAACAAACCTTCCCGGAAAGCTGTTTCCACGCCCTTGTGATGGATAAGGATAAGAAAAATTATTACGATGGCAGAAAATCCGGTTACAAACCCGACGTACCATCTGAACTCTTCATTTTTGATGACTTTCCTGAACTGTCGGTGAAGCGCATAATAGGAAAGAGTAAAATTCATTCCGGCCAGGAACATAAAAAAGATAATCACATACTGAATAAAAGGAGACCCCCAAAAAGCGATGCTGGCCTGTTTGGTAGAGTAGCCGCCGGTAGCCATGGTGGTAAAAGAGTGACATACGGCATCGAAAGGGTTCATTCTTCCGATGATCAGCAGGATGGACTCGGCCAGGGTAAAGAGGATATATATACCCCATAGCCGTTTGGCCGTTTCTTTCACCCGCGGGTGTAACTTATCGGGCGTTGGCCCGGGCACCTCGGCGGCAAAAAGCTGTATACTCCCCACTCCAAGATATGGCAAGACCGCCAGGGAGAGTACGATGATTCCCATACCACCCATCCACTGGGTGATACTGCGCCAGAAAAGAATACCATGGGGCAGCGAATCAATATTATTCAATATGGAAGAACCGGTAGTGGTAAAGCCTGACATCGTCTCAAAAAAAGCATCCGTCAGGTTGGGTATAGCGCCGGATAACAAATAGGGCAGGGTACCGAAAAAGGAAAAAACAATCCATACTGTGCTGACAATAATATATCCTTCCCGTTTGCCGAAGTCGCGATCAACCTTCCGGTTGAAGAACCACATCAACGCACCGGCAACGAAAGTGATCATGCTGCTGACAAACAGAGGCATGGAGTCGCCCTCACGATACAACAACGACACCAGGAAAGAGATCAGGATAAAACCGCTTTCCAGCATAAGCAAAAAGCCCAGGATAAAGACAATAATCCTTTTATTGATCATATCCACGCAAGATTATTTTAAATAAACAAGGATATAACACATTTACCGGTAAGATTAAGGGCTGCAAAATTAGAGGCGGGCCCCACCGAATCCAGGCCGGGACCAATACCACCCACGCCCAGGAAGGGGAAGATGGCGATAAACATGATCAGGATGCCTAGTCCTCCGGGAAGATGGGTAAGGCTTCGCCAGAAAAGAATGCCATGGGGGAGTGCTTCGATGTTTGTAACTATGGATGCCCCGGTCGTTGTGAATCCGGAGATCGCTTCAAAAAATGCATCGGTATAATGCGGCACATAATGTCCCAGAAAATAAGGCAATGCTCCGAAAGCAGAAAAAACCACCCAGACGGTCGGTACGATGATATAAGCTTCGCGTTTGCCGATCTCCTCGTCCTTCGACCGGCTCAGAAGCCAGATCAGAGTCCCTGTCAGGAAAGTAACGGCAAAAGCCAAAAAGTTGGTATGCAGATCCTGTTCGTGATAGATGAGAGAAATCAATACCGGGAATAACAGAAAAGCCCCTTCCAGCATAACTGACAACCCAATGATATTCAGGATAATCCGCTTATTAAGCATCTTTTTTTACTTAAAAAACTTTTCCACTTTAGGTTTGGCTTCCGGCAGGGTAAAGACTACCACCCTGTCATGAGGTTTTATGAATGTATCTCCCCGGGCAATAAAGCTTTGTTTCCCGCGAATGACGCCCCCCACGATAGCCCCTTTGGGAAAATCCAGGTCTTTCAGCGGCGCCTTGGTGATCCTGGAACCCTTTTTAACAACATACTCCAGTACTTCGGCATCGGTACCCGTCAGACATTTAATGGCAGAGACCTCCGACCGGGTAGTGAATCTGAATATCCGGCTGGCAGTAATCAGTTTTTTATTGATGATGGTATCTATCCCGATATTTTCAGCCAGGGGAATATAGTCAATGTTCTCTACTTCGGCGATCACTTTAGGCACCCCCATTTTTTTCGCCAACTGACAGGAAAGAATATTGGTTTCCGAATTCCCGGTCACGGCAATAAAGACATCCATGGTTTTGAGACCTTCCTCCAGCAACAGGTCTATATCCCTGCCATCTCCGTTGATTACGAGGGTATCTTCGAGAAAATCCGCCAGTTCGATACATTTTTCTCGGTTGATCTCAATAAGCTTGATATTAAAATGTTTCTCCAGGTTTTCGGCCGTCCGTTTGCCGATGCGGCTGCCTCCGAGGATCATAATATTGTTGACATCTATTTCTTCCTTGCCCGTAAAGCGGGAGAGCCCTTTCATATCACGACGGTTGGCAATCACATACACCACATCGTTCAGACGGAAACGGTCTGTTCCACGGGGGATAATGGTTTCATTATCCCGGGTAATGGCAATCGCCCGGTAATTGGAATCCTCTCCGCCCCAATCCAGTTCATACAGGGAGTTCCCAATAATGGGAGATTCTTCATCAAGACGGACCACATACAGGGAAAGCATTCCGCCGGTAAAATCATAAAAATCCGTAGTACCGGCCTGATGAATAAGTGAGATGATCTCACGTGCAGCGATCAGCTCGGGATAAATAAGATAATCAATTCCTATGTTTTCAAAGATATCTTTGTAGATAGGCATCAGATACTCCATATTGTCTATCCGGGCGATGGCTTTTTTGGCCCCAAGTCTCTTTCCCAAAATGGCGGACACAATATTGGTCTCCTCATAGTGAGTAACGGCAATGAACAGATCGGCATCTTTCACCTCCACATCTTTTAATATTTCGAACGAAGTTGCCGAACCGTTAATGGTCAGGATATCAAAAGAGGAATTGATTTCTTCAATCCGTGATATCTCCGGATCAATCACAACAATATCATGATTTTCCTGACTCAGCATCTTGGCAAGATGTTTCCCCACTTCTCCGGCGCCTGCAATAATGATCTTCACTGAATCAAAGGTTTTATAAACAAGAGAACAGCAAAAGTATAAAAATTGGTAACGTAATGAAATGATTTTTATAAGGGTTCTGGGGGATTAGCAATTCCCTTACATCTTCCTTTCTCTTATATCACAAAATTATTCCTCCAAAATAAATGTTCCTTGTTCACGTACGACATAAAGTTTTCTGTCAGAATATATTTCCCGTATTTTATTTTCAGTATATTCCGGAACTGTGGAGTCAAGGATAATCATATCTGGTTGCAGGGTAGCCAGTTGTTTCTCCAGGAGCCACCATTTCCTACCCGAGAAAATCAGATAATCTACAGACATTTTTGTTTTTAATTTCTGCATCGAATTGTCATTCAACAAATACCCGGTAAAAGGACCTACCCTGAAAAATCCTTTGTCAAGATAAATTCCCATTCTGTTTTTCTGATCCCGGATATTTCCCAAGGTTGGAAAAGGACAGCCGGTTACTGAAGCCAATTTTCTTAAACCAAGGATTCCATTAATATCCTTCAGATAATATTCTGAACTTTTATTATTAGTATCTCCTATTAGCACTCCGGTTTTACCCGATGCGACAAGGCAGACGGAAGAGCGGGGGATATTGAAAACAATCAGTCTGTATTTCTGAACGCTGTTTGTTTCTCTTATCAGCATAAGAACCATACCTGCCAAAACCACTGTCTGCAGAAAAATAACAAATCCCGGCTTTTGAAAAAGGAATATCAGGACAAGGGCAAGCACTAATAAGTATAAAATCAACACATCCACTCTATGCAGCCACACGGGGTAGATCACGGCAGCAGGCAGTGTAAGGGATTTTTGCGTGATGAACAACAGTCCTTTCGACAATCCTTTCATGATCTGTGCCATCAGACCTGCCAGCCAGGGGATGGGTTGCAGTAGAAAAAAGGCAAGACCCGCATAAATAAAAATGGTAACAATAGGGATCACTAAAAGATTCGTCAGGGGTGCATATAACGGAAAGCGATGAAAATAATAGAGAGTGAGCGGAAAAGTTCCTGCCATGGCCGTAAGTGATACAACAAGTAGTGACCAAATTTTGTCTACCCATCCAATCCCTGTGGCAGCAAGAAGATACAAAGGCCTGTATATAGTCACTATCCCTAATACGGCAAAGTAGGACAGTTGGAAACCTGCATCCCGGATCCATAACGGATGAATGATCAGTAACAAAAAGGCAGATACGGCCAGAACGTTATAGACACTGGCCTTTCGTTGAAAAGACTGTCCCAGCAATAAAAGGGTGAACATCAGAGATGCACGCATTACCGAAGGAGAAAGTCCGGTAACAAAGGCATAGCTCCATAAAAGAACCATGATAACAACAAGTCGGATCATCCATATATGCCGGCTTTTTCCGAAAAAAGAAAAAAGGTATATAGCCACAAAATAAATAATCCCAACATGTAAGCCCGAAATAGCCAGTACATGCATGGTCCCGCTGTCTGCAAAATATTTCCTGGTATGGGGATCCATAAAATCCCTGTCGCCGGTAGTAAGGGCAGATGCCAGAGCCAGTGTACTTTGTGAAAATCCGTATTTCTTCAGGCAATTCACCAGATAATACTGAACTTTTTTTGCTTCGGTTCTAACAGAAAAAAAGGATTTCTCCGGCACATACATCCAGCTCTCCTCTTTTACAAAAGCCTGCCAGTAAATGCCATGATCAGCCTGATAACGGGAATAATTAAATTCTCCGGGGTTCCCATAATAAGGAAAAGGGATTAAACGGGCATGCAGCAGGATCGTTTCCCCGGGTTTGGCCGATATGACTTGGCTGCTTTTCCTGAAACGAAGAAGCACTCTTCCATGAACCTTATGCCAAATACTGTCTTTCCGAATCCCATGGATAATTATTTCAGTCTCACAGGAATTCTCTTTTTGTACTGCAGGCCGGAAAACTGACCCAACCACCACTTCTTCTCCCTCAAAATCTTTTTTCCCTTTATTAGTCTTGATAACCAGTCCTGCAGCCAGGACGCCAGCAGCCAGATAACCCAGCAAAATTCCCACGCCAACTGTCCACTCCCTTTCATAACGGGCAGCAGGGCTTTTCTCCGAAAACCCATATACATAAAATATCAAACCGGAAAGCAAAAAAAACAAAACCCATAAAAATGGACGGTTCACATATAACCCGATGACACATCCTGCCAGAAAAGGAATCAATATCCTTACAAATGGAATTTTTCTTATCCCTGAAGAAGAGTAAAACGGCATAAAAGATCACATACAGGAAAGGGTGCTTCGAAAGTTAAAAAAATTATGCTATTTGTCAAAAACCGGTTATTAAATATATTCCGGCACCTTCTGTCCGGGCAGGATGGTACGGTAAGAAGCCTTGAACTTCCCTTTGCTTATAGCTCTGAGTTTTCCACGGAGTAATTTTTTCCTTAGCGGAGAAACCAGATCGGTAAACAACACACCGTTAAGATGATCAAATTCATGCTGTATAATCCTGGAAGCAATGCCGTCATATTCTTCTTCCAACCATTCTCCTTCAAGATTTTGATAACGAATTTTTATGGCTTTTTTCCGGTTCACATCTTCGCGGATGTTCGGAATACTCAGACAGCCTTCATTAAAAGAGACAATATCCCCGAAGCGTTCTGTAATTTCCGGATTGATAAAAACCTTTTTGAAGTTTTCAAGAGAAGGTTCGTCTTCGGCATACGGGGTAGCATCTACCACAAAAAACCGGACAGACTGGCCTACCTGCGGAGCTGCCAGGCCCACCCCTTCCGAAACATACATGGTCTCGAACATATTCGCTACAAACTCTTCTATTCCGGAAAAATCTTCCGGAATTTCCCGGGCGATTTTTCTTAAAACCGGATGCCCGTACACTACTACCGGATATATCATATCAATTATTTTTAACCTGTTCCATATAACTCTGCAGGATGATGGTAGCACTTACTTTATCCACCAGAGCTTTGTCTTTTCTTTTTTCTTTTTTCACCCCTCCTGCCAGGATCGCCTGGTGTGCCATCACAGAGGTAAAACGCTCATCATATAAAGAAATTTTTTTTGAAGGAAATAACTTATTCAGTTTTTTTACAAAAGGATTGATCCACCGAATCGCCTCTGAAGGCTTGTTATTCATTTGCCGGGGGTACCCCACCACAAATTCATCTACTTCTTCTTCTGCGAGATATTTTTGCAAAAAATCCCATACCGTATGTGCCGGCACGGTCGTGAGACCCTGAGCAATGATTCTTTGCGGATCCGTCACAGCTACTCCTACCCTTTTTTTCCCATAATCTATAGACATGATCCGTCCCATATATCAGCTCTATTTAAAATTATTATAAATTACAAAAATACATCTTTTTATTGGCACCTGCAAAAAAAAGGCCGGCTTGCAGGCCGGCCTTTTTTTATCCCGAGAGGATGATTACTCATCCGTTTTATACTCCAGTTCAGCCAGGCGTTTGTAATAATGATAACGCCATTTTGCATCATCCAGCGCTTTGGCAAACAAGCGGTCTGCTTCTTCCGGGAAGGTTTTTTTGAGGGATGTAAAACGCATCTCATTATGTAGCCATTCGTCAAACTTGCTCCAGTCGGGTGCTTTCGAATCCAGCACAAACGGGTTTTTGCCTTCTTTTTCCAACTCGGGGTTGTAACGATACAACTGCCAGAATCCGGATTCTACGACAAGTTTTTGCTCATCCTGGGTATGTTCCATACCGTTGTGAAGCCCGTGAGCGATACAAGGAGCATAGGCAATAATGATGGAAGGTCCTTTATAGGCTTCTGCTTCCCTGACGGCTTTGAAAAGTTGTGCATTGCTGGCTCCCATGGATACCTGAGCCACATAAACATACCCATAGGTCATGGCCATAGCACCCAGGTCTTTTTTGCGCACTTTCTTTCCACTGGCGGCAAATTTAGCCACGGCAGCGGTAGGAGATGCTTTGGAAGCCTGGCCACCCGTGTTGGAGTACACCTGTGTATCCAGCACAAGGATATTCACATCCTCGCCGGAAGCAAGCACATGATCCAGACCGCCGTATCCGATATCATAAGCCCATCCGTCTCCACCAATAATCCAAACTGATTTCTTCACCAGATAATCTTTCAGCTTCAGGATTTCATTAGTCACAGGAGTGTTTTCATTTTTCAAGGCAGCAACCACCTTTTTGGAGGCTTCCACAGATCCCTGGCCTTCATCAAAATTATCCAGCCATTCCAGAAAAGCTTCTTTGGTGGCAGCACATATCTTATCATTTTCGATGGCATCTTTCATGATTCCGGCCAGACGTTCTCTGATCTGACGTACGCCGACTGCCATCCCTAAACCGTACTCTCCATTATCTTCAAACAGCGAGTTAGCCCAGGCAGGCCCTTTCCCTTCCACATTACAGGTATAAGGAGTTGACGGTGCAGATCCTCCGTAGATGGAAGAACATCCGGTAGCATTGGCAATCATCATCCGGTCGCCGTATAATTGGGTTACAATTTTAATATAAGGGGTTTCACCACAACCTGGGCAGGCTCCGTGGAACTCAAAGAGTGGCTGTGCAAACTGGCTGTTTTTGACCGTTTTGTGTTTGTCCACCACCGTCTCTTTATAGCCCACTTTTTCATCCATATAATCCCAACGGTCTATTTCATCCAACTGCGTATCCAAGGCTTTCATCACCAGTGATTTCTTTTTCGACGGGCAGGCTTCGACACAATCACCACAACCGGTACAATCCAGAACGCTGACCTGGATCCTGTAAAAATAATCTTTCGTAGGACCGACACCCTTAATCACTTTGGTTCCTTCAGGAGCATTTTTCACTTCTTCTTCCGTCAGCAGGAAGGGCCGGATCGCTGCATGGGGACAAACATAGGAACAGATGTTACACTGGATACAATTGTCGGCAATCCATTCCGGCACATCCACGGCGACACCGCGTTTTTCATATTTTGTAGTCCCGGCAGGAAATGTTCCGTCTTCCCGGCCTTTAAAGGCACTTACCGGCAAATCATCCCCTTTCAGGTGATTGATCGGGTCGGCCACTTTTTTGATAAATTCGGGTACATCTTTCCGGCTATCGTCTTCTTTGGGTTTCACTTCGATATTTTTCCATTCTTCCGGAACCGGGACCTCCGTTACCTCACCCCCCTTATCCACAGCGGCATAATTCATATTTACAATTTTTTCCCCTTTCTTGCCGTATGATTTGACAATGGCCTTTTTCATCTCATCCACAGCCATCTCATAGGGAATTACACCGGACACTTTGAAGAAGGCAGATTGCATAATGGTGTTGGTACGATTTCCCAAACCAATTTCCTTAGCAATCTTTGTAGCATTGATGATATAGAATTTGATATTATTTTCCGCCATGAATTTTTTCATATGATCAGGCAGCTTTTGCTTCGTCTCTTCAACATCCCAGATACTGTTCAACAGGAAAGTGCCTCCTTTTTTCATTCCGGCCAGCATATCATACTTATCCAGATAGCTGGGGACATGACAAGCCACAAAATCAGGAGTATTGACCAGGTAGGTTGACAGAATGGGATAATCGCCAAAACGCAGGTGGGAGATCGTGATCCCCCCAGACTTTTTGGAGTCATAAGAGAAGTATGCCTGGCAATATTTGTCGGTGGCACCACCTATGATTTTGATAGAGTTTTTGTTGGCCCCCACGGTCCCATCCGATCCCAGACCGTAGAACTTGGCCTCGAAGGTTCCTTTTGGAGTAACATCAATTTCGGGACCTATGGGCAATGAGCTGAAGGTTACATCATCAACGATTCCTATAGTAAACTGGTCTTTGGGTTTTTCCTGTTTCAGGTTGTCAAATACCGCAAAGATCTGGGCAGGTGTTGTATCTTTTGAACTCAGACCGTAGCGGCCACCCACGACCAGCGGCCTGTTTTCATGAGTGTAGTAAAGATCTTTTACATCTTTGTAAAGCGGTTCTCCAGCAGAGCCGGGTTCTTTGGTGCGATCCAGCACGGCAATTCGTTTGACTGTCCCGGGCATCGCCTTCAGGAAATATTTGGCTGAGAACGGGCGGTACAGATGAACAGCCAGGAGGCCTACTTTCTCGCCTTTGTTAACCAGGTATTCCACCACTTCCCGTATTGTATCCGTCACAGAGCCCATGGCGATAATCACATGTTCGGCATCAGACGCTCCGTAATAGTTAAAGGGATGATATTCTCTTCCCGTAATTTTGGAGATCTCCTGCATATATTCTTCTACAACATCGTCAACATGTTCATAGTAAGGGTTGACCGATTCCTTAGCCTGGAAAAATATATCAGGATTCTGAGCCGTACCTCTGGTAACGGGATGTTCGGGATTCAAAGCCCGGTTACGGAAAGCCTGAACGGCATCCATATCCACGAGGTCTTTGAGGTCTTCTATCTCCAGAGCTTCCACTTTCTGAATTTCGTGAGAAGAACGGAAACCGTCAAAGAAATGCAGGAAGGGAATACGGGTTTTTATGGCGGCCAGATGGGCTACGGCAGCCAGGTCCATGATTTCCTGTATGCCGCCTGAGGCCAACAGAGCAAAGCCTGTCTGACGAGTGGCATAAATATCGCTGTGGTCGCCAAAAATAGAAAGGGCATGTGCAGCCACCGAACGGGCACTCACATGGAATACTCCGGGGAGCAATTCCCCGGCGATCTTGTACATATTGGGAATCATCAGCAACAGCCCCTGTGAAGCTGTAAAAGTTGATGTCAGGGCTCCTGCCTGAAGTGAGCCGTGTACAGTGCCGGAAGCTCCACCTTCGGATTGCATCTCCACTACACGGACTTTCTGTCCGAAAATATTTTTCCTGCCATGGGCAGCCCATTCATCTATGTTTTCAGCCATCGGCGAAGACGGAGTGATCGGATAAATGGCAGCTATCTCACTAAACATGTAAGCTATATGGGAAGCAGCATAATTCCCATCACAGGTAATAAAATTCTTTTTTTTAACCATAGTTTTTATACATTAAACATTATCAGTTTTGTAAAAAAGTTTTTCTGATTCAGAAGAAGTACAAAATTAATCTGATTTAGCAAATTACCATATGAGTTTTATCATTTAAATAAAAAAAAGCGGATTAATCCGCTTTTTTTATTGTTTATTAATCTTTTAATCACTATTCATGGAAATCAGAAATTCCTCATTCGAATTGGTTTGTAACATCCGGTCACGTAAAAATTCCATAGCTTCTACCGGATTCATATCTGCCAGATAGTTTCGTAGTATCCATACCTTATTCAAGGTATTTTTATCGAGTAAAAGGTCTTCTCGTCGTGTTCCGGAGGCATTGATATCCACTGCCGGGAAGATTCGTCTGTTAGCCAGTTTCCGGTCAAGCTGCAGTTCCATATTTCCCGTACCTTTGAATTCTTCAAAGATCACGTCATCCATTTTGGAGCCTGTTTCGGTGAGTGCTGTGGCGAGGATCGTCAGGGATCCGCCGTTTTCAATATTTCTGGCAGCGCCAAAGAATCGTTTCGGTTTCTGCAAGGCATTGGAGTCTACTCCTCCTGAGAGGACTCTTCCCGAAGCGGGAGCGATGGTGTTAAAAGCTCTGGCAAGACGTGTAATGGAATCCAGGAGTATCACCACATCATGGCCACACTCAACCAACCGTTTTGCTTTTTCCAGAACGATATTAGCTACTTTTACATGGCGTTCTGCCGATTCATCGAATGTAGAGGCAATCACCTCGGCTTTCACGTTGCGAGCCATATCCGTAACCTCTTCCGGTCGTTCGTCAATAAGCAAAACAATGAGATAAACCTCGGGCTGGTACCGTGCAATTGCATTGGCAATATCTTTCAACAAGACGGTTTTTCCTGTTTTCGGCTGGGAGACGATCAGTCCGCGCTGACCTTTGCCTATAGGGGCAAAAAGGTCGAGCACTCGCACAGAAAGATTTCCGTGTCCTTTGTCACAGAGTTTAAACTTTTCATCCGGAAACAAGGGAGTAAGATAATCAAAAGGTACACGGTCCCTGATAAAGTCAGGATCCCGGCCGTTTATTTCAATAATCTTGGTTAACGGAAAATATTTCTCTCCGGGCTTGGGGGGCCGTATGGTTCCTGTAATGGTGTCTCCGGTTTTTAGTCCGTATAACTTCACCTGGTTGTGAGAAACATAAACATCATCGGGAGAGTTCAGATAGTTGTAATCAGAAGAACGGAGAAAGCCATATCCTTCCGGGGTTAGTTCAACCACTCCCGTAGTCGTGACACGGCCCTCAAAGTCAAATCTTTCAATTTCGGGGATAATTTCGTTCTCAACACTTTTTCCATTGTTCTGACCGTTATTACTCCTGTAATAGCTTTTCCGATTATTATTACGGTTTCTGTCCTGATTGTTATTTTCAGTCTTGCGATTATCCATCGGTTCCTGGACCTGGACCCTGGCATTTTCTTTTCCCCCATTTTCCTCAGAAACAGGTATGGTAGTTTCAGACACCTCTTTCTTTTGCATTTTTTCCGGAGGATCTTGTTTGAGGGTTATTTTGGCTCTTCTGGATTTCCCCGTTTTTTTATTTTCCCGGGAATCTGAGTGTTGTTGATTATCTTCTAATGTAGCAACAACTTTATTATTATTTTCTTTTCCTTCCGGTACTGTTTCTTCTTTCTTTTCCGGATTTTCACGGGCAGAATCCTTCTTTCTGGACCTACGGCTTTTATTACTTTGCCGTGGATTCCCGCTTTCTTTATTCCGTTGGTTATCCTGTGTGCTGATCTCAGCAGCCATTACTGCCTGCTGATCCAGGATGCTGTATATCAAATCTTCTTTACGGAGAGACTCTACCCTTTTAATTTTTAATTCTTTAGCTATTTTCCTAAGATCAGTTACCTTTTTTTTATTTAACTCTAGAATATCATACATGTGTTTATAAATTGGAATTTATTATCTGGATTCACCTTGAACCCATCAATTGATGATGAAATCACAAAAATAATCGTGTCAAGTGATGGTTTATTATTGGAAACTTGTCAGTTTACTAATAAAATCCGGTGCAATATTACAGAAAACAATCCGAAACCAAAATATAAAATAAAAAATAAAATAAAAAATCAATGCTAATTATTAGTACTATTCGGAGGTAAAATAAGATATTTTCTGCTTTCTATTTTAGTCTGCAAATATACGAAAAATTTTAATAAAAATATTGATATGTAGTAACTTTTTTTTAAAAATCACGTATATAAACACTCGGGGAACTGTATGAAACAGCTAAAAATCATAAAACAGGTCACAAACAGGGAGGAATTATCCCTGGATAAATACCTTCATGATATAGGCAAAGAAGAATTATTATCGTGCGAAGATGAAGTTGTTTTGGCCGACAAAATCAAAAAGGGGGATTTAGATGCACTTGAGAAGTTGATCAAAGCCAACCTTCGTTTTGTAGTATCTGTAGCAAAGCAATATCAGGGACAAGGTTTAAGTCTGGCCGATCTTATCAACGAAGGCAATCTGGGTCTAATAAAAGCAGCCATGCGATTTGATGAAACCCGGGGATTTAAGTTCATTTCATATGCCGTATGGTGGATCAGACAATCTATCCTTCAGGCCCTGGCAGAACAATCACGCATTATACGTTTACCGCAAAACAAGATTGGTGCCCTTAACAGAATAAACAGATTTTTTTCCAAGTTTGAGCAAGAACACGAACGAGAGCCCACTATTTTGGAACTGTCCCAGGCGCTGGAGCTGGCCCCTGCAGAGATCAAGGAATATATCTGGGCTTCCGGGCGTCATGTTTCAATGGATGCTCCTATATATTTCGATGAGGAATTTAATCAATACGATCTATTACTGAGCAAGGATTCTCCCCCTCCGGACAAAGAGCTTCTCAACGAATCGCTCCGCCGTGAAATCGAAAGGGTCCTAAAAACCTTATCATCCAAGGAAGCTGATATTCTCAGACTATATTTCGGTCTGAACGGGAACCACCCTCATACCCTCGACGAGATTGGCGATATTC
The DNA here is from genome assembly GCA_011374625.1 of Bacteroidota bacterium. GTDB lineage: Bacteria > Bacteroidota > Bacteroidia > Bacteroidales > VadinHA17 > DRPN01. The sequence goes on from DRPN01000161.1 coordinate 17,255, forward strand.
TGGGGTTAACCCGCGAACGGGTACGTCAGATCAAGGAAAAAGCCCTGAACAAACTAAAACATACAACCCGTAATAAATTACTCAGGACCTATCTGGGATAATTTCCGTTTTTCTTGCTTCCGTCCCCTGAAAAATATTATTTTTGCCTAAACCAAATTCTCAGGACATGTCTTTTCCATGGGTCGCACCTTCTTTTCTCTCTGCTGATTTTGGGAATCTGCAGAAAGATATTGAGAAAATAAACAACAGCCTGGCCGACTGGATACATTTGGATATAATGGATGGCGTTTTTGTGCCAAACATTTCATTTGGATTTCCGGTGATCAAACATATCAGGGATAATGCCCGGAAACCGCTGGATGTACATTTGATGATCGTGGACCCGGACCGGTATATCAAAGCTTTTCATGAAGCAGGCGCCGATATCCTGACCGTGCATTACGAGGCCTGTACACACCTGCACCGCACCATCCAATCCATTAAGGAATTGGGAATGAAAGCCGGCGTAGCCCTGAACCCGCATACTCCGATACACTTGCTGGAAGACATTCTCCACGATACGGACATGGTACTGATTATGTCGGTTAATCCCGGTTTCGGCGGTCAAAAATTCATCGAACATTCCTATAAAAAAATTCGAACCTTATCGTCTCTGATCTGCGAAAGAAATCTTGACACCCTGATCGAAGTGGACGGAGGGGTCACTGTTGAAAATGCCGGAAAACTGGTGGAAGCCGGGGTAAATGTACTGGTAGCAGGAAATACGGTGTTCAAGTCAGCGAATCCGGAGGAAACGATCCGGCAACTTAAAATGAGTTCAAAATAATCCGGACTGCCTGATAGATCTTTTCAAAACTTAACTTCGTTTGATTATCGTAATTTTATTCTTTTCCCTCGACATATCCTTGTAAATATTTAAAATGTTCCGTCAACCTGCCATTTTCGGTGATGGTAGCTCTTTCAATGATCTTGTCTTTGTCTTCTCCCAGCAATGCGGGCATCACTCTATCCAGTAACATATTCCCAAAATCCCCGGAAGCATCGCGCGGCAATTCTCCGGGCAGGTTATCCACTGCCATGACAGTAATATTGTCCGGGGTAAAAGGATATCCTTCCCCTTCTGTCTCCGGGTTATACCCGTAAAAGGGGTTGGCAATGGTGGAAGCCCTCAGAGTGGAAGGGATCGGTTTCCTGATATCACAACTCACGTCGGCAACTACCTTTATCCTGAAACCCGGAGCACGGTAATCTTCCGGCTTCATAAAGACCGGAGAATGCGGATCCCAGTAATGACATGCAATAAACAGATCGGCAGTTTTCGTATACGGCAGGAATACAGAGCGATACATACCAGGATGTTGAAAAAAGTGTTTCAGGTCAAACGGCGCATAATCTTTTCGGATAACATAATGGTCCGGATCGATCCTGCAGACAACGGGTTCATCATAATTGGTAGTAAGAAATTCTTCCGGGGCCACCTGCTTCAGATGCAGGGGGGTCAGGGTTTCCAAGGCTCCGAAAGCCACGCGGCCTCCTCCCGTGATCAATATTTTTATAGGTGGCAATTTTACTTTATCGAGTTGTTGTATCATCTCTTTCCGGTCGTGGCACTTATGGGCCGGCTTCAAGGTATAATCTCCGGTACGTTCTCCCCAGGCCCTTAAGGCATTGTAGGCACCTACAATCCCGGCCCAATGACCAAAAGCCACAAGCCTGGCGCCGTTGGGAGCTGTAAGATATTCATAATCCACCAGTTTTATTTTCCTGTGAAGCACCTCCCTCAGCAGATCCCGGTTGTACGGTTGTTTTTTAGCCGTATGTGAAAAAAAGAAATATGTTTTTCCCGGAATCAACGTCTCTTTTTTCACTTCTTTCACGCCCATTAGCACGTCACAATCCTCCGGGTTTTCCTGCAAAGGGATCCCTGCCTTCCGGTATTCTTCATCTAAATAACATCGTATCGGACTCGGCTGCACCACCACCTCCACCCCCGGAAATTGCTGTTGCAGCTTATGCACTTCGGCCGGGGAAAAAGGAACCCGGCGGTCGGGAGGTGTCTTCGTCTCGCGCAGGATTCCTATTTTTTTTATCTTCATGGTCATTAAATTTATCGGCTTGCTAAGTTATTGAAAAATCCAAATCACAATCTTGAAATTCCAAATAAATTCCAATATTCAATGACCAACTTCCAAACGTTATGACATTTTTAGTTTGGAATTTTAAGATAAGTGACGGATTATTGGGATTTCTCAGCCATTGGTACATTTTTTGTATCTTTGCAAGTGTAAACAAGCACAACCATGGGGCTGACCTGGATTTGACAGCAAGGTAAATGGATGTGCAAGCATGCCGAGCCATGTGACTACGCTCGTAAAACAGGGTCACGCAACAATAACTGGCGAAACCAATTTTGCGCTCGCAGCCTAATCTCTGAATGAGAGAGGGCTTAATCCCGGCACAAGGTGCCGGGACGGGCTATCTCCCGGAGACTCTGCCCGGCGGTGTCCGATCCGGAGGTACCAAAAAAGCCAGGGCTGGTCAGGATGATGTCCCGCCATCCTGATGAGAAAACGGGGACTAAGGTTCAGGTAGGCTGTCTGCTGCCAGCCTGATCCCGACAACATAAAGCAGACTAAGCATGTAGAAACCACTTCTGTTTCTTGTCTGGACCGGGGTTCGACTCCCCGCAGCTCCACAACTCTAAGCAAAAATGCCGCACTAGCGGCTTTTTTTTTATTCGATAAGTGCAAACCAAGTTTGCATGAGTGAGCATTTTGAGAAATAAAAGAACGGGAAACAAAATGTTGTTACTTTTTGCTTTGGGTTATACGGGTCTCTCTTATCTTATGAATCCCGTTTGCAGCGGCTGTGAGAGAAACAGTGATTAAATGAAGTGTAGCTGAAACAAAATCATTGGTCAAGCACGCATCCTCAGTGGAGGGGAGGTTTAGTTCAACAATTTATAAGAAAATAAAAAGATTGACAAATATTAAAATGGTTTATAAACTAAAAATATTAAATTCGGACGATGAATAAAAAATTCGGCATATGGTTAATGATGTTTCTGCCTGTAACTTTGCAGGCCCAGGTTGAAGCTTCATTTGTTGTGGACACCAACCTTGTAAAGACATTTTCCATTCGTTGTACTGCTGTTGAGACGGGAGGCAGTCTTTTGTATATATGGGATTTCGGGGATACGACAAGAGATACGGGCAGAATTGTAGAACATCATTTTATTAGGGAAGGTGAGTATAAGGTGACACTCGTTGTGAAAGATCCTGTGACACTTGCCTCTGATACTTCCTCTCAGATCATCAGCATTCATGATTTCCTGTGTGTCCCCAATGTATTTACGCCCAACAATGACAATACCAATGATCTTTTTATCGTCCGTTCGAGCGGACAGGAAGTTTATACCATAACGGTGTTTACACGGAGCGGGGTAACGGTATTTAAAACCGCCGGAAAAACACTGGTATGGGATGGAAAAACGCCGGCAGGTGTTTATGTCTCGCCCGGTGTTTATTATTATGTCATCACCGGAGAAAAAGGCTTTGTCCGGAAAGGGTTTCTGCATGTGATCCGGTAAGGGTTGAAAAACTTCAGGTTTAATCCGTCGGTGGACGGACAAGTCCTATAGCGGACGGACACAGGGGAGAGGTGCATTCCCCGCTGCCAGCGGCGAACATATTATGAACCACTCCGTGATGATACCCCGTCAGCTTGCAGCGGGAGATTCATATTTCTATTATAATATGAAAACATTTGCATATTTAATATACTATTGGAAAAGCTTAAAAGTTTCCGGGTAAATGAGAAATTTTCTGATTAAGGTATTTCGTTTCTATTATAACGGTTTCAGGAGCATGACCGTAGGGCGGAACTTATGGCTGATTATCCTCATTAAGCTTTTTTCATGTTTGTCATACTGAAGAATTTCTTTTTTCCTGATCTTAAAGAAAAATTTTTCATCGGACCGGGCAAGAAGTAATTATGTGATTGAGTTACTAGCCCGAATCAATTATTTCAATATGCTTAAAAACTTCGCCATTGATGTGGCTACGGGCATCATTCTTGAATTTGAATTAGGGACCAACTGGTCCAAATATTCCTGGTTTGTCGGGGATATTTTCGGGGCTCCGTTGGCTATCGAAGGTATTCTGGCTTTTTCCATGGAGTCGACCTTCATTGCGGTGATGTTTTTCGGGTGGGAAAAGGTGAGCAAGAAGTTTCACCTGGCATCCTTTGGTTTACGGGAATCAGGACTGTCCTGATGGTGTTTGCCCTGTTATTGACGGTGGGATTTAACCATACCGCTTTCTATCCTGGTCCCCTTCGTGCTGGCTTATGTCTGGTATGCCTGGAAAGCCATCAATGTTAAGAAAATCACGCGGGAAGAGGTGTCTGCTGCAGCAAGAGAAACCCATATATATTAACATTTAAATACGATCATTATGCACACGGTTGAAATATTACAATTCTTATTGTGGCCTCTTGTGCTCGTTCTGTCATATTACCTGTCAGCATGGGCCATACGGGTATTCGAAAAAAATGCGGGAGCTCAAACGGATGCTGTAAGATCCTTCCCGTTTTCTTATAAAAGTTTCGTTTCCTGCGACGCTTTTATCATAAATATTCGGGGAATTTATCAGTTGTCTTCTTTTTTTTCGTGCAGGGTGTAGCTATAACCTTCGATGATTGGATTAGTAAGGATTTTATGGCACGCTTCATTGATACGTTCCATTGCCTTTTCTTTCGAGTCTGATTCAATTTCCAGGGTGATATGTTTCCCGATGCGGACATTGGATATCTCATTGAAACCGATCTTTTTCATACTCCGGCTGACAGCTTTGCCTTGCGGGTCAAGCAAAGATTTTAGAGGCATAATATCTATTTCTGCTATGAATTTCATGATCTGTGCATTTATTTTTTTTCCGGTTGAATGATAAAAAGAATCAGTGCCATAAAAATATATAAAATTATAATAGGAAAGAGGCCTTTGAGAAAAAACAGGAAAAAAAGGATTACGGAAAGTCCGGCAAAAACGATGGCCGGGATGATTGCTGCTGAGGACTTATTCTTAAACTTCAGGGAAAAAAGAGGAAGTTTGCAGATCATCAGATATCCGAACAGCAAAGAGATTCCGGCCAGGACCCATGGATTTTCAAGAAAGGCGGGATGCCATCCGGCGAGGCCGTCCTCTCGCACCAAAGGGATGGAGATGATAAAAAGGGCCATGGCCGGAGTGGGAAGTCCGACAAAATGAGTTTCCTGTTCCGGATCAATGTTAAAGCGGGCCAGTCGCAGACCTGCTCCAGCCACCAGAAAAAGCGGTGAAAGTAATAGCCAGAAAGACAGTCCCGGAAACGTTTCGGCCAGGTCGGATGTACCCGTAACCGAGCTGATCTGCTGCAAGAGAATGGCTGCGGGAGCCACCCCGAAACTGACCATGTCCGCGAGCGAGTCCAGTTGTTTGCCCAACGGAGACCAGGCATGCAGCAGACGGGCTGAAAAGCCGTCCAGGAAATCAAAAACAGCAGCGATGAGGACCAGATATACCGCTCCTGTAACATGGCCTGTAAAAACCAGGACGATGGAGAAAAAACCCGATAACAGGTTCATCAGGGTAATCGCATTGGGGATATGTCGCTTCATGGACTAATAAAAATTATCGGATAGAACTCTTATCTCCGGCAAAAGTAATGGAATTCATCAATTTTCACTAATTTTACCCGGTTCATTGAAAGAAAACCGGTCGCGGAAATCTGTTAATGACATAGTAAGAATTGGAGGGAACCATGATACAACCTGATCTGATGAACGTGAAAATAGCGGTGGACTTCGACGGGACGATCGTGGAACATGAATATCCTGCCATCGGAAAAGTGAAGTTGTTTGCCTTTGAAACGCTTAAAGCCTTGCAGAAAAGAGGGGCCAGTTTGATCCTCTGGACTTTTCGGACAGGCAAAGAACTGGAAGAAGCCGTGGAATTCTGTCGTAAAAACGGGATTGAATTTTATGCTGTCAATAAGAATTATCCGGAGGAGGTGTTTGATGAAGAAACCGTCAGCCGGAAAATAAATGCGGATATTTATATAGATGATAAAAACCTCGGGGGGTTTCCTGGATGGAGCAAAGTGTGGGAGATCCTTGTCCCTGATGAAATTGAGAGAATGAACAGGGTATTTGAAAAAAGAAGCAGAAAAAGATTGCTGGCAGGGTTGTTTGGCAGAAAAACAACACATATGTTGCTGCCTTTTCTTTTGTTGACAAGCCTGATCGGAATGCCGTTTGTGTCGGTAGGATGCAAAGGCCGGAGGGCCTCCGGGAATAACATTGAAAAAATTGCTGTCAAAAAGGAGGCTGCTCCGGCACGTCCCAAAAAGAAAATCACTTTCCTGCGTCCCAAAGAAGTATTGACCTTTCAAACGGGACATCCCGTAGAGTTTGAGCTGATAGTCGGTGACAGCAGCACGGTGCCCGATTCGGTCGTGATCCTTGTGGATGATTCCCGACTGGCATCCTGGCATCATTATCATATAAAAGGAATCTGGGAAACGAAGAATGCAACGGTAGGAGTACATTCCCTGCGTGCCGTTGTATATTTCAAAGGAAAAAAACCGCGCCATAAAAGCATTCATATTACCCTCACCTCTGATTTTATTCCGAAAGAGTATACCTATCAGGTGGTGAAAGCATATTCGCACGACAGGAATGCCTATACCCAGGGGCTGGTCTATGAAGACGGTTATATGTATGAAGGAACCGGGCTTAGAGGGTTCTCTTCTCTCCGTAAATGGGATCTGAAAACCGGCAAAATAATTGAGTCACTGAATCTGTCTCCGGATCTTTTCGGGGAGGGGATCTGTATCCTGGGAAATCTGATCTACCAGCTTACGTGGACCTCCCGCATCGGCTTTATCTATGATAAAGGCAGTTTTACCCTGAAAAGCAAAATCCGTTACAATACCCAGGGATGGGGGTTGACCACCGACGGCAAAAACCTGATCATGAGCGACGGCAGTCATAATTTGTATTTTATCGAGCCTAAATATTTTACGATCCTGAAAAAAATAGAAGTCTTTGACGATCGGGGACCTGTTGACCAGTTAAATGAGCTGGAATATATCGATCATACGATTTACGCCAATGTGTATCAGACCGATGATATTGTTCAGATTGATCCTTCCTGCGGGAAGGTGCTTGCCCGTATTCATCTCAGGGGTATTCTGCCCCGGCGGGAATACCGCAGCGATACGGATGTGATGAATGGTATTGCCTGGGATCCTGTCGGAAAGAGGATTTTTATAACCGGAAAAAAATGGCCCAAGCTGTTTGAGGTGAAGTTTATCCCGCTACATTAATTAATCTTCGAATAGAAAATCATCTCCGGCTGTTCCGGGCTGCTGTTCACCACCTCGTTCATGGTGCCGTCGCCGCCTACTACTACAAACTTTCGCCAGCCCCGGGCAATGGCCTTACGGGTCAGATCAATGGCATGGTGTTTATGTTCCGTGTATATTGATTTAAAACCGATCCCGGCCTCTCCCAGCAGACAGGCAATCAGATGCCAATCTTTGGATCCCCTGCGTTTGCCTGCATTCGGATTAATGATGATATACCAGATGTCAGTTTTATCCTTCATATGTGATTATTAGGCAATGGCAGTCAGGGATAAAAAATACTAATCGGTTGAGCAACAGCATAAATAGTGATATCCTGTTAATAAAGTGTTAGTAACTGGAGAAAAAATGTTTACAATTACGATTCATGGCAACCAATAGAAAAAGGCGAAAGTAGTAAATTTGACCTCTATTAAAAAATCTTAACGAAAGAAAAGAACATATGGGGAAAATCATCTCTTTTGCCAATCAGAAAGGGGGAGTCGGGAAGACGACTACGGCTATAAATCTGGCAGCCAGTTTGGCGGCTTTGGAATATAAAGTGTTGTTGGCAGACACTGACCCGCAGGCCAATGCCACTTCAGGGATCGGTTTTGATGTAAGGAATATAAAAGCAAGCGTTTATGATTGTCTCGTGGATGATAAACATCCTGAGGAGGTGGTGCTTACCTCGGAAATAGAAGGATTGGATCTGATTCCCAGCACTATCGATTTGGTAGGAGCCGAGATAGAAATGCTGAATATGCCCAACCGGGAACAGGTAATGAAACAGGTGCTGGAAAAAGTGAGGAACCGGTATGATTTTATCCTGGTAGATTGTTCTCCATCACTTGGCTTGTTGACAGTAAATGCACTGACGGCTGCCGACTCGGTAATGATACCCGTGCAGTGTGAGTATTTTGCCCTGGAAGGACTGGGAAAATTATTGAATACCATCAAGATCATACAAAGCCGGTTAAATCCTGATCTGGAGATTGAAGGTTTTCTGTTGACCATGTATGACTCCAGACTCAGACTCTCTAACCAAGTGGTGGATGAAGTACGGAGGCATTTCCAGCAGATGGTGTTTGAAACCGTTATTCAGCGAAATATAAAGCTGAGTGAAGCCCCTAGTTTTGGCAAACCGGCATTGTTATACGATGCTAACTCCAAAGGAGCGATCAATTATCTGAACCTGGCCAGGGAGCTACTTCAAAAAAACGACAAGACAAAAATCAAAAAAGCCGAGAAAATAATACGTTAAAAAGAAAATTATGGCACGGAAGAATGCATTGGGCCGGGGACTGGGAGCCCTGATAGATGATGCTGATAAGGAAAAACTTGAAAAGTTAGAGCGGATTACAGAAGTGGAGATAGAAAAGATTTCTGTCAATCCTTTTCAGCCCAGATCGAATTTTGATAAGGAGGCCTTGCAGGAACTGGCCTCATCCATTCGGGAACTGGGGATTATACAACCTATATCGATTCGGGAAATGGAAGACGGTTTTTATCAGCTCATTACTGGCGAGAGACGCTTGAAAGCAGCTGCCATGGCCGGACTAAAAACCATCCCCGCATACATACGTACGGCTGATGACCAGGCAATGCTTGAACTAGCTCTGGTGGAGAATATTCAGCGGGAAGACTTGGATGCTATTGAAATAGCTATTTCATATCACCGACTGATCGAAGAATGTAATCTTACCCAGGAAAACCTATCTGAACGGGTGGGGAAAAAACGCTCCACGGTGGCTAATTATCTGCGGCTGCTACGGTTGCCGGCAGAGATACAGCTTGGCATACGGGAAAGAAAAATTACCATGGGACATGCCCGCTCTTTGATAAGTATAGACAACCCTGAAGAACAGATTGAATTGTACTATCAGATCTTAAGGAATGAGCTGTCGGTGCGACAGACTGAAGATCTCGTACGTAAACTGGTGACCAGAAAAGTGAAATCGGATGATAAGATCAGAAGAAAAAATCAACAACTGAACGAAACTTACCAGAATCTGCAGAAACAACTGTCCGGTTTTTTCTCCGCAGACATTCAGATTCGTGTGAATAACAAAGGAAAAGGAAAGATCGTAATCCCTTTTGAAACCCCAGAAGACCTGGAAAAAATCATTGAACTATTTGACAGACTGAAAGCATAATCCTACATATTTTCAGCGTACATGTAATAAATTCCTTATCTTTGTGTTGTGAAGATTGGTGTTTGCAGACAGATCAGGAATTGAAAGTACGTTTGGTAAAATATATCATTGCCATTTCCGGCATCCTTTTGTGTATGAGTTCTGCCTGTTCGGGACGTGCCCAAGATACAACTTTTGTGTCTGTCAATAGGGGGAAAGTAGCCGACACTATTTATCATTCGCCCAGGAAAGCAGCTCTTTTTTCAGCCGTGTTTCCCGGACTGGGGCAAGTCTATAACCGGAAATACTGGAAACTTCCTCTTGTATATGCCGGTTTTACTTCCCTGGGATATTTTGTTTATTTTAACGGAACCCATTATATCACATACCGGAATGCTTATCTTGACTTTACGGATAAGAATCCCGGAACCACCAGTTATCTTAAGCTGATAAGTCCTTCGATAGACCCTTCTACCTATGATGATGTTTTGTATCCGGAGACATATAAAAGGGGAGACAGGGATTGGGTTGAATCGCAATTGAAAAACGGAATGGATTATTACAAAAGATACCGGGACATGTCCATGATTGGTCTGGCTGGGTGGTATATCCTGACCATCCTCGATGCGGTGGTGGATGCCCAGTTGTTTGACTTTGACATTTCCCCTGATCTGAGCATGCAGGTGTTGCCGGCAGTACGGCCTGACGGAACAGGCACTGCCGCAGGTCTTACGTGCAGTTTTACTTTTTAATTTTAATGATGAAAAACAAGAAAAAATGATAAAGAGATTTTCAATAGCAGCGTTGTGGATGTTTTGGTTTATCTCCTTTCACGGGATGGCTGATCAACCTGAAAAGGACAGCCTGGCGGGAGAAGTGGGGGGGTCTGCTTTGGAGTTTCTGGATAATCTGGATAGTTTGCTGAACCTGTACTATGTAAAACAGTCGTTGATGCAGGATACCTCGCTGGTACAGGAATCTTTCGAATCGGACAGTACTTCCACAAGTTATCCTGACAGTGTTTATATCGTCAGATTAAGTAAGGTCCCCAGTGTTGTGTCCTTGCCGTACAATCATATTGTACGTAATTATATCAATGTATATACGCAGAAGAAAAAAGACAAAATGGAAGTGATGCTGGGGATGTCAGACTATTATTTCCCGCTTATCGAACAGATATTTGACCAGGAAGATTTGCCTGTCGAATTAAAGTACATGGCCGTCATCGAATCGGCGCTGAACCCCAGAGCACGTTCACGGGCCGGGGCTGTAGGCTTATGGCAGTTTATGTATAGTACAGGCAAGATGTATGGCCTGACCATTAACTCTCTGGTAGATGAGCGTAGGGATCCAATCCGGTCTACTTATGCGGCTGCCAGGTTCCTTAAAGATCTGTACGGTTTGTATCACGATTGGATCCTGGTGATTGCCGCCTATAACTGCGGGCCGGGGAATGTGAATAAAGCAATACGCCGCTCGGGCGGGGTGAAGGACTACTGGAAGATCTATTACCGTTTGCCACGGGAGACCAGAGGATATGTTCCGGCATATATCGCCGCGGTTTATACCATGAATTATTACCGGGACCACGGGTTGAAACCTGTCACGATCAATATACCTGTGATGCGGGACACACTGATTGTGCAGGAGGATCTGCATCTGTGTCAGGTGGCTGATGTGTTGCACATCCCGTTGCAACAGTTGCGAGACATGAATCCGCAATACCGGCGGGACATTATCCCCGGGAGCATTCGTCCTTTTACACTGGTACTTCCCCTACAATATACGGGAAAGTTTATAGATTTTCAGGACTCTATTTTTACCTATAAGGATTCGATCTATTTCGATCCTTCACGGAAGATACTGGCTCCGCAATATACGCGTTACAATCCGCCACCGCCAAAAGGATGTGTAAAGATTTATTATACGGTAAAACAGGGGGACAACCTGGGATTTATCTCGGAATGGTTTCATGTAAGAATCTCAGACCTAAGATACTGGAATCATATTCGGCATAATATGATCCGTGTTGGACAGCGACTGGCTGTCTATGTGCCGAAATCCAAGGTTTCCTATTATAAGAAGTTTAACCATTATTCTTTTGCGGAGAAGCAACGACTGTCCGGAAACTCTACTATACAACCGAAAGGAGTGAAGCAGGGTCAGCCCCTGGATGAACATTATGAATATTACCGGGTTAGACGGGGAGATACGATATGGGAAATCGCCAGGAAATATGATGGTGTTACGGAAAATGACATTCTCAAATTGAACAATCTCTCCAGACGTGACAAAATACGTCCAGGTCAGCATTTGAAGATCAGAAGAAAAAGCTGATAACGGAGATTCGCAGATAGAAGGCAACCGAATCACCTCAGTAGTGCGTGATAGCCTGCAGAAGCGTTTTGGGTCCTGTTGCAATAAATGTTCCGGAAATTTATTGTGGATGATTGTTTTACAGTTCGGGATCAATGTTGCTGCCGGAAAGAAGAAGGATATCGGGTTTTACCATATAACATTCGTCCGGCAACTGTGGATTACCAGGTCGGACGGAATATATACAATACGGAAGGGGAGTGGAAAAAGAAACGAAGAAAGGGTGTGCTTTTAGTCTTCTTATCAACCTAAGCTTGCTGGTTTATTTCAAATATACTTTTTCTTTGTAGATAACCTGAATCTTATGATATGACAGGGTTGCCTGTTGTTCCATGTGATTATCAGGCCCTTCTCAGCAATATCCGGCTTCATATCCGTTTTGATATAGCTTCTATTTTTCTGCCTATGGGGATGTCTTTTTATACTTTCCAGACGATCAGTTATACAGTAGATATTTATTTACCGAAAGTAGGTGAAGCAGGTAAGACGGCATGGTTAACCTCTCTTCAAGTATATAACTTATCTCTATTTATCTCTATGCACTCAAATAAATTTAGCCTATTTGAAAACAATAATAATGAAGATAGACATTATTATACCTTTTGATTCATGTTCTAATGAATAAGATCAGTGTTTCGGATTAATTGCTAATTTTACCTTTCAATATTTGGCACATAAAACCATATTTTTATGGAAATAATTTATATCCTGATCGGGATCCTGATCGGTAGCGTGGCCGCCTGGTGGATCACCTCTCTTACATGCAAGAGTAAATTTGCCCCGGAAAAGGCCTCTTTTCAGGCCAAACTGGCCACGGCCCAGGAATCGTTACAGCAGGCCCGGAAAGAACAGGAACAACTCAGGGAAGAAATAAAAGAAAAAACCAACGAGCTGAATGAGGCCATGCGCCGGCTGGCCGAGCTATCCGCTAACAACCGGGCTATGGCAGAGAAACTGGAGACCCAGAAGAAAGAAATTGAGGAAATGGCCAAAAAGTTCAACCTGGAATTTGAAAACATTGCCAACAAAATCCTCGAAGAGAAGACACAGAAATTCACCAAACAAAACAAAGAAAATCTGGAAACCATTCTGAAACCCTTGGGCGAGAACATCGAGACCTTCAAAAAGAAAGTGGAAGAAGTGTATGACAAAGAGTCCAAGGAACGGTTCTCGCTGGGAGAAAAGATAAAGGATCTTGTCGAGCTGAACCAGAAGATCAGCGAAGAGGCCAACAACCTGGCCAAAGCGCTGAAAGGAAGTTCCAAAACCCAGGGCGACTGGGGCGAGATGATCCTGGAAAATATACTGGAACAATCCGGACTGGTGAAAGACCGGGAATATTTTGTGCAGGAATTTCTGAAAGATGAAGACGGCAATTTTATAAAAAACCCTGAGGGCAGGAAGTTGCAGCCGGATGTCATCATCCGGTATCCCGACGACCGCAAGGTGATTATCGACTCGAAAGTGTCCCTGACCGCTTATGCCCGGTACACCAACACGGAAGATCCGGAACAACAACAGAAAGCTGTCAGGGAACACGTCCTGTCGGTGCGGAAACATATTGATGAACTCAGCAACAAAAATTACCAGGACTTCACCACTACACTGGACTTCGTCATGATGTTCGTCCCCAATGAGCCGGCTTATTTCCTGGCATTGCAAAACGACCCTGAGCTTTGGGATTATGCTTACCGTAAAAGAATCATCCTGATCAGCCCCACCAACCTTATTGCAGCCCTGAAGTTAATTGCGGATCTGTGGAAGAGGGAATATCAGAATCGCAATGCCCTGGAAATCGCCGAGCGGGGAGCTGCCCTGTATGATAAATTTGTAGGTTTTGTGGATAACCTGCAAAACATAGGCATTCATATTGAAAAGACACAAAAGAGTTACGAGTCGGCCATGAGCCAGTTAAAAGACGGCCGTGGCAACCTCATCGGACAAGCTGAGAAATTACGGACGCTGGGCGTAAAAGCTAAAAAAAGACTACCCCCTTCCATGGTCAGCAATACACTGCCGGACGAGAAAGGGGACAACAACAATAATAAAGAATAATATCCGGTTCTCATGGGGGTACAAAACAACCTTTTCTACCGCAGTTTTTATGCCATGGGCACCCGCTTTGAGATGGTCATTCCCGGGTCCGAAAGAAAAAGATTGGAAAATTTTTCCCGCGATATGGAGGAAAAAGTATTGTGGTGGCACCGGCATCTCAGCCGTTTCGAACCGGACAGTGATATCTCCCGGGTCAATCTTGAAGCATCCCGTCATCCTGTCGAAGTGGATGAAAAAATATTTTTCGTACTGGAAGAATGTAACAGATATGTCCGGGATACGCACGGGCTGTTCGATCCGGCGATTCTGGCCATACAGGAATTCTGGAAAGAAAGCCGGTGGTCGGGAGATCCGCAGGATGTTAAAAAAATAGCTTCCCGCAGCGGCTGGAAACAAGTGATCCTGGACCCGGAAAAGCAAACCGTCTTTTTCAAAACGAAAGACACGGGCATCGATCCGGGGGCTTTCGGGAAAGGACTGGCACTGCGTGAAGCAGGTAATTTCCTGAAAAATGAAGGCCTTGAAAATGCTTTATTAAGTTTCGGTGGCAGCAGCATCCTGGGAGTGGGGAAACATCCCCACGGCCCTCACTGGCCTGTTGGGATCACTCATATCTTTGCGCCTTACCGGAATGTATATGTGTTTCCTTTACATGATGCAGCCCTTTCCTCATCGGGAGCTTCCCTGCAACGCAAACCGGCCGGAAAGGAAGAATACCTGCCTGTTTTTCATCCCCGTACCGGCATGCCTGTCACAGGATGGAAAACGGTATCGGTCATGACAAAGGATCCTTTGGAGGCCGAAATACTTTCCACTGCTTTTCTCGTGGCCAACGAAACAGAACGGGATGATATCCTGAAGACATTCGCAGGTATTTCACAATCAGTTGAAATTATTTATTTAAAACAAAAAGAAAATGTTCGTACTTTTACCAATTCTTTAAATACTGACGACCAAAATGAAAAAACAGGAATCAAGACGTGATTTTTTAAAACAGGTTGCATTACTAACCGGTTCGACGGTACTGGCGTCGCAGTTGTCGTGGCTGCGTGGTTATGCCGCTAATCCTTCGGAAAAAATTTTCAGGGGAGATAAAATACGCATAGGCATGATAGGCATCGGCTCGAGGGGATATCTTCTGTTTCTGCATCTGAAAGACATTCCACAGGCAGAAATTGCAGCCGTATGTGATATTTACCCGCCGCATCTGGAGCGAGCCATACGCATGTCGGACAACAAAGCCAAAGGATTCAGGGATCACCGTAAGATGCTTGATGAGATGAAAGACCTGGATGCCGTGGTTATAGCCACGCCGCTGCATACACATGCCACCATCACCATAGATGCCCTGCAGGCCGGCAAACAGGTGTTCTGTGAAAAGTCCATGGCCATACTGCCGGAAGATGCCCTGAAGATGGTCCGGACAGCCCTGGAGACCGGCAACCTGCTGCAAATAGGACATCAGCGAATGTTTAATCCTAAATATCTGCATGCTTTTGAGTTGCTTCGTGCCGGCCAGATTGGAACAGTAACCCAGATCAGGGCTTACTGGCACCGCAACAGTAGCTGGCGCAGGTCTGTACCTAAGGGAAACGTGGCAGACTTTGCCGATCCCAAAATGTATCCCGACATGGAACATTTCATCAACTGGCGTCTTTACCGTGATTATTCCCGGGGATTAATGACCGAGTTAGCCTCTCATCAGATGCAGGTAGCCAACTATATCCTCGGCAGCTATCCTGTAAAGATCATGGGCTCCGGCAGCATCAACTACTGGAAAGACGGCCGGGAGGTGTTTGACAATGTCAATCTGGTATATACTTATCCGGACGGCACCCAGACGATCTATGACTCCCTTACAAGTAATAAACATTACGGTCTCGAAGAACAAATCATGGGTCCCAAAGGCACCATGGAACTGGAGGCAGGCCTGATGTGGACGGAGACACCTCCTCCGGCACCGGGAATCCTGCAACTGATCAACAATATAGAACACGGCCTGTTTGATGATCTGCCCCTCGGAGGTGCCAGCTGGGTCCCAGACACACCTGTTAAAGATAACGGAATACCTATCCTTAATGAAAAACTGGAAGACGACGGCACACGCCTTGAGATGGAGGGATTTGTCCATGCCGTACAAACCGGCGAGAAATACCGTGACCTCCTGAAACAAGGTTATTACGCTACGATAGTCGCCCTCCTGGGCGATGAAGCAATGATGACCGGAAAAGTAATAACAATGCCGGAAGAACTGATCCTTAAAAATTTTTAGCCATGAAAGACACCATTATAACCGTAAAAACAAAGAAAAGAGAGCTCTGGTACCTGCTGGCCGCCTTTATCCTGGCTTTCTTCCTGAATATCCTGTCCATCATCATCTATCACACAGCATGGAAAGAATTGTACACCCAGTTTGGTTACGTACTGGTACTTACCGTGGTGCTGTACGTTGTGATCCTGATCATCCGGTTGGTGATCAGAGGAGTGGCTAAAATATTTGGGAAAAAGTTATGCATATGAAGTTTAGGGAGTAGAGTTTCGGGTTTAGTATTTAAATGTAACATATAAATCTCTGAAAACTTTGTAGTTTCATTGTGTTCGGTGGGGATTAAATATTTTCTCACTTTTCAATTAGGCAATTTCCACAACTTTCTTTTTTTCATTGCTTTCTATGGCCAATTCGATCAGGCGGATCACGTCGCGCGATTCTTCCGGTCTGACAGCCAGCGGTTCCTCTCCCTGTAGTGTTTTATACAAATGATCATAAAAAGCCATATAATTTCCGGGTACCGACTGATATTTTCCGTCATACGGCAGTTTGCCGTTGCTCACCAGATAACCCCAGTTTTTCTTTTCCTCGGCGCTCCACCCGGGCTCCAGGGGTAGCACGCCGGCTGTTAACCGTTCTTCCTGGGGGTCTATCCCATACTTAAGATAAGAACCTTCTTCTCCATGCACCATAAACCGGGGTCCGGGTTTCATCACCAGGTATGAGTTTTTCAGAATCACCCGCAAACCCGGATAAAAAAGCCTTATATCAAAATAGTCATTGACCTTGCTTCCTGAACGCACCACCCGCAGGTCGGCAAAAAGAGCTTCCGGCATCCCGAAAAGGACCAGCGCCTGATCAACCAGGTGCGATCCCAGGTTATAGATGCTGCCTGTTCCTTCATTTTCCCGGTCTTTCCAGCTCTCTTCACGAAGATAATTACGGTACCGGTCAAAATGCGATTCCATTTCCACCAGCCGGCCCAGCCAGCCCTCTTTCAGGATCTTTTTCACAGTCAGGAAGTCCCCGTCCCACCTGCGATTTTGAAAAACCGTCAATATTCTTTCTTTCTCCCGGGCCAGTTGGATCAATTCATCGGCTTCCCGCGCCCGAAGGGTCACCGGTTTCTCCACCACCACATGCTTGCCGGCTTCCAATGCCTGACGAGTCATTTCATAATGTAACCGATCAGGAGTGTTGACAACCACAAGATCTATTTCCCCGTCGTGCAGGATGTCCTCATAGGTACGCACGATCTCTGCCCTGGGAAACAGGTCTGCCGACAGATTCCTGGTCCTCTCCAGCACCTTCCTCACTTTAAAACCTTTATGCACCTTCAGCAGGGGTCCGTGAAACACACGACCTGACATGCCGAAGGAAGCAAGGGCAACATTGTACTTTTTGTCCATGGTTTTTTGTTTCAAAAATAATCATTAGTGTCCGGTAAAAAAGACCAATGATTAAATAAATTAATATTTAATATGTATTCACGCAGATGCCACAGAATTATTTGCGCAAAGATGGCTATGGCAATACGTTACAAGCCCTTCCCTCCTGTTTAGGTGCACAGCTTTAGCGGAATTGGGATGGGGAAACTTTTGCTTTCTGCTTCTTCACCCTTTTACCACTGCCAGCGGCTGCAGTTCCACAAGCACATCCACCAGGTCTTCCTGCAGACGGATGACCCGGTGGATATCCTTGTAGGCCGAAGGTGCTTCGTCGAGGTCTTTCTGACGGCGTATAGAATGAATAATCCCTTTTTTCTCTAACCGTTCCACTTCATTTTGCAAGTTCAGATGCCTGACGGCCTGCCGTCGTCCCAGCACCCTGCCGGCGCCGTGCGAGCAACTGCTGAAGCTCTCTTCATTGCCTTTTCCCATCACGATGTAACTCTCCGTACCCTGCGAGCCGGGAATGATTCCCCGCATACCCTTAAAGGCAGGCGTGGCTCCTTTGCGGTGTACCCATATTTCCTGCCCGAAATGTTTTTCCAGGGCTGCAAAATTGTGGGCAATTGCCACCCGGTCTGTCTCCTCCACCGGTCCTTTCACCATAAAATCCAGTATGCCCAGCACGGTATCCATCATCAGGCTGCGGTTGGCAAAAGCAAAAGCCACACAGTATTCCATCTCGCGAATATACCGCTGTCCCTCCTCACTGTCTGTATAAAGATAAGCCAGTTGTTTCTCCCAGGTATTTTTGATATTTTCTTTTTTATTCAGCGCTTTGGCCAGCCTGTTGTATTCGTCGGCCACCTGTTTGCCGAGATTGCGACTGCCTGAGTGTATCATCACCCAGAGATGCCCGTCGTTGCCCTGTTGTATTTCGATAAAATGATTGCCTCCGCCCAGGGTTCCCACCTGATGACGGGCACTCTCATATTCGCGTCGTACGACGGGCAGGTCGGCTACGGGCAGGTCCGGCATATATTTTATATCCTGAGATTTTTTATGATGTTCAAACCCCAGAGGGATCACAGACCGGATCTCCCGGGTCACCGTTTCAAGTATTTTTCTCTCTATCCCGGCAAGGCTGGTTTTTACGGCGATCATGCCACACCCTATATCCACTCCCACGGCATTGGGGACGATCACACCGCGTGTAGCCATTACCCCGCCGATGGGCATACCGAAACCTTCATGACAATCGGGCATGATAGCAATATGATGAAATGCAAAAGGATAGTTGGCCAGGTTCATAATCTGCTCCATAGCCCCCGGCTCCACCTCATTTGTCCATAGCTTTACCGGAACCTTCCCGGTTTCTATTACCCTGCGCATAGCTCATATTTTCATATAAGGTGAAGATACAAAATTTAGGTAATTCTTAAAAAATTATCCTAAATTGCACACATGGCAGCGGATACAAATAATATCTCATCGTACCTTCATTACTACCGGGTTCTGGGGCTTCGTCAGGGGGCCGGTCTTCCGGAGATCAAGCGGGCCTACCGCACCAAAGCAAAGATGTATCATCCGGACATTAACAAATCGGAGACAGCAGCAGATAAGTTTATCGAAGTCAATGAAGCCTATGAGTTCCTGATCCGGTTGAAAGAACATAAAGCCTATGCTTCCTCTGCCCGGAGTTCTTCGCAGAGAAGATCGCGTACATATTCCCAAAGACAGGGAAGATCTTCCCGGGAAGATGATCTTTTCCGGGAATGGATGCAACGAGAACGTCAAAAAGCCAGGGCCCGGGCAGCCCGGGCCGCCAGAAAAAGATACGAGGATTTCAAGAAATCCAGAATATATCGTACTTCCCAGGTTATCTCCGCTGTCTATGATTATATTTTTGTATTTGTGGGCATACTCATTATTATCAGCTCTCTCATCGGACTGTTTACCCAACCCAGGAACAATGATCTTTTGCAACAACATCAACACGAAGCGTGGGCAGGACATATCGTTGCCACCATCGCGCTTGTCGTGATCGGCACCGTTTTTATCATTTTCGCCAGCCTTAACATCCGGGAAAGAAGGGGAGAACGAAAAGAAAAAAGATAAATTTGTTTTTTGATTATGCTTTGATAATGCTGATTTTCAAGGCATTTTCGTAATCTTTTTTACACTCTTTTAATATATTCGGTATCCCTTCGGCAAATTACATATAGGGTCGGACAGGCTAAGCCGGGGTAAAAATTTATTTTCGGGGTAAAAGTTTGTCAAGCTGGTTGACCGGATAGTCCGGAATGACCTCAAGTGTATGCTTAAGCCAATGGAACGGTTCCACATCATTAA